>NZ_JBEXGM010000006.1:0-325313 GCF_040607335.1 Streptomyces sp. NPDC005303 | reverse complement strand
GGTCCGCTGGACACCCAGGCTCTGGGGCACCCTGCTGGTGCTGTGCGCCGCGATGTTCCTGGACGCGCTGGACGTGTCGATGGTCGGCGTCGCGCCTGGCGGTCGGATCCTCTAGAGGATCCGGGCCTTCGTGATGTGCGAACGCATGTACCGGTCGCCGCGACGGCCGTGCCGCCTCGGGGAGTTGGGGGGTGCCGTGTTTGACTTGTCTCTCTGTGGGCATGTCGACAAAACGCTGAAGTGACCTCAATGGCTGCGGTATACCAGGTGTACCCAGGTTGATGGTGGTGCGACGATGGACGTTATGGGGGACAAGGCAACTCTGTTGGAGACAGGGCGTTTTGTGCAGCCTGCCGATGTTTCGGAGTCGACGGGCGATTTGTCGCAGCCCATGGACCGGGACGAGACCGGTGAGGCTGCCGAGGAGGCACGGCAGCGCCTGGCCGCGCAGGCCGGCGACGTCGAGGCGATGAGCGTCCTCGGCGCCCTTCTGCTGCGCCGCGGCGACCTCGACGGAGCCGAGCCCCATCTGCGTGCCGCCACCGCCGCCGGCGACCGGGCCGCCGCCAACAACCTCGGCGTTCTGCTGCACCAGCGCGGATACGCCGACGACGCCGCCGGCTGGTGGCGGATCGCCGCCGTCGCCGGGTCCGCCGCGGCCGCACACGCGCTGGGCCGCCACCACCGGGAGCGGGGCGACGAGCCCGCCGCCGAGTACTGGCTGCGCCAGTCCGCCGAGCAGGGGCACGCGCTGGGCGCCTACGCACTCGCCGACCTGCTGGAGCACCGCGGGGACGCCGGCGCCGAGCAGTGGATGCGGATCGCCGCCGAGCGGGGGCACCGGGAGGCGGCCTATCGGCTGGCCCGCGCACTCGACCGCCGGTTGGCCGAAGGACACGTCGGGGACGACGACGGGGCCGGAGCCGAGGCCGAGCAGTGGTACCGGCAGGCCGCCGCACGCGGTCACCGGCGGGCGGCGCTGCATCTCGGGGCGATCCTGGAGCGGCGCGGCGCGCTCAAGGAGGCCGGGCGCTGGTATCTGACGTCCGCCAAGGACGGCGAGGCGCGGGCCGCCTGCGCCCTCGGCTTCCTGTTGCGGGACGCCGGGGACACCGAGAGCGCCGCCGTCTGGTGGCTGCGCGCCGCACAGGACGGCGACGGCAACGCGGCCAACGCGCTGGGCGCCCTGCACGCCGAGCGCGGCGAGCCGCAGACCGCCGAGCGCTGGTACCGGGCCGCGATGGACGCGGGCGACGACAACGGCGCGTACAACCTCGGACTGCTCTGCGCCGAGCAGGGACGGACCGCGCAGGCGGAGCAGTGGTACCGACGGGCCGCGTACGCCGGACACCGGGAGGCGGCCAACGCGCTGGCCATCCTGCTGCTCCAGGGCGGGGACACGGCCGGGGCCGAGCCATGGTTCTCCAAGGCCGCGGAGGCCGGGAGCGTGGACGCCGCGTTCAACCTCGGCATCCTGTTCGCCGGGCGGGGCGAGGAGGCCGTCGCCCTGCGGTGGTACGAGCGGGCCGCCGCCGCCGGGCACACCGAGGCGGCGCTCCAGGTGGGCATCGCGCGGCTGCGGGACGGCGACGAGGCTGGGGCGGAGCGCCACCTTCGGTGTGCGGCGGGAGGTGGCAGCGCGGAGGCCGCGTACCGGCTGGCGACCGTGCTGGACGCCCGGCGGCCGCCGGTGCCCGCGCACTCGCTCGGAGAGCCCGTGCACGAGGAGAAGAGCGAGTGCGAGGAGTGGTACGAGCGGGCGGCTTCCCAGGGGCACCGCCGGGCGCAGGTGCGGGTGGGCATGCTCGCCGCCGCGCGGGGCGATGTCGTGGAGGCGGCCCGGTGGTACCGGGAGGCCGCGGAGGCGGGCTCCCGCAACGGGGCGTTCAACCTGGGGCTGCTGCTCGCCCGGGAGGGGAGCGAGCCGGAGGCCGCCGTGTGGTGGGCCCGGGCGGCCGACGCGGGGCACGGACGGGCGGCGCTGCGGTTGGCCCTGGTCTACGCGCGTCGGGGCGAACTGGCCGAGGGGCAGCGGTGGGCCGACCGGGCGGTGGCCCTGGGACCTGCGGAGGTCTCCGAGCGGGCGGCCCGGCTGCGGGACGCCCTGCGTGAGGAGCTGTCGGCGTAGCGATGCGCCGTGGGGGCGTCGGCGAACAAGCGATTTGCCTCTGGACTCTCTCTTCACGTAACGTTGCATTCATCGCCGCGGGGTGGAGCAGCTCGGTAGCTCGCTGGGCTCATAACCCAGAGGTCGCAGGTTCAAATCCTGTCCCCGCTACTGAAGGCCGAGGGCCGGAATCCGAAAGGGTTCCGGCCCTCGGTGTTTTCATGGGCGGTGACCCCAGAGTGGCGGCCGGGCGGGCCGTGGTCGTGCGGATCTCCAGGGTGCCCGTGCTCGGGCGGAGCAGGCCCGCGGTGATGCGCAGCGGCGTCGACTTGCCGCAGCTCGAGGGGCCGACCAGGCAGACGAACTCGCCGGGCGCGACGCTGAGGTCGAGCGGGCCGAGGGCGTCGACGGAGCGGGGCGGACGGCCGATTCAGGAAGGTCATGGACCGTGTGAATGGCTGTGGACAGCACGAAGCCCCGGCGTCCACCAGGGACGCCGGGGCTTCGGTGAAGGCTGTTACGCCGCGGCGCAGTTCGGGCACACGCCGCGGTACGTCACCTCGACGCCCGAGACGGTGAAGCCGAAGCGCTCCGAGTCGGGCAGCTCGGCCAGCGGGTTGCCCGTGGGGTGCACGTCCCGGATGGCGCCGCACTGGGCGCACACCAGGTGGTGGTGGGGCCGGTGGGCGTTCGGGTCGTACCTCTTGGCGCGCTTGTCGGTGGCGACTTCGAGCACCTCGCCGAGGGAGACCAGCTCGCCCAGCGTGTTGTAGACGGTCGCCCGGGAGATCTCGGGCAGCTTGGCCACGGCGCGTGCGTGGACCTCGTCGGCCGTCAGGTGGACGTGTTCGCCGTCGAGGACCTCGGCCACGACGCGCCGCTGTGCGGTCATCCGCCATCCGCGGCCGCGCAGTCGTTCCAAAAGGTCGCTCATGCGCTCCAGACTAACAGCTGGAGACCAGAATCCGAACGGGTGTGAGTTTGGAGGGCTGCTCGAATTGGACCGGGTCTAATGCGCTGAACCGGTGCCGGCCGGTACGCGCTGCCGTGCGGGCGCCCAGCAGCGGATGATGTCGCGGACCGAGACGATGCCCGCGGGCTCGCCGTGGTCCAGGACGATGAGGTGCCGGAAGCCGCCGTGGGCCATCGCCTGCGCGGCCTCCTCCAGGGTCCAGGCCGGGGTGGCGAAGACGACGTCGGTCGTGGTGTGGGCGTGGACGTACTCCGTGTCCGGGCTCTGGCCCAGTCCGACGGAGTTCAGGATGTCGCGTTCGGTCAGAATGCCGGTGCCGGTGCCGGTGCCGTCGGGATCGAGGACCACGGCCGCGCCCACCCTGCGGGCGGACATCAGGGCGGCGGCCTGGCGGAGCGTGTGGGCGGGGCCGATGGTGAGGACCACCGTGCTCATGGCGTCGCGGACGAGCATGGGTTCGCAGTCACCTCCTGTGGAACCAATGAGTTCGTTCATTGGTTCACAAGTTCACAAATGAGGGTCCCCTCAGAGTCGCAGGTAAAGCGGGGGTCAACAAGAGGGCGCGCGCCGCCGATTGAGGGCGTGCGCGCTCAGATGTGTTCTCCGGAAGTGCTCCGCGCCCCTAGCAACGCTCGTTGAGATACCCCAGGAACTCGTCGTGGAGCAGGCCGTTGGAGGCGGCCGCGTTGCCGCTGTGCGGGCCGGGGCGGCCGTCGAGGCCGGTGAAGGTGCCGCCGGCCTCCGTGACGACGATCGCGTTCGCGGCCATGTCCCAGAGGGAGAGCTCCGGTTCCGCGCAGAGGTCGACCGCGCCCTCGGCGACCATCATGTACGGCCAGAAGTCGCCGTACGCGCGCGTGCGCCACACCGCGCGGGTCAGGTCCAGGAAGCCGCCCAGGCGGCCCTGGTCCTCCCAGCCGGTGAGGGAGGAGTACGCGAAGGAGGCGTCCGAGAGCTTGCCGACCTTGGAGACCTGGAGTCGGGAGGCGGAGGTGAGGCTGCGGCCGCTGAACGCGCCGTGGCCCTTCGCTGCCCACCAACGGCGCCCGAGAGCCGGGGCGGAGACCACGCCGACGACGGGCTGGTAGCCGCCCTCCGCCGCTTCCATCAGGGAGATCAGGGTGGCCCAGACGGGGACGCCCCGGACGTAGTTCTTGGTGCCGTCGATGGGGTCGATGACCCAGCGGCGCGGGCCGGTGCCCTCGATGCCGTACTCCTCGCCGAGGATGGCGTCGCGGGGACGGGCGCGCTTGAGGTGGCCGCGGATCAGTTCTTCCGCCGCCTTGTCCGCCTCACTGACCGGGGTCATGTCCGGCTTTGTCTCGACCTTGAGGTCCAGTGCCTTGAAGCGGTCCATGGTGGTCGCGTCGGCCGCGTCCGCTAGGACGTGGGCGAGGCGGAGGTCGTCGAGGTAGTCCGGCATGTTGCGAACGGTATCCGGGGGTCCCCGTACGGGGCTACCAGGGTCGCAGTGTGGACAGTGCGAAGGGGGTGCCGCCGTTCGTGGGGCGGCCGCGGGCGTGGCGCGGTCGAGCCCGCGGTTGCCCGCGCCCCCCATGAGTGAGCGCATGCCCCCGCGCACCCTTGACAGTGCCGCCGCGCGCGTCAAATCTGGGCGCAGAGCTGCTTGCTCCCTGGGAGGCGATGATGCCTGCTGCGCGGGAATCGCTGCTGGACGCCGCTTATGCGGCGTTGGCGCGTCGGCCATGGTCCGCCGTGAGGATGGTGGATGTCGCGGCGACGGCCGGAGTGTCCCGGCAGACGCTGTACAACGAGTTCGGGAGCAAGGAAGGGCTGGCCCGCGCGCTGGTGAGACGAGAGGCCGACCGCTATCTCGTCGGCGTCGACCGGGCGCTCACCACACATGGCGACGGCCGCGAGCGGCTGACCGCGACCGCCGAGTGGATCACCGCCTCCGCCCGGGAGAACGCGCTGGTACGGGCCATGCTCACCGGCTGCTGGAGCGAGCGGCTGCCTTCGCCGACGCTCTCGGCGGTGCCGTCCTCCTCCGCCGTACCGGCACAGCGCCGGGCCGACGGGCAGCTGCCGTCACCCGGCGACTTCGTGGCACTGGTGCGCGACCGCGCCGTCTCCGTCCTCTCCGGACCCGGCGTCCACAAGTCGGACGTCCCCGAACTCGCCCGCTCCTGCGAGCTCGCCGTCCGGCTCGCCCTGTCCTGCGTGGCGGCCTCGCCGGGTGAGGGCGGGGTCGCGGATCTGGTGCGCAGCGCGCTGCACCGGCAGCCGGTGTGACCGCCGCCTAGTGCTGCGAGCCTGAGAGCTGGAGGCCGATCACCCCGATGATCACCAGGCTGATCGAGACGATCTTCAGCGTCGACACCAGGTCGTCGAGGAAGACCATCCCGTAGATCGCGGTGCCCGCCGCGCCGATGCCGGTCCACACCGCATACGCGGGGCCGACGTCCAGCTTCCTCAGGGACAGGGTCAGCAGCCCGAAGCTGCCGAGGGCGAAGATACAGAAGGCGATCGTGGGCCCCAGCCGGGTGAAACCGTGGGAGAGCTTCAGGCACACGGCGAAACCGGTCTCCAGCAACCCGGCCACCACCACCAGCAGCCACGCCATGTGCTGTCCTCCCGTATGTCCGGCCGCATCCCCGGCTCGGTGCGAGTATGCACTTACCGAACTCGCGTACAGCCAAACAACGCGGAGGTCAGTCCCCTCCGGCGCCCTGTCTCACTCGCCTCCCGCGCCCTCTCTCAGTCGCCCTCCGTGCGCTCCCGTGTCGAGAGCAGCCGCCGCAGGGAGTACAGCCGGGCCGGGTCGGCGTGGCCCTCGGCGACCCACGCGTCCAGCGCGCAGTCCGGCTCGTCGTGACTGCAGGCGCGCGGGCAGTTCTCGGTGCCCGGTTCCAGGTCGGGGAACGCGTGGATCACCCGGGACGGGTCCACGTGGTGCAGCCCGAACGACCGCAGGCCCGGGGTGTCGATCACCCAACCGTCGTCGCCCGCCAGAGGGAGCGCCAGCGCCGACGTCGTGGTGTGCCGGCCGCGGCCGGTCACCGCGTTGACATGGCCGGTCAGCCGCCTGCGGTCCTCCGGGACCAGCGCGTTGACCAGGGTTGTCTTGCCGACGCCCGAGTGCCCGACGAACGCCGTGATCTTGCCGTCGAGCTGCTCGCGCACCCGGTCGACCGCGGCGCCGCTCTCCAGCTCCTCGCGGCTGGTGACGACGTAGGGGATGTCCAGGTCGCCGTAGAGCTCCAGGAGTTTGTCCGGCGGGGCCAGGTCCGACTTGGTCATCACCAGGAGCGGGGTGAGGCCGCCGTCGAAGGCCGCCACCAGGCAGCGGTCGATGAGGCGGGGGCGGGGTTCCGGGTCGGCGAGGGCCGTGACGATGGCGAGCTGGTCGGCGTTGGCGACGACCACCCGCTCGTAGGGGTCGTCGTCGTCGGCGGTACGGCGCAGGACCGACGTGCGCTCCTCGATGCGGACGATCCGGGCGAGGGTGTCCTTCTGGCCGGACAGGTCGCCGACGAGGGCCACCCGGTCGCCGACGATCGCCGCCTTGCGGCCCAGCTCACGGGCCTTCATCGCCATCACGATCCGGTCGTCGACCAGGACGGTCAGGCGGCCCCGGTCGACGGTGAGGACCATGCCCCAGGAGGCGTCCTCGTGCTTGGGCCGGATGTGGGTGCGCGGCCGGTTGCCCTTGCGGTTGGGGCGGCTGCGGATGTCGTCCTCGTCGGTGTGCTTGCCGTAGCGGCGCATGGCGTGTGTCCCCTACGCCTTCTCGCTCCCGAGCATCCCGCTCCACATGTCCGGGAAGTCCGGCAGGGTCTTGGCCGTCGTCGCGACGTTCTCGATCTGCACTCCCTCGACCGCGAGGCCGATGATCGCGCCTGCCGTGGCCATGCGGTGGTCCTCATAGGTGTGGAAGATCCCGCCGTGCAGCCGACGCGGGCGGATGTGCAGGCCGTCGGCCGTCTCGGTGACGTCACCGCCGAGTTCGTTGATCTCCTTGGTGAGCGCGGCCAGCCGGTCCGTCTCGTGCAGGCGCAGATGGGCCACCCCCCGCAGGGTGGAGGGGGAGTCCGCGAGGGCCGCCACGGCCGCGATGCCGGGGGTCAGCTCGCCGACCTCGCCGAGGTCGACATCGATGCCGTGGATCGCACCTGAACCGGTGAACACCAGGCCGTACTCGGTGAGTTCGCAGGAACCGCCCATCTCGGTGAAGATCTCGCGCAACCGGTCGCCGGGCTGGGTGGTGCGGGCCGGCCAGTCCGGGATCACGACCTTGCCGCCGGTCACCAGGGCCGCCGCCAGGAACGGCTGGGCGTTGGAGAGGTCGGGCTCGACGGTCAGGTCGCGGCCCAGCAGGGCGCCCGGCGTGACCCGCCAGACGTTCGGCTCGCCGCCCGACTCCGGGGTGTCCACCTGGGCGCCGACCGCGCGCAGCATGTCCACGGTCATCCGGATGTGCGGCATCGAGGGCAGGGCCGAGCCCACGTGCCGGACCTCGACGCCCTGGTTGAAGCGCGGGCCGGAGAGCAGGAGCGCCGACACGAACTGGGACGACGAGGACGCGTCGATCTCGACCGGGCCGCCGTCCAGGGCGCCGCCGCCGTGCACCGTGAGCGGCAGCGCGCCGCGCCCGTCGTCGTCGATCCGCGCGCCGAGGACGCGCAGGGCGTCGATCACACCGTGCAGAGGGCGTTCGTACGACCTCGGGTCGCCGTCGAAGTGGATCTCGCCGTCGGCGAGGGCGGCGACGGGCGGCAGGAAGCGCATGACGGTGCCGGCGTTGCCGACGTCCACCGTGGCGGGGCCGCGGAGGCCGGCCGGCAGGACGCGCCAGGTCTCACCGGTGCCGTCGGGGCCGACCCCCTCTTCGATGCCCACGCCCATCTCGCGCAGGGCGGCCGCCATGAGGAGGGTGTCGCGGGAGCGGAGGGGGCGGCGCAGCCACCCCGGCTCGCTGGCGAGGGCGGCCAGGACGAGGGCGCGGTTGGTGACTGACTTCGACCCCGGTACGTGGACCGTCGCGTCGACGGCTGCGCTCGCGTGGGGGGCGGGCCAGAGGGCGGTGTCTGAGGGGTTCGAAGCCATGGGGCCACTTTAGTAGGGGGTCGTGTTTCCGGTGCGGCGCCGTCGGGCCGGCCGCCCCTGTGACGGGCGTCTTCGGGACCGCGTCACACCTCCAGCAACCACCTGCCGCCGCCTATCAGAGAGCACAGACTCACCGCGTGGAACAGGAACAACCACAGGCCCGCCGGGACATGCGTCAGACGGGACAACTGGTCCGCGTCCGAGTCACCCGCCCCGCCCCGCGCCCTCTTCGCCTGTAGCTCGAAAGCGGGACGCACCCCGCCGAGCAGCAGGAACCACACCACCGCGTACGCGAACGCGGCCTGCACCTGCGGTCCGGCGAGCCAGGACACCACCACGAACGTGCCGCCGGTGAGCAGCACCGTCAGCGCTCCGTACGCGTTGCGGATCATCACCAGCATCGCCACCAGCAGGGCCGTCGCCGCCCACAGCAGCAGGGTGATGCGGCCGGCGGCGAGCAGTGCGGCACCGCCCAGGCCGAGCAGCGGGGGAGCGGTGTATCCGGCCGCGGCGGTGAGGATCATGCCGATGCCGTGCGGCTTGCCCCGGCTGACCGTGAGGCCGCTGGTGTCGGAGTGCAGCCGTATGCCGGTGAGCTGACGTCCGGTGAGCAGGGCGACCAGACCGTGGCCGCCCTCGTGGGCGATGGTGATGGCGTTGCGCGAGAGCCGCCACAGCGTATGGGGGACCACTATGGCGAGCGCCGCCACCATGGTGCCCAGCACCACCCACAGATCGGGGTCGGGTTGCAGTCCTATGAGCCGGTCCCAGAGGTCGGGCAGCGCGGTCGATGCGGTGCTGTCCATGTTTCCCGGTGGCTCCCTCTCGTCGTGCGGAGTCTGGCAGTGTGGCACGTATGTGCGGACGGTATGCAGCCAGTCGTGGGCCCGAGGATCTCGCAGGAATCTTTGAGATCGAGAAGTGGGAACCCGAGGAGACCTTGGAGCCCG
Organism: Streptomyces sp. NPDC005303; assembly: GCF_040607335.1. Classification (NCBI taxonomy): domain Bacteria; kingdom Bacillati; phylum Actinomycetota; class Actinomycetes; order Kitasatosporales; family Streptomycetaceae; genus Streptomyces; species Streptomyces sp. NPDC005303. Next base: position 316,216 of record NZ_JBEXGM010000006.1, on the reverse strand, counting down.
ACTACAACGTGGCCCCGACCAAGGAGGTCTATGCCGTCCTCGACCGTCCTCTCAAGGACGTCGAGGACCCGCGGCCGGTTCGGCAGCTGCGGAAGCTGAAGTGGGGACTGGTCCCGAGCTGGTCGAAGACGCCCGAGGGCGCGGCCCGGATGATCAACGCGCGCGCGGAGACCGTGCACGAGAAGCCGTCGTACAAGAGGGCGTTCGCCACCCGGCGCTGCATCATCCCGGCCGACGGCTACTACGAGTGGGTCACGGGGTCCGGCGAGCGGGACCTGGAGGTCGAGGGAAAGAAGAAGCGGCCGCGCAAGCAGCCCTACTTCGTGCTGCCCGCCGACTGTTCGGTGTTCGCGATGGCCGGGCTGTACGAGTTCTGGCGGGACAAGACCCTGCCCGACGACCACCCGCAGGCATGGTGGGCGACCTGCTCCGTGATCACCACCGAGGCGGAGACGGGCCCGCTGGGCGTCTCCCCGGCCGACGGCCCGCGCTCCCTCGCCGACATCCACCCCCGGATGCCGCTCATGCTCACCCCGGACCGCTGGGACACCTGGCTCGACCCGTCCCGCACGGACCCGGAGGACCTGCGCTCCCTGCTGGCGGCCCCGCCCGAGGGGCTCATGCGCGCCTACCCGGTCTCCACCGCCGTCAGCAACGTCCGCAACAACGGCCCGGAGCTGCTGAAGGAACTCGACGGGCCCGAAGAGGGCACACTCTTCTAGCCTTCAGGTGTGAAGACCGAGATCATCAGCACCGGGACCGGGGACGCCCGCGTCACCTGGCACCCGGCGAAGCAGCCACGGCTCGTGCTGGCCGTCAGCCATGGCGCCGGCGGTGGCATCGAGGCACGGGACCTCCAGGCGCTCGCCGCGGTACTTCCCCGGCACGAAGTGACCGTCGCCCTGGTCGAGCAGCCCTGGCGGGTGGCCGGCAAGAAGCTCGCGCCCGCGCCGAAGACGCTGGACGTGGGATGGCGGGGCATCTGGCCCGCCCTCGCGCGGCCCGGCCTGCCGGTGATCTCCGGCGGCCGCAGCGCCGGTGCCCGCGTCGCCTGCCGTACGGCTGTGGAGCTGGGCGCCGCCGCGGTCCTCGCCCTGAGCTTCCCGCTGCACCCGCCCGGCAAGCCGGAGAAGTCGCGCGCCGACGAGCTGCTCGGGTCCGGGGTGCCCACCCTGGTCGTCCAGGGCGGCAACGACCCCTTCGGGAAGCCGCAGGAGTTCCCGGACGGATCCTTCGAGCTGGTCGAGGTGCCCTACGGCGATCACGGCTTCGCCGTGCCGAAGCGGGCGGAGATCACCCAGGACGAGGCCGTGACGGTCATCACGGACGCGGTTGTGAAGTGGGTCGGGTCACTGGGGTGAAGCCCCGGGAATGCTGAGCCGCGGACCTCTGTTGAGGCGGACAGAAGCGCTGAAGAACAGCGCAGACCGTCGTAGGAGAGGAAGTCAGCCGCATGGGTTCGACCTTCTGCCCGAGCCGTAGCAGCCGTGCTGACCTGGACTGGACGGTGCTGCATGCGGCCAAGACCACCCCGATTCGAGGGGCGGCCGGGACGGGTAGTCGTCTATCCTCCAATTCCGGTGGCACCGGTTTCGTTGCTGCCCGGAATCTTGAGGAGGTGGGTCCGGTCACTGGGATCGACGCTGGGACCGACAACGGCCAGGCGGAGCAGCCCGAGGGCCAGGGCGCGAGCACGGAGTCCACGGCGGAGCGCACCGCGCGCTTCGAGCGGGACGCGCTCGAATTCCTCGACCAGATGTACTCGGCCGCCCTGCGTATGACGCGCAACCCGGCCGACGCCGAAGACCTGGTGCAGGAGACGTACGCCAAGGCGTACGCGTCCTTCCACCAGTTCCGTGAGGGGACCAACCTCAAGGCGTGGCTGTACCGGATCCTCACCAACACGTTCATCAACTCGTACCGCAAGAAGCAGCGCGAACCCCAGCGCTCCGCGGCCGAGGAGATCGAGGACTGGCAGCTCGCCCGGGCCGAGTCGCACATGTCGACCGGTCTGCGCTCCGCCGAGTCGCAGGCGCTCGACCACCTGCCCGACTCGGACGTGAAGGAAGCGCTGCAGGCGATCCCCGAGGAATTCCGTATCGCCGTCTACCTCGCTGACGTAGAGGGCTTTGCGTACAAGGAGATCGCGGACATCATGGGGACACCCATCGGTACGGTGATGTCCCGCCTGCACCGCGGCCGCCGTCAACTGCGCGGCATGTTGGAGGACTACGCGCGCGAGCGCGGGCTCGTCCCGGCCGGTGCCGGGGAGTCGAACGAAGCGAAAGGCTCGGGCTCATGAGCTGCGGAGAGCCGCACGAGACGGACTGCAGTGAGGTACTCGATCATCTCTACGAGTTCCTCGACAGCGAGATGCCGGACGTCGATCGCGCCAAGTTCAAGCAGCACTTCAACGAGTGCTCGCCGTGCCTGGAGAAGTACGGTCTCGAAGAGGCCGTGAAGAAGCTCGTCAAGCGGTGCTGCGGCCATGACGACGTGCCCAGCGACCTGCGCTCCAAGGTCCTGGGGCGGCTCGATCTGATCCGCTCGGGACAGACCGTGCCGGAGCACGACGTGACGGCCTCGCCGGTGACCCCGCAGGAGTCCTGAGCGGTCCACCCGCCGCGGGGCTCCCGGGACGTCCGATCGTCGTTCACTCGAACGTGCTAATCGGCAGGTGATCACCCCGCGCCGCCCCCCTTCGCCGTCCTAGGCTCCTCGCAGCTGTGCGAACTGGGCTGGAGGGGCGACATGGAGGCGGTGCCGGCGCGCGTGCGGGCGTACGTCGCCTGTGTCGCCGTGGCCGCACTGCTCTGTCTCCTGCCGCTGCCGGCCGTCCCCACCCCCTGGTGGGGCGTCGCCCTGCTCACCGCGCTGTACGCCGGATGCGAGCGGGCCGCCGCCCGCTGGCGGTTCGCCGGCACCTTCCATCCCGTCCTGCTCGCCGGCGCCTTTCTGCTGCCGCCCCCGGCCGCCGCCCTCGTGGCCCTGCCGGGGGCGCTGCTGTCCCCGGTCGAGCGGCGGCCACGAGGGCTGCGCCGGATCTGGCGGGCCGCGCAGCTCGCGGTGAGCGTGTGGGCGGCCGCGCGGGTGCACGGGGCGATGGGCGGCCGGGACGCGGTCGTGACCGCCGACTTCCCGTACGCGCTGGTCCCGGTTGGGGCCGCGGTGCTCGCCTTCTGTCTGGTGCTGAGCCTGCTGGACGGCGGAATCCTGGCGCTCGCCGAGCGGATCCCGGTACGGCGGGCCTGGCGCGGGCTCTTTCTCCGCTCCCTCGCCCCCGTCCTCGTCCACGGCCTGGCCGGGCTGATGATGGCCGTGCTGTGGCGCAGTCCCTACGGTCCCGTCGCCGCGTTGCTCGTGCTGCTGCCGATGTTCGTGTCGTGGTGGGTGTTCGCGCAGTACCACCGGGAGCGGGCCGCGCATCAGGCCACCATCCGGGCGCTGGTGCAGGCCGTCGACATCAAGGACGAGTACACGCGCGGGCACAGTGAGCGGGTCGGCCAGGCGTCGATGATGATCGCGCGGGAGCTCGGCATGGACGACGCCCGCACCGAGGTGCTGCGGTTCGCCGGCATCCTGCACGACGTGGGCAAGCTCGGGGTGCCGACGCGGCTGCTCCGGAAGGACGGCCCGCTGACCCCCGAGGAGCGGCGGGTCATCGAGCTGCATCCCGAGTACGGACACGAGATGGTGCGGGGCATCTCCTTCCTCGGGGAGGCCCGGGCCGCCGTGCTGCACCACCATGAGCGGCTGGACGGGAGCGGATACCCGTACGGACTGATGGGGAGTCAGATCCCGGAGTCGGCACGGGTGGTGGCCGTGGCCGACGCCTTCGACGCGATGACGTCCACCCGCTCCTACCGGCGGGCCCGGCCGGTCGGTGCCGCGCTGGAGGAGCTGGAGCGGTGCGCGGGCAGCCAGTTCGACCCACGGATGGTGACGGCCCTCGTCCGTGCCCTGTCCCGGCACGGCTGGCATCCGGCGGTCACCGCCGACGAGACGGACGAGGCCGGCGTGCCGCATCCCCGACCGACCACCGCGTGGCGGTCGGGGGTACGGCGGTGAGCGCGCCCAGGACGCCCCGTCGGCCACCGCTCCTCACCCTCGTCCACACCTGCGCCGCCCTCCTCGCCCTCGGCTCCCTCGGCTCCGTCCTCTGGAGCGGTCTCGAAGAGCGCGGAACCGCCCTCGCCTTCGGGGTGCTGATCACCGTCGGTGAGCTCAACCGGCGCAGCGGCCCCCACGTCCGGGAGGCCGCGCCACTCGGTGCCGCGGGAGCGCTGTCGTACGCCCTGCTCGGCGAGAACGCCGGCGCGCCCACACATCACGGCGCCGCCCAGGCCGTCACCGTCGTCCTCGCCGCCTCCCTCGTCGGCAGCGTGCCGCACGTCGGACGCGGACAGGGCCCCACCGCCGACCAGCTCTCCCGCCGCATGCTCACCGTCGGGTTCGCCGCCGTGTGCTTCCAACCCCTCTACAACCGGGGGACGTTCGCGCAGTGGGGCGGCCCCGCCTACGCCCTGCTCCTGCTCGCCCTGCTCTCGCTGACCGCGCTGTGCGACGCCGTGCTCGCGGCCGCCCTGGCGCACTCCCGCGCCCGCTGGCCCTTCGGCCCGCTGCTCCGGGACGAGCTGCGGGCCCTGCTCGGCATCGGGTCGGCCGTCGTCGCCACCGGGGCCGTGATGGCGCTCGCGGTCGCCGTCGCGGGGCTGTGGGCGCTGCCCGTCTTCTCGGTGCCGCTGCTGCTCACCCAGCTCTCCGTCCGCCGGTACGCCGCCGTCCGCTCCACCTACCGGCAGACCATCGCCTCCCTCGCCCGCGCCACCGAGATCGCCGGGTACACCCCCGCCGGGCACGCCCGCAGGGTCGCCGCGCTCAGCCGGGAGGTCGGGCGCGACCTGGGGATGTCCCGGCCCGAGCTCACCGTCCTGGAGTACGCCGCCCTCATGCACGACATCGGACAGCTCAGCCTCGTCGACCCGGTGCCCGCGGGCGCCACCGCCGCTCTGCCGCTCCCCGAGCAGCGCCGCATCGCGCTGCTCGGCGGGGCCGTCGTACGACAGACCGGCGTCGACGCGGCCGTCGCCGTGGTCGTGGAGCGGCAGGCCGACCCCTGCCGGGAGCAGCCGCTGGCCGCGCGGATCGTGCGGGCCGTCAACGCCTACGAGGAGAAGGCGCGGGACGCCGGGCCCGGCGGGCCACTGACCGCGCTGGAGGAGCTGCGCCTGGGCACCGCGGGGGACTACGCTCCGGAGGTCGTGGAGGCGCTGGCCCGGGTGCTGTCGAGAGACTGTCTGACCTCGCCCGTGACGGGGTAACCCATGGGTAATGAGCGCCCCTCCGAGCACACGTGGTTGGATGCGAGAGAGAGGGTGTCCGGGGGCACAGCCAGCCCACTCGACGGAACCGGCAGGCGGGAATCGTGAGGATCTTCGGCAAGGGACGGCACCGGCCCTCCGCCTCCTGGCGGCAGGCCACGGACCGCGCGTTCACGCTGATCGGCGACGGCCGGTACGAGGACGCGGGCGCGCTGCTGACACGTGCCGCGGACCTGGAGCCATGGCTGTCCGAGTCCTGGTTCAACCTCGCCCTCCTGCACAAGTTCCGGCACGACTGGGAGCAGGCGCGGGCCGCGGGGCTGCGCGCGGTGGCGCTGCTGGACCGGGAGGCCGGGGCGCCCGACTGGTGGAACGTCGGCATCGCCGCGACCGCGCTCCAGGACTGGCCGCTGGCCCGGCGCGCCTGGCAGGCCTACGGGCTGCGGCTGCCTGGCGGCACCTCCCGGCCGAAGGCCGGGGGAGGGGCGACGGCGTCCGGGGAGCCGCTCGGCATGGACCTCGGCAGCGCGGCCGTACGGCTGTCCCCCGAGGGCGAGGCCGAGGTGGTCTGGGGGCGGCGGCTCGACCCCGCCCGTATCGAGGTGCTGTCCATCCCGCTGCCGTCCTCCGGGCGGCGCTGGGGCGAGGTCGTGCTGCACGACGGGGTGCCGCACGGTGAGCGGACGACCGTGTCGGGCCACGCCTACCCCGTCTTCGACGAGATCGAGCTGTGGGCGCCCTCGCCGGTGCCGACGTGGGTGGTGCTGCTGGAAGCGGCCACCGAGGCCGACCGGGACGCCCTGGAGCAGCTGGCTGCCGATGCCGGGTTCGCGGCGGAGGACTGGTCCTCCTCGGTGCGGCTGCTGTGCCGGATGTGTTCCGAGTCGCGGATGCCGTCCGACGAGGGCGACGGGGAACACCTCGATCCGCACGATCACAGCGAGCCGGGGCATCCCGGGCCGTTGGGGCATCGGACGGACGGGCAGTTGTGGGTGCCGGAGCGGGAGTGCGGGGTGGCTGCGCCGGCTTCGCTGGTTCGGGGGTTGTTGGACGGGTGGGTTGCGGACAGCCCGGATTCTCGTGACTGGCGGGATTTGGAAGAGGTCTGCTAGGTCGTTGGTCGGGTGCGGGCCCGGTGGGGGCTTGTCGCGCCCACGCGGCGGAGCCGCACATCGAAACAGCCCCGCGCCCCTGCGGGGCGCGACCGCCGTACCCTGTATCCGCAGCTTCCCCCTGTTCTTGTTTTAGGAAGGCATACGTCGGTCATGGCCCAGCAGGACACCGATCAGCAGCACGCGGGCGTGCTCCCCGTCGACGACGAGGGGTTCGTCATCGACACCGAGGACACCGAGGAGCGGGAGAACGCCTGGCGTGAGCGCGGCACCTCGCGGCCCATCACCGTCGTCGGGAACCCCGTGCTGCACAAGGAGTGCAAGGACGTCACCGAGTTCGGTGAGGAGCTCGACCAGCTGGTCGCGGACATGTTCGCCAGCCAGCGCACCGCCGAGGGCGTCGGTCTCGCCGCCAACCAGATCGGCGTCGACCTGAAGGTCTTCGTGTACGACTGCCAGGACGACGAGGGCCGGCGGCACGTGGGTGTCGTCTGCAACCCGAAGCTCGTGGACCTGCCCGCCGACAAGCGCCGGCTCGACGACAGCAACGAGGGCTGTCTGTCGGTGCCCACCGCGTACGCGCCGCTCGCCCGCCCCGACTACGCCGAGGTCACCGGGCAGGACGAGAAGGGCAACCCGGTCAAGGTCCGTGGCACCGGCTACTTCGCCCGGTGTCTGCAGCACGAGACCGACCACCTCTACGGCTACCTCTACATCGACCGGCTCTCCAAGCGTGAACGCAAGGACGCGCTGCGGCAGATGGCCGAGAACGAGCCCCGCTACCCCGTGGTCGCCAACGACTGACGTCCCACAACCCCCGTACGTACGGCGCCTGTTCAGGAATCACTCCCCGAACAGGCGCCGTTCGCGTGCCACACAGCGTGTCACACATGGGGAGAATCTCGACACCGTGGGGTAGTGAACGAAGCAAATCCATTCCCAGAATGGTCAGTTGTGGTGCTGAATGGGCAGTGCGGGGATACGCAACGGCGCACGCCCGGTTCAGCGGCAGGGGTGTGCGTCAACTGGCGGCTGGAAGGGGTTTGTTCGTGTCTGCTTTCCCACACAGCACCACATCGACGCCGACGGCGATCGCGGTTCCACCGTCGCTCTCTCTCCCGGTGATCGAGGCAGCGTTTCCCAGGCAACTGCATCCGTATTGGCCCAGGCTCCAGGAGAAGACCCGTACCTGGCTTCTGGAAAAACGGCTCATGTCGCCGGACAAGGTGGCAGAATATGCCGACGGATTGTGCTACACGGACCTCATGGCGGGGTACTACCTCGGCGCCCCCGACGAGGTCCTCCAGGCGATAGCGGACTACAGCGCGTGGTTCTTCGTCTGGGACGACCGGCACGACCGCGACATCGTCCACCGCCGTCCGCGCGCGTGGCGGCGGCTGAGGTTCCGGTTGCACGCGGCGCTCGACTCCCCACGGGATCATCTGCACCACGAGGATCCGCTGGTCGCCGCCTTCGCCGACTGCATGGTGCGGCTGTACTCGTTCCTGCCGCACACGTGGAACACCCGGTTCGCCGGGCACTTCCACGAGGTGATCGAGGCCTACGACCGGGAATTCCGCAACCGCACCAGGGGAACCATTCCAACGGTCGAGGAATACCTGGCACTGCGCCGCCTCACCTTCGCCCACCGAATCTGGACGGATCTGCTGGAGCCGAGTGCGGGACGCGAACTCCCGGACGGCGTGAGGAAACATCCGGCATACCGGCGGGCGGCCCTGCTGAGCCAGGAATTCGCCGCCTGGTACAACGACCTCTGCTCGCTCCCCAAGGAAATCGCGGGAGACGAGGTCCACAATCTCGGCCTCAGTCTCATCAAACACGAGGGACTGACCCTCGAAGAGGCGGTCCGGGAAATGCGAAGGCTGATAGGGAAATGCGTGGACGCGTTTCTCGTGGCCGAGGCAGACGCCCTCCTTCTCGCCGACGGTCTCGACGACGGCACGGTGCGGGGAAAAGAGTTGAGCGCCGCCGTCCGGGCCTGCGTCCGCAATATGCGCAACTGGTTCAGCGCCGTCTACTGGTTCCACCACGAGTCCGGCCGTTACAGGGTCGACAGCTGGGACGACCGGTCCACGCCCCCGTACGTCAACAACGAAGCGGCAGGTGAGAAATGACCGTCGAATCCGTGAAAACCGAAGCCACGGTGGCTCCCGGGTCGGGTGAGCCGCCGCTCGCGGGCGGGGGCGTCCCGGTCCTCGGCCACGGTCTGCGTCTGGCCCGTGATCCGCTGAGCTTCCTCGCCGGGCTGCGGCGGCACGGCGACGTCGTACGCCTGCGGCTCGGCCCCAAGACGGTGTACGCCCCCACCACCCCGGAACTCACCGGAGCCGTGGCCCTCAACCCCGACTTCATCATCGCCGGGCCGCTGTGGGAGTCCCTGGAGGGGCTGGTCGGCAAGGAGGGCGTGGCCACCGCCAACGGCCCGCAGCACCGGCGTCAACGGCGCATCATCCAGCCCGCCTTCCGGCTCGACGCGATACCCGCGTACGGGCCGATCATGGAGGAGGAGGCACAGGCGCTGGCCGAGCGCTGGCAGCCCGGTGAGACCGTCGACTGCACGCTGGAGTCCTTCCGGGTCGCCGTGCGTATCGCGGCCCGCTGTCTGCTGCGCGGCGACTACATGGACGAGCGCGCCGAGCGGCTGTGCGTCGCCCTCACGACCGTCTTCCGGGGGATGTACCGGCGGATGGTGATACCCGCGGGCCCCCTGTACAAGCTGCCGCTGCCGGCCAACCTCGCATTCAACCGCGCGTTGGCCGATCTGCATCGGGTGGTCGACGAGATCGTCGCCGAACGCCGGGCATCCGGTCAAAAGCCGGACGATTTGCTGACGGCATTGCTGGCCGCGAAGGACGCGAATGGCGACCCCATCGGGGAACAGGAGATCCACGACCAGGTCGTCGCGATACTCACCCCCGGCGGCGAAACCGTCGCGTCCACGATCATGTGGCTGCTTCAGGTGCTCGCCGAACACCCGGAACACGCGGACAAGGTGTGCGCGGAAGTCGAATCGGTCACCGGCGGCCGTCCTGTGGCATTCGAGGACGTACGGTCACTCAGGTACACGAACTATGTGGTGGTCGAGACCATGCGTTTGTGGCCCGCGGTATGGATATTGACGCGGCGGGCGGTACGGGACACCGAACTCGGTGGCTATCGCATTCCGGCCGGAGCCGACATCGTCTACAGCCCGTACGCGATCCAGCGCGACGCGAAGTCCTTCGACGACAGCGCGGTGTTCGACCCTCTGCGCTGGAGTCCCGAGCGGGCCAAATCGGTTCCGAAACACGCCATGAGCCCGTTCAGCACCGGCAACCGGAAGTGCCCGAGCGACCACTTCTCGATGGCCCAGCTGACGCTGCTCACGGCGGCGCTGGCCCGGAAGTACCGCTTCGAGCAGGCGGCCGACTCGGACGACACCCCCCGTCCCGGCATCACCCTGCGGCCGAACCGGCTCCTGGTGCGGCCCGTGCCCCGGTGACGGGTCAGGCGGCCGCCTCCGGGCCCTGGAAGGTGCGCCGGTAGGCGTTCGGGGTGGTGCCCACCGCGCGCAGGAACTGGTGACGCAGCGCGGCCGCGGTGCCGAACCCGGCGCGGCCCGCGATCGCGTCCACCGTCTCGTCCGTCGCCTCCAGCAGCCGCTGGGCCAGCAGCACCCGCTGGCGCAGGATCCAGCGGTAGGGAGTCGTACCCGTCTCCTGCTGGAAGCGGCGGGCGAAGGTGCGCGGGGACATGTGCGCCCGCTCGGCCAGCTGCTCGACGGTGACCTCCTCGTCGAGGTGCTGCTCCATCCACACGAGCACCTCGCCTACGGTGTCGCACTTCGACCGGGGCAGCGGCCGCTCGATGTACTGCGCCTGTCCGCCGTCCCGGTGCGGCGGTACGACCATCCGCCGGGCGATCTTGTTGGCGACCTCGGGGCCCTGCTCCTTGCGCACGATGTGCAGACAGGCGTCGATGCCGGCGGCGGTGCCCGCGGAGGTGATCACCGGGTCCTCGTCGACGTACAGGACGTCCGGCTCGACCGTCAGCCGCGGGTACGCGAGCGCCAGCTCCTCCGCGTGGTGCCAGTGCACGGCACAGCGCCGGCCGTCGAGCAGCCCGGCCGCGGCGAGCACGAAGACCCCGGAGCACACGCTGAGCACCCGTGCCCCGCGCTCGACCCCGTTGCGCAGGGCCTCCAGCAGCTCGGGAGGGAAGTCCCGTGTCTCGTAGCCGTCGCAGGCCGGCACGGTGATCAGGTCGGCCGACTCCAGCCGCTCCAGGCCGTGCTCGACGTGCAGCGCGAAGCCCGACCGCGAGGTCAGCCTGGGGCCCTCGGCCGAGGCCACCGCGAAGTCGTACACGGGCAGTCCGTCGTCGCTGCGGTCGGTCCCGAAGACCTCGCAGACGACTCCGAGCTCGAAGGGATTCACACCGTCCAGGACGACGGCTGCCACGTTCTTCAGCATGCTGCCAGTGTGCCTCAGAGCTGGCAGTAAATCGAGGGTGTGCGGCAGTCCTGCCACTGTTTGTAAGGAGTCCACGGCGCGACAGTAGTGACATGACTACCGCACAGACACAGGGACTGATCGGAATGCTGACTGTTCTCGGAATCCTCGTCCTGCTGGTGCTCCCGTCGGTGATCGGGCTCGTGCACGACCGTCACATCGACCGGCAGATCCGCGAGGCCGAGCGGGCCCGCCGGGAGACCGAGGGGCAGTTCCCCAAGGCGCTGCAGCCCGCCCGGCAGAGCTACTTCACCCGCACGGTGACCCACCACTCCTGAATGCCCTTGCACGAGAGGTGGCCGGTCCCGGTGGCGCACAGCGGACGTGAGGAACTGAGCCGTACCGTGCCCGCCGACACCGCCTGGTACGCGGCGTTCGCGTCACCCGGCAGCAGGACGACCCCGCTGTTGGTGGCCTTGAGGCCACTGCCCTCGACGGCGACCGGCTGCCACGGGCGGCTCTTGGTCCCGTCCAGGGCGACCCGGACCGTGTCCCCCACCGCCAGGCAGACCGTGTCACCACTGTCGGCCGCGTCGAGTCCGGACCCGGAGGAGCATCCAGGCGAGGGCTCGACGGAGGGCGCGGCGGATGAAGGCGCCGCGGATGAGGGTGCCGTGGACGAGGGTGCGGCGGATGACTGCGACGGCGACACGGTGCCGCTGCCGCCGCTCCTGTCGCTGCCGGCTTGGCCGCCGCAGCCCGCGCTCGCGAGCAGCAGGGTCAGCGCGGCGAGCGCGAGGGTCGTGTGACGGTTCGTACGGCGCATGAGGGCCTCCTCTTCCCCTTGGACGTATGACCCGTACACCTGGATCCAGGCCGGGCCCCGGTCGCGAAAGCCGCGACCGGGGCCCGGGTCATGAGGGGGAGGTCAGCTGGTCGTCACGGCGGTGTCGTCGAGGACGAAGCTGGTCTGGAGCGAGGAGTCCTCGACCCCGCTGAACTTCAGGGTGACGGTGGAGCCGGCGTACGAGGACAGGTCGAAGGACTTCTGGGCGTAGCCGGAGGCCGCGTTGACGTTGGAGTAGGTGGCCAGGGTGGTCGAACCGGCGGTGACCGTCAGCTTGTCGTAGGCGGTGCTGCCGGTCTCCGCGGTGTCGACGTGCAGGTAGAAGGTGAAGGTGGCCTTGCAGCCGCTCGGCACGGTCACCGACTGGGACAGCGTGTCGGTGTGCGAGGAGCCGTACCCGTCCAGCCAGGCGTAGTACGAACCGGCGTGCGCCGACTCACTGCTGGAGTTGGTGATGACGCCGCTGGAGGAGGTCCACGTGGTGCTGCCGGACTCGAAGCCGGGGTTGCCGAGCAGCTGGGACGAGGTGCAGGTGCCGCTGCTGGAGCCGACGGTCCAGGTGAAGGAGGCCGAGCCGGAGGCGCCGGTCGAGTCCTTCGCGGTGACGGTGACCTGGTAGGTGCCCGCGGTGGACGCCGTACCGGAGATCTTGCCGGTCGAGCTGCTGATCGACAGCCCGGTCGGCAGGCCGCTCGCGCTGTAGGTGAGGGTCGCGCCCGCGCTGTCGCTCGCGCTGATCTGCAGGCTGACCGAGCCGCCGGTCGTCGTGGACTGGCTGCCCGGGTTCGTGACGGTCACCGTGTTGCCTGTCGTGGTGCCCGCGGTGAAGGCGGTGGTGCCGTTGGGGGTGCCCCAGCCGGTCGGGCCGTCGTAGCCGGTGGTCGCGGTGCAGAAGTACGAGGTGGTGCAGGAGCCGTTGTTGCCGCTGGTCACGTCGTACAGGTTGCTCGTGTGGCTGTAGGGGTACTTCGCCGGGTAGTCGCTGGAGCCCGGGGTGCCCGCCAGTGCGTAGACACCCGCGATGATCGGCGACGAGGCGCTCGTGCCGCCGTAGACGGCCCAGCCGGAACCGCCGTAGGTGTCGTACACGGCCACGCCGGTGGCGGGGTCGGCGACGGCGGAGACGTCGGCCTCCATGCGCTTGGTGCAGCCGGTGTCGGTCTGCCAGCTCGGCTTGGGGTCGTAGGCCGAGCAGCCGGATCCGGTGCCCTCGGTGGAGTTGGTCTTCCACACGGACTCGGTCCAGCCGCGGGAGTTGGAGGACGTGGACAGCGCGGTGCCGCCGACGGCGGTCACGTACTGGGAGGTCGCCGGGTACTCGGCGCCGTAGGCGGAGTCACCGGAGGAGACGGTGATCGCGACACCCGGGTGCTTGAAGTACGAGGTGTCCTCGCTGGTCTGGGAGGAGGCCTCGGAGCCGCCCCAGCTGTTGGAGACGAACTTGGCGCCGAGCGCGACCGCCTCGTTCTCGGCGATGCCGAGGTCGGAGTCGTTGGCGGAGTTGGCCTCGACGAGGATGATGTTGCAGTTCGGGCAGACGGCGCTGACCATGTCGATGTCGAGCGCTTCCTCGCCGGCCCAGCCGGTGTCGTTCGTGGGCAGCGAGGTGGTCGAACCGGTCTGGCTGACCTGCTTGAAGCAGCCGTTGGCGACCGTGCACGCCGACAGGCCGTAGGTCGAGCGGTAGGTCGCCAGGTCGGCGGCCGCGTTGGGGTCGTTGTAGGCGTCGACCACGGCGACGGTCAGGCCGGAACCGCCGGTCGAGGGCAGGTTGTAGGCGCTGTGCAGGTTGGCCGGGCTGAGTCCGGAGGGCGCGGCGGCGACGGCGGACGCCAGCCGCTGCTTGATGTCGGTCCGGCGCTGGGCGAAGCAGGACGCCTGGCCGGGGGCCGCGGTGGCACACAGGTGTGTGGTCGGCACCTTCTGGCCGGCCTTGCCGGTCGAGTGGAACGTCTGACGGTCGGGGGAGGTGAGCGCCTTGGAGTTCTGTGTGACGCGGGTGGTGTGCGCGGCGGCGGGCGCTGCGTGCGCGGGCGCTGCGTGCGCCGGCACCGCGACGAGTCCGGCCAGGCCGAGGGCGACGGCGGGTATGGCGGTGGTCAGGAGTCTTCGCAGGTTACGTCCGGACTTGCCGGTGCGTGTCTGAAGCATGGGGTACTGCCTCCGTCGTGGGAGTGGGGTTCTCGACGTTGGTGGCAGGCCTTTGACGCGCGTAGCGGCGGCGGTGCGCGATGCCGTCATGGGCATGACACTTCTACCGTCCTGTGCATGTGGTGTGTGGACATGACAGGACGGCCAGAACGTAACCGGGCCGGACGAGGCCGGAACAGATGCCCCGGCAGAACTTTGCCGCCCCATAGGAGGTCCATGGACGGCCGATGGAGGGCCGATGGAGGGGCCATGGACGACCCATGGCCCCACCATGGCCCACTCCGGCACGGTCAACTCGGGCCGTTGCCGTTGCCGTTGCCGTTGCCGTTGCCGTTGCGGTTGCCGCGGCGGTTGCGCCTCAGAAGTCCTCGTCCAGGTCGACCGTGCCCTCCACGGCCACCTGATACGCGGACGGACGCCGCTCGAAGAAGTTCGTCAGCTCCTGGACGCCCTGGAGCTCCATGAAGGAGAACGGGTTCTCCGAGCCGTACACCGGCGCGAAGCCGAGGCGCGTCAGGCGCTGGTCGGCGACACACTCCAGGTACTGGCGCATCGACTCGGTGTTCATGCCCGGCAGCCCGTCGCCGCACAGGTCGCGCGCGAACTGGAGTTCCGCCTCCACGGCCTCCGCCAGCATGTCGGTGACCTGCTGCTGAAGCTGCTCGTCGAAGAGCTCCGGCTCCTCCTTGCGGACGGTGTCGACCACGTCGAAGGCGAAGGACATGTGCATGGTCTCGTCGCGGAACACCCAGTTGGTGCCGGTGGCGAGACCGTGCAGCAGGCCCCGGCTGCGGAACCAGTAGACGTACGCGAAGGCGCCGTAGAAGAACAGGCCCTCGATGCACGCGGCGAAGCAGATCAGGTTGAGCAGGAAGCGGCGGCGGTCGGCCTGGGTCTGCAGACTGTCCAGCTTCTCGACCTCGTTGATCCACCTGAAGCAGAACTCCGCCTTCTCGCGGATCGAGGGGATGCTCTCGACGGCGTCGAAGGCCGCCGCCCGGTCCTCCGGATCGGGGAGGTAGGTGTCGAGGAGCGTCAGATAGAACTGGACGTGGACGGCCTCCTCGAAGAGCTGCCTGCTCAAGTAGAGCCGCGCCTCGGGAGAGTTGATGTGCTTGTACAGCGTCAGCACGAGGTTGTTCGCCACGATCGAGTCACCCGTCGCGAAGAACGCCACCAGCCGGCCGATCAGGTGCTGCTCGGCGGGACTGAGCTTCGCGAGGTCGGCGACGTCCGAGTGGAGGTCGACCTCCTCGACGGTCCAGGTGTTCTTGATCGCGTCCCGGTAGCGCTCGTAGAAGTCGGGGTAGCGCATGGGGCGCAGAGTCAGCTCGAAGCCGGGGTCGAGCAGGTTCTGGGTGCTGGGCATTACTGGCAGGCCTCGCAGGACTCGGGGTTCTCAAGGGAGCAGGCGACCGCGTCTTCGGGGGCCGGCTGCTGGACGGGGACCGTCGCCTGCGCGGCACGGGCGATACGGGTCGCCGGGCGCGAGCGCAGGTAGTACGTCGTCTTCAGCCCGGACTTCCAGGCGTACGCGTACATCGAGGAGAGCTTGCCGATGGTCGGCGTCTCCAGGAAGAGGTTCAGCGACTGGGACTGGTCGAGGAACGGGGTCCGTGCCGCCGCCATGTCGATCAGACCGCGCTGCGGGATCTCCCACGCCGTGCGGTACAACGCCCGTACGTCCTCGGGGATCCAAGCGAAGTCCTGCACCGAGCCGTTCGACTCGCGCAGCGCCTCACGGGTGCGGGCGTCCCAGACGCCGAGCTTCTTCAACTCGGCCACCAGATACGAGTTGACCTGGAGGAACTCCCCGGACAGCGTCTCGCGCTTGAACAGGTTGGAGACCTGCGGCTCGATGCACTCGTACACCCCGGCGATCGAGGCGATGGTGGCGGTGGGCGCGATGGCGAGCAGGAGGCTGTTGCGCAGGCCCGTGGTGGCCATGCGCTCGCGCAGTGCCGCCCAGCGCTCGGGCCAGGTGAGGTCCGCGGCGTAGTGGTCCGGGTGCAGGACACCCTGGGCCGTACGGGTCTTCTCCCAGGCCGGCAGCGGGCCGCTGCGCTCCGCGAGGTCGGTGGAGGCCTCGTAGGCGGCGAGCATGATCCGCTCGGCGATCCGGGTGGACAGTGCCTTGGCCTCGGGGGAGTCGAAGGGCAGGCGGAGCTTGAAGAAGACGTCCTGGAGGCCCATCGCCCCGAGGCCGACGGGACGCCACCGGGCGTTGGACCGCCCGGCCTGCTCGGTCGGATAGAAGTTGATGTCCACGACCCGGTCGAGGAAGGTGACGGCGGTGCGGACGGTGGCGTCCAGCCGCTCCCAGTCGATGTCACCGGTCGCCGTATCGACGAACGCGCCGAGGTTCACGGACCCCAGGTTGCAGACCGCCGTCTCCCCGTCGTCCGTGACCTCCAGGATCTCCGTGCAGAGGTTGGAGGAGTGCACCGTGTGCCCGGGCAACGCCGTCTGGTTGGCCGTACGGTTGGCGGCGTCCTTGAAGGTCATCCAGCCGTTGCCGGTCTGCGCGAGGGTGCGCATCATGCGGCCGTAGAGGTCACGCGCGGGGATCGTCTTCTTCGCGAGCCCCGCGGCCTCGGCCTTCCGGTACGCCGCGTCGAACTCGTCCCCCCACAGGTCGACCAGCTCGGGCACGTCCGCGGGGGAGAAGAGGGACCACTCGGCGTCCGCGTTCACCCGGCGCATGAACTCGTCCGGCACCCAGTGGGCGAGGTTCAGGTTGTGCGTACGGCGGGCGTCCTCACCGGTGTTGTCCCTGAGTTCCAGGAACTCCTCGATGTCGGAGTGCCAGGTCTCCAGGTAGACCGCGGCCGCGCCCTTGCGCCGGCCGCCCTGGTTCACGGCGGCGACCGAGGCGTCGAGTGTCTTGAGGAACGGGACGATGCCGTTGGAGTGCCCGTTGGTGCCGCGGATCAGTGAACCGCGCGAGCGGATACGGGAGTACGAGATGCCGATGCCGCCGGCGTGCTTGGAGAGGTTGGCGACCTGGTGGTAGCGGTCGTAGATGGAGTCGAGCTCGTCCTTCGGGGAGTCGAGGAGGTAGCAGGACGACATCTGGGGGTGCCGGGTGCCGGAGTTGAAGAGGGTGGGGGAGGAGGGCAGGTAGTCGAGGCGGCTCATGAGCCGGTAGAGCGCGGCGACTTCGTCGAGGGCCCTGACCGTGTCGTCCTCGGCCAGGCCGGACGCGACCCGGAGCAGGAAGTGCTGAGGCGTCTCGATGACCTTGCGGGTGATCGGGTGCCGCAGGAGATAGCGGCTGTACAGGGTGCGCAGGCCGAAGTAGCCGAAGCGGTCGTCGGCCTCGGTGTCGACCAGCGCGTCGAGCCGCTCGGCGTGGACCCGCACGAACTCGGCGGTCCGGTCGGCGATGATGCCCTCGCGGTGGCCGACGGCGACCGAGCCGGTGAACGAGGTGACGCCCTGCGAGGCGGCCTCGGCGGCGATGGAGACGGTCAGCAGTCGGGCCGCGAGCCTGCTGTAGGCGGGGTCCTCGGAGATGAGGCCGGCCGCCGCCTCGGTGGCCAGTTCGCGCAACTCCGCGATCATCTCGGCGGAGGCCCCCCGCGCGGACCGGCCGCGCAATGCGGCGGCGGCGACCCGGCCGGGGTCGGCGTCGGGGAGGTCGGCGGTCAGCGCGGTCAGGGTCCGCAGCAACGCGGTCCCGGGACCGTCCTCGTCCACCGGGGTGGTCGCTGAAGCCGGGTCGGCTGGCGCGATGGTCACTGGGGGCTCTCCCTCGCTGGGCACGGGGGCCTTGCGGAGGGCAGGGGGCAGCACACGAGCGCGCACGGCGTCGCGTCCACCGGCCCATTCCACGAGGCCCGGACGTCATGACACCCGGGCCGGTATGGCACGGGCGTGCTGTCGACAGGTCCTCGGACTGACTCTCATGTGTGCTTATGCGCGCATGAGTACACCGTTGCGGGACAGTTCCGGATTCGCACCGGATTCCCCTGCGGCGACAGCGAGCATGAGCATACATCTTGTGCCGGGTTGCGGTGACGCCCCCAGATGTTGTGTCGCGGCGGTTTCAGAGCGTCAACTGATAAGTGAGGAGAGTGAAGTCGGGGGACTCCGGAACCGGGTGCCAGTCGCGCTCGGGGGCGCGGGTGAATCCGAGGCGTTCGTAGATGCGGTGGGCCGTGTGCATGGTGGGCTGGGTGCACAGGACGATGTCCGTGCCCGCGGCCGCCGCGCGATCGACGCAGGCCTGTACGAGGGCCTGGCCGACTCCTCTGCCGCGGGCCTCCCGGGACACGGCGAGCATGCGGATCTCCGCCTCTCCGGGGCGGGCGAGTTCGGCCATGGGGCCGCCGGAGGGGACGTAGGTGACTCCGCCGAGGATGCGGTCGTCGGCTGTGGCCACGAGGACCTCTGCGGTTCTTGCCCGCTTGGCGACGTCCTTGAGTTCGGTGAGGTACCAGTCGTCTTCGTCGCCGAAGGCGAGGAGGCCGTCGTCCAGGTAGGCCCTTGCGGTGATCTCGCCGAGGGGGGCGTAGTCGGTGGGTTCGGCGGGGCGGATCAGGATGTCCATGGGGTGAGTGTGCACGAAAGCGGGCCGCCGAGGGTGCTTGCTCTCGGCGGCCCGCTGCGGGTTCGTCGTGGCTGGTCGCAGCCACGCGGCGGGGCTGGGTATCGCCGCAGCCCCGCGCCCCTGACGGCCTCAGTGCGAGGTACCTGCTGTCGCGGGCGGGAGTTCCACCTCCACCCCCGGGTCGCCCGCGTCCGCCGTGTAGTCCTCCGGGCTGGTCTCGTCCACGCCGTCGGGGGCCTTGACCGCCTTCAGGACGAAGGTGAGGACCACCGTCACCACGACGTTGAGCACGAACGCCGTCAGGCCGATGTAGCCGATCTCGCCGATGCCCGGGATCTCCTTCGCTGAGCCGCCGAAGTGCTTCTGGGTCGGCGAGGCGACGCCGTACGCGGCGACCGTGCCGTAGACCATGCCGACCGCCCAGCCGGCGAGCAGGGCCCAGCGGTGGAACCAGCGGGTGAACAGGCCGCCGACCAGGGCCGGGAAGGTCTGGAGGATCCAGATGCCGCCCAGGAGCTGGAAGTTGATGGCCACCGTCTTGTCCATGGTGAGGACGAAGACCAGGGCGCCGACCTTCACCAGCAGCGAGACCAGCTTGGAGACCTTTGTCTCCTGGGCCGGAGTCGCGTCCGGCTTGATGAAGTCCTTGTAGATGTTGCGGGTGAAGAGGTTCGCGGCCGCGATGGACATGATGGCCGCCGGGACGAGGGCTCCGATGCCGATCGCCGCGAAGGCCACGCCCGCGAACCAGTCCGGGAACATGTCCTCGAACAGCTGCGGGATCGCCAGTTGGGGGTTGGTGACCTTGACCCCGGCCGCGATCGCCATGAAGCCGAGCAGTGCGAGCAGGCCCAGCATCAGGGAGTACAGCGGCAGGATCGTGGTGTTGCGGCGGATCACCTCACGGCTGCGGGAGGAGAGCGTCGCGGTGATCGAGTGCGGGTACATGAACAGGGCGAGCGCGGAGCCCAGGGCCAGCGTGGCGTACGTCCACTGGCCCGCCTCCAGCGGGACCAGTCCGCCGGCCTTGGCCGCCGTGTACTTCTCGCTCGCCGCGCCGAAGACGTCGTCGAAGCCGCCCAGTTTGATCGGGATGTAGATGATCGCCACCGCGATGACGATGTAGATCAGCGTGTCCTTCACGAACGCGATCAGCGCGGGGGCGCGCAGGCCCGAGGAGTAGGTGTAGGCCGCGAGGACACCGAAGGCGATCAGCAGCGGGAGGTCCTTCACGAACCAGTTGGTGTTCTCGCCGCCGCCGACGCCCATGACGTCCAGAACCGCCTGGATGCCGACCAGTTGGAGCGCGATGTACGGCATGGTCGCGAGGATGCCGGTGACCGCCACCGCCAGCGACAGGCCCTTGGAGCCGAAGCGGCCGCGCACGAAGTCCGAGGTCGTCACGTACCCGTGCTTGTGGGAGACCGACCACAGGCGGGGCAGGAACGTGAAGATCAGCGGGTACACGAGGATGGTGTACGGCACCGCGAAGAAGCCGGCCGCGCCCGCCGCGTAGATCGCCGCGGGGACGGCGACGAAGGTGTACGCCGTGTAGAGGTCGCCGCCGAGCAGGAACCAGGTGACCCAGGTGCCGAACGAGCGTCCGCCCAGACCCCATTCGTCGAGGCTGTGCTCGTTCTCGGCCTTGCGCCAGCGCGCGGCCAGGAAGCCCATGACCGTGACGGCCAGGAAGAAGATGATGAAGACGGCGAGTGCCACGCCGTTGACGCCGTCGTTCACTTGGCACCTCCGTGGCGGGCACGCTGGTCACGCTGCCACAGCTTGTACGCGGTCATCGTCAGCACGGTGGAGATGAACACCCACAGCATCTGGTACCAGTAGAAGAACGGGATACCGATGAACGCGGGGTCGACCTTGGCGTACGAGCCGACCCACAGCATCGCCACGAACGGGGCGATCAGGCAGAGGGCGATGACCACCCGCACCGGTGTCACCACCGGTTGTCTCACTTCAGGTGCATCCGACATGTCGCGACTCCTACCCCTCACTGATCAGCGTTGATCACCTGTAACGCGCAGGCAATCTAGGCGCTGGTGTCGCGACAGCGGAAGACCTCGTCCGCATATCGGTATGTCGATTCTGTGAAGCACCCTCGTTCGACAGCACTTCGGGTGGGGACGTTCGCGGTACGCACGGGGCGGTCCTCC
This sequence comes from Streptomyces sp. NPDC005303, assembly GCF_040607335.1. Lineage (NCBI taxonomy): Bacteria > Bacillati > Actinomycetota > Actinomycetes > Kitasatosporales > Streptomycetaceae > Streptomyces > Streptomyces sp. NPDC005303. The sequence goes on along the minus strand of NZ_JBEXGM010000006.1, from coordinate 295,614 downwards.
CGTCCAGACGGAGTCGGGAGGACCGTAGAGCAGGAAGCGTGGTTGCGCTACACCGTGTGCGGTACCGGAAAGGGAACCAGCAGTACCGGAAAGGGCATGGGGCGACGGGCCTCCAAGGGCACTAGTCGACGGGCCTCTTGAGGCGGGCCACGAACTTGTACCGGTCGCCCCGGTACACCGACCGCACCCACTCCACCGGCTCGCCCGTCTTGTCGAACGAGTGGCGGGACAGCATCAGCATCGGCAGGCCCACGTCGGTGCCGAGCAGACCGGCCTCGCGCGGGGTGGCCAGGGAGGTCTCGATGGTCTCCTCGGCCTCGGCGAGGTGGACGTCGTAGACCTCGGCGAGCGCCGTGTAGAGGGACGTGTACTTGACCAGTGACCTGCGCAGGGCCGGGAAGCGCTTGGCGGAGAGGTGGGTCGTCTCGATGGCCATCGGCTCGGCGTTGGCCATGCGCAGCCGCTCGATGCGCAGCACCCGGCCGCCGGCGGTGATGTCGAGGAGCTCGGCGAGCCGGTCGTCGGCGGTGATGTAGCCGATGTCGAGCAACTGGGAGGTGGGTTCGAGACCCTGGGCGCGCATGTCCTCCGTGTAGGAGGTGAGTTGCAGCGCCTGTGAGACCTTCGGCTTGGCGACGAAGGTGCCCTTGCCCTGGATGCGCTCCAGACGCCCCTCGACCACCAGCTCCTGGAGGGCCTGGCGCACGGTGGTGCGGGAGGTGTCGAACTCGGCGGCGAGGGTGCGCTCGGGCGGCACCGGCGTACCGGGCGACTGCGTCTCCGTCATGTCGAGCAGGTGCTTCTTCAGGCGGTAGTACTTGGGCACGCGCGCGGTACGGATCCCTGCCCCGCCGTCGGTCTCCGCACTGCTGACGTCGCTGCTCATGGTCTGCCTTCCCGGCTCCGGATGCGGATCACATCGTGATCCCTTCTGTATACCGTCACCACCTCTTTTGGTCTAGTCCACAGAGGTAAGTGGTCTAGCGGACGAGAGTACTCCGGCGCCGCTGTTTTCGCTGGCTTCTTTACTAATGGTTCCTGCATATGTAGGTCGCATAACGGCTGGTCAGGGCCTTTTCGAGCACTCTTGACAGGTTCCGTGGTCTGGTCCAAGCTCCCCCTACTGGTCTACACCATTGGTCCAGGTCCCGGCCTGTGGGCGGGAGGTGTGGGCATCCCTGAGGAGGGTGGCGTGAAGCGCAAGCTGATAGCCGCGATCGGTATCGCGGGCATGGTGGTCACCGTCGCGGCGTGCGGTGGCAGCGACAGCGGAAGTTCGGACAACAGCGGCGCGGACGCCAAGGAGCTGACCGTCTGGCTCACCGTCGACGCCCAGAACAACTGGCCCGCGCTGGTGAAGGCCGCGGACGCGGCGGTCCAGAAGAAGCACCCCGGCATCAAGATCAACCACGAGTACTACGGCTGGCCCGACAAGAACACCAAGCTCGACGCGGTCCTCGCCACCGACAAGGCCCCCGACGTGGTCGAGATGGGCAACACCGAGATGCTGGGCTACATGGTCAAGGGCGCCTTCGCTCCCCTGGACACGTCGAAGTTCACCAACTCGTCCGCCTGGCTCGACGGCCTCAAGGCCTCGGTGACCTACGACGGCAAGACCTACGGCGTCCCGTACTACGCGGGCGGCCGGGTCGGCAACTGGCGCAAGGACGTCTTCGCCTCGGTCGGCGTCAAGTCGCCCCCGAAGACCTACGCGGAGCTCACCGCCGCCCTGGACAAGGTCCAGAAGAAGGAGGGCGACAAGTTCTCCGCCTGGTACCAGCCCACCCGTGACTGGTACGCGGCCATGTCCTTCGTCTACGACGCCGGCGGCTCCATCGCGGTCGAGTCGGGCGGCCAGTGGAAGGCCAACCTCTCCTCGCCCGAGTCGGTCAAGGGCCTCACCGAGTTCAAGAACGTCGTCGACAAGTACATGCACGGCGACAAGACCAAGGACGAGTCCGACCGCTACATCGTCTACGGCCAGGGCAAGTCCGGCATGATCTTCGGCGCGGCCTGGGAGGGTGCGACCTCCGCCGACCCGAAGAACGACAAGACCGGCAAGCTCAAGGACAACCTCGAGAACTTCGTGATGCCGGGTCCGTCCGGCAAGAACATGCCCGTCTTCCTGGGCGGTTCGGACCTCGCCGTCCCGGTCAAGTCCAAGGCTCAGGCGGTCGCCGCCGAGTGGATCAACGCCTTCACCGGTCCCTCCGGCCAGAAGGGCCTGATGGCCAAGGGCAACCTGCCCAACAACAAGACCGACCTCGCCACCCTGAAGAACGACCCGGCGACCGCGGTCCCGGCCACCGCGGCCGAGTCCAACTGGTTCGTCCCGATGGCGCCCGGCTGGGGCCAGGTCGAGAAGGCGCAGGTCCTGCAGACCATGCTCCAGAACATCGGCACCGGCAAGAAGTCGGTGGAGGCGGCGGCCAAGGAGGCCGACGCGGCGATCGACAAGGTCATCAACACCAAGTGACCGCAGGCAGGGCCCCGTTGAGACCGACGGGGCCCTGCTTCCCGTACTGCCTGTGCGGGTTCGATCCCGGTACGGCCGGTGGGGGCGCTGCTTCCGGTACTGCCCGTGCCGGGTTCGACTCCCGCGCCACCACCGGTGCGGGGCCCCGCTTCCCCCGCTACCTGTGCGGGGTTCGACCCCCGTACAACTCGTGCCGGGTTCGACTCCCGTACGACCGGTGCGGGGCGTTGCTTCCCGTACTGCCTGTGTGGGTTCGACTCCTGGGTTCGAGCCCCGTAACCGCCGTGCGGGGCGCTGCTTCCCGTACTGCCCGCGCGAGGTCCACTCCCGTACCACCCGTGCGGGCTCCGGCCCGTGTGACCTGTGCGGGCTTCGACTACGCACGGTCCGTACGGGCTTCGACTCCGCACGACCCGTGCGGGCTTCGCTTCCGTACGACCAGAAGGATCGCTGAGGAGCGCGCGATGAGTGCCGCAGACACGACCACCCCCGCCAAGGCGCCGCCGCCGATGGCCGTACCACCGCCGGTCCCGCCCGCGCCGCCGAGCAGAAAGCGCGCCTTCAGCGGCACTCCCTGGCTGCTGCTCGCCCCCTGTCTGCTCGTCCTGGCCCTGGTCATGGGCTATCCGCTGGTTCGCCTGGTCACGCTGTCCTTCCAGAAGTTCGGCCAGTCCCAACTGTGGGGCTTCCTGCCGGCCCAGTGGGTCGGCTTCGACAACTTCACGGGCGTTCTCAACGACGGCGAGTTCTGGGCCGTCGTCGTGCGGACCATCGTCTTCGCGGCCGGCTGCGTGATCTTCACGATGGTCGCCGGCATGCTGATCGCCCTGCTGCTCCAGCGGGTCTCCGGCTGGGTGAAGACCCTGGTCAACATCGCCCTGGTGGCCAGCTGGGGCATGCCGATCATCGTTGCCACCACCGTCTTCAAGTGGCTGTTCGACGCGGACTACGGCGTCCTCAACGCGCTGCTGAGCAAACTGCCCGGGGTCGACCTCATCGGCCACAACTGGTTCGCGAGCGGACCCCAGGGCCTGGCCGTGATCATGCTCCTGGTGGTCTGGGGTGCCGTGCCCTTCGTCGTGATCACCCTCAGCGCCGGGCTCACCCAGGTCCCCGCCGAACTGGAGGAGGCGGCCCGTCTGGACGGCGCGGGCGCCTGGGGCGTCTTCCGGTACGTCACCCTGCCGATCCTCAAGCCGATCATCGTGATGCTCACGACCCTCTCGGTCATCTGGGACATGGGCGTCTTTCCGCAGGTCTTCGTCATGCGCAACGGCCACCCGGAAGCGGAGTTCCAGCTCCTGACCACCTACTCCTACGACCGGGCCTTCGTGGTCAACGACTACGGGCAGGGCTCGGCGATCGCGCTCATCACCGTGCTGCTGCTGCTCGGTGTGGTCGCCGTCTATATGCGCCAGATGCTGAAGATCGGAGAGGTCGAATGAGCACGCTCGCTCCCGGGACGCCCCGCAGGTCCAGGTTCGGCTGGAACCTCCTCGGCCTCCTCGTCTTCCTCGCCGCCGGCTTCCCCGTCTACTGGATGGTGAACACGGCGTTCAAGCCCGCCAAGGACGCCATCGACCCGGATCCGAGCCTGCTGCCGACCGGCCTCACGCTCGACAACTTCCGGCGCGCGCTGGACATCGCCGACTTCTGGGGCCCGGTCGCCCGCAGCCTCATCGTGTCCCTGTCGGTCGTGGCGATCGGCATCGTGGTGGGCACGCTGGCCGCGCTCGCCATCTCCCGCTTCGACTTCCGCGGCCGGAAAGTCGTGATCGTGGCCATCCTGGCGGTCCAGATGGTCCCCCTGGTCGCGATGATCATCCCGGTCTTCCTGCTGCTCAACGACCTCGATCAGTACGACAAGCTCTCCGGCCTGATCATCACGTACCTGACCTTCATCCTTCCCTTCACGGTGTGGACGCTGCGCGGGTTCATCGTCAACATCCCGAAGGAACTGGAGGAGGCGGCGATGGTGGACGGCTGCTCCCGCACCAGCGCCTTCATCCGCGTGGTCTTCCCGCTGCTTGCCCCCGGAATGGTCGCCACCTCGGTCTACGGCTTCATCCTGGCCTGGAACGAGTACCTGTACGCCCTGATGCTGCTCAGCCAGGAGCACCAGACCGCGACCGTCTGGCTCGGCAACTTCACCACCAAACACGGCACCGAATACGCCCCCATGATGGCCGGTTCCACCATGATGGCCGTGCCGATCGTGGTCCTCTTCCTCCTCGTCCAGCGCAAGATGGCCGCGGGTCTCACCGCGGGCGCCGTGAAGGGATAACGCCCCCGATGACGACTTTCGCCAGCGGCACCACCGCATCGAATGGGGAGAGGGGCTTGACGCGGGACGCCCTGACCGTCCTCCAGCCCGGCTTCACCGGCACCACCGCCCCCGACTGGCTGCTCCGCCGCCTCGGCGAGGGCCTCGCCTCGGTCGGCCTGTTCGGGCGCAACATCGCCTCACCGGAACAACTGGCCGCCCTGACAGCCCAGTTGCGTGCCGAACGCGACGACGTCCTGGTCGCCATCGACGAGGAGGGCGGTGACGTCACCCGTCTGGAGGTGCGCACCGGCTCGTCCTTCCCCGGCAACCACGCCCTCGGCGCGGTGGACGACCTGGAACTGACGAGGAAGGTGGCCGCGGAGCTGGGCCGCCGCCTCGCGGCCTGCGGGGTCAACCTCAACTGGGCCCCGTCGGCCGACGTGAACTCCAACCCGTCCAACCCGGTGATCGGCGTCCGCTCCTTCGGCGCCTCCGCCGACCTCGCCGCCCGCCACACGGCGGCCTACGTGACGGGGCTGCAGTCGGCGGGCGTCGCCGCCTGCACCAAGCACTTCCCGGGCCACGGCGACACCGCGATCGACTCCCACCACGCCCTGCCGCGCATCGACGTGGACGAGTCGGTCCTCCTGGAGCGCGAACTGCGGCCCTTCCGCGCGGCCATCGCCGCCGGCACCCGCGCGGTGATGACCGCTCACATCCTGGTCCCGGTCCTGGACCCGGACCGCCCGGCCACGCTGTCCTCCACGGTCCTGACCGACCTGCTCCGCCGTGAACTCGGCTACACCGGTCTCATCGTCACCGACGGCATGGAAATGCAGGCCATCGCCGGCACCTACGGCATCGAGCGCGGCAGCGTCCTGGCCATCGCCGCCGGTGCCGACGCGATCTGCGTGGGCGGTGGCCTCGCCGACGACGAGACGGTACGGCGCCTGCGCGACGCCCTGGTCTCGGCGGTCCGCTCGGGCGAACTCCCCGAGGAGCGGCTCGCGGAAGCGGCGGAACGTGTCCGCACGCTGGCCCACTGGACGGCGGCCGCCGCGGACGCACAACTGCCGGCCGACGAGGAGGTGGGACTGCGCGCGGCCCGAAGGGCGTTGCGCATCACCGGCGGTGACGACTTCACCCCCCTCACCACCGCGCCCTACGTCGCCGCCTTCACACCGGTGGCCAACGTGGCCGTCGGTGACGAGACACCCTGGGGCGTCGCCGCCGAACTCGCCCGTCTGCTCCCCGGCACGGAAACGGGCAGCTTCGCGGGCGAGGACGCCGGCCTCGCCACCCTGGCCGCGGCCGGCCCCCGCCGCATCGTGGCCGTGGTCCGCGACGAACACCGCCACCCCTGGATGGGCGCGGCCCTGGACACCGTCCTCCGCACCCGCCCCGACACCATCGTGATCGAGATGGGCCTTCCTCAGGCTCCTGCCCGAGGCGCCCTGCACATCGCAACGCACGGCGCGGCAAGAGTCTGCGGCAGAGCGGCGGCAGAGGTCATCGCGGGGGAGTAGGGGCTACGGCACGAAAGGCGCCGCTCCCCGGGGAGGGAACGGCGCCTCGGTGCTTTTCAGGGGCGCGGGGAACTGCGCGACCAGCCCCGACGAACCCGCAGTCCGCAGACGGCGGAACCCGGCAGACGAAACCGCAGACGAAACCGCCCCTCAGATCCCCTGCCAGTCAGGCTTGTTGACGAACGTGTGCCGGAAGTAGTCCGCCAGCTTCAGCTTGGAAGCAGCCCCCTCGTCCACCACCACCGTCGCATGTGGATGCAACTGCAGCGCCGAGGCAGGACACACCGCGGCGACCGGCCCCTCCACCGTCGCCGCCACCGCGTCCGCCTTGCCCTCACCCGTGGCGAGCAGCACCAGGTGCCGGGCCTCGAGGATTGTCCCGATCCCCTGGGTGATCACATGGTGCGGCACCTGAGTGATGTCCCCCTCGAAGAACCGCGCGTTGTCCACCCGCGTCTGCTCGGTCAACGTCTTGATCCGGGTCCGCGAGGCCAGCGAGGAACACGGCTCGTTGAACCCGATGTGCCCGTCCGTCCCGATCCCGAGCAACTGCAGATCCACGCCCCCCGCATCGGCCAGCGCCGAGTCGTACGCCTCGCACGCACCGAGGATGTCCTGCGCGGTCCCGTCCGGCCCCATGAAGGAGGCCATCGGTATCCCCAGCGGCTCCAGCACCTCGCGTCGCAGCACCGAACGGTAGGACTCCGGATGCTCGGCCGGCAGCCCCACGTACTCGTCAAGCTGGGCTATCCGCGCCCGCGAGGCGTCCACGGCACCGGAACGCACCTTCGCGGCCAGGGCTTCATAGATGGGCAGCGGGGTGGAGCCGGTCGCCACACCGAGCAGGGCGTCGGGCTTGCGCCGGAGCAGCTGGGCCATGGCCTCGGCGATGAGCTCGCCGCCCGCCTTGGCATCGGGAACGATGACAACTTCCACGCTGGGCCTGCCGATCTGAGGAAACGGTCTGATCTGTAGAAACGGTCTGAACGGAGAGGGCTCGACCGGACCCCGGTGCGGCCCATGTGGTTTAGACCAATCTAACAGAATCGGGTGCGGCGGCCCAGGTCCCCGAACGCCGTCACCGCGTCACATCGCGGACAGCGCCTTTTCGCGCGGGGGAGCGGAACGGGGAGTGGAATAGGGCCATGAACAGCGTCACGACATCCGACCCGCAGAGCCAACTCCCCGGCCGGATCATGGCCCGCGAGATGGCCGAACAGCCCGCCGTCCTGCGCCGCATCCTGGACGAGGGCGCCCCGGCCATCCGCAAGGTCGCCCAGGAGATCGCCGCCCGCGCACCCCGCTTCGTCCTCCTCACCGCCCGCGGCACCTCCGACAACGCGGCCCTCTACGCCAAGTACCTCCTCGAAATCCGCCTCGGCCTGCCCTGCGGGCTGACCTCCATGTCGACGACCACCGCCTACGGTGCCCGCCCCGACCTCACCGATGTCCTCGTCGTCACCGTCAGCCAGTCCGGCGGCTCCCCGGACCTGGTGGCCTCGACCCGGGCCGCCCGCGAGGCCGGCGCCATCACCCTCGCGGTGACCAACAACCCCGACTCCCCACTGGCCGGCGTCTCCGAGTACCACGTCGACATCCTGGCCGGACCGGAGAAGGCACTCCCCGCGACCAAGACCTACACGGCCTCCCTCCTCGCCCTCTATCTCTTCGTCGAAGGCCTGCGCGCCGGCGACGGAGCACCCGCCCAGGTACTGCCGGACCTGGCCGCCGGACTGCTCGCCCGGCAGGACGAGGTCCGCGCCCTCGCCGCCCGCTACCGCTTCGCCGAGCGCATGGTGATCACCTCCCGCGGCTACGGCTACCCCACGGCCAGGGAAGCCGCCCTCAAGCTGATGGAGACGAGCTACATCCCCGCGCTCGCCTACTCCGGCGCGGATCTGCTCCACGGCCCCCTCGCCATGGTCGACAACGTCTCGCCGGTCATCGCGGTCGTCACCGACGGCAAGGGCGGCGAGGCACTCCAGCCCGTCCTCGACCGGCTGCGTGGCCGGGGTGCGGACCTGGTCGTGGTCGGCCCCCGGAGTCAGGTCGAGCAGGCCTCGGCCGGCTTCGCCCTGCCGACCGACCACGTGGCCGAGGAGGTCCAGCCCGTGCTGGAGATCATCCCCCTCCAGCTCCTGGCGTACGAGGTCACCATCGCCCGCGGTCAGGACCCGGACGCGCCACGCGCCCTGGCGAAGGTGACGGAGACGCACTGAGCCCTGACGGACGGCTCACGGCATCGAACCTCCCGTGGCGTCCAGCCAGCTCCCGGTCACCCACCGCCCGTCGTCAGAGGCCAGGAAGGCCACCACGTCCGCGACATCGGCCGGTGTCCCCACCTGTCCCAGCGCCGAAAGGGCCTCCGCCTGCGCCCAGCCGCCTTCGGTGCCGTGGAGCAACCGGGCGGTGTTGTCGGTGTCGATCAGGCCGGGTGCCACCGAGTTCACCCGGATACCCCGCAGGCCCAGGACCTTGGACAGATCGCGGGAGAACACGTCCAGCGCGCTCTTCGTCATGGCGTAGGCCATGTTGTGCGGCATGGCGGCGGTACGGGCCAGCCCCGACGAGATGTTGATGATCCGGCCGCCGTCCCGCAGTCGTATCGAGCCCTGTTTGACCAGGAAGAACGGCGCCTTCACATTGACCGCGAAGAGCCTGTCGTACTCCGCCTCGTCGATCTCCTCGATCGGGCGTGAGGAGCCGATTCCCGCGTTGTTCACCAGGATGTCGAGCCCGTCCGCGTGCCGGTCGAACTCCTCCCAGAGACGGCCGACGGCCCCGGGTGTCTCCAGCTCGGCCCGGATCGTGAAACCGCGGCCGCCGGCAGCCTCGATCGCGGCGACCGTCTCCTTCGCCGCCGCCTCACTCCTGCCGTAGTGCACGCCCACCCGTGCTCCGTCCCGCCCGAGGCGCACGGCGATGCCCCGCCCGATGCCCCTGCTCGCCCCCGTCACCAGAGCCGTCCTGCCCGTGAGTGCGCCCATGGCGTCGCCCTCCATTTCTCTAGCGGTCGATACAGAAAAACCGTACAACGCTCCCGACTCCTTTCTCTAGCACTCGCTATACAATTCACTCCATGGTGGGCATCGAGGAGACGGAAGCGCAGGTCAAGCCTGCGGTCAGGCGATCGAAACCCCGTGGACGCCCTCGGTCCTTCGACCGAGCGACCGCCCTGGAGAAGGCGATCCTGGCCTTCTGGGAGCACGGATACGAGGCCACGTCCGTCTCCGACCTCACCCGCGTCATGGACATCGGGGCCCCCAGCCTGTACGCGGCCTTCGGTGACAAGCGGTCGCTGTTCGAGGAGGTCGTGAAGGAGTACGGCGTCCGGTACGGCTCCTTCGGTGACCGCGCTCTCGCCGAGGAACCGACCGCCCGGGCCGCCGTGGAACGGATGCTGCGAGAGGCCGCCTACGAGTACACGGCTCCCGGCCATCCGCACGGCTGCCTCGTCATCCATGCCGCCACCAACTGCTCCACCCCGGAGGTCGAGGAGTCGCTGCGCGGGCGGCGCAACGCCAACATCGCCGCCCTCGAGAGCCGTATCGGCGCCGACATCGCCACGGGGGAGCTGCCGACCGGAACCGACGCCGCCGTGCTGGCCCGGTACGCCGGGGCGGTGCTCCAGGGCATGTCCCAGCAGGCGCGCGACGGCGCGAGCCGGGAGGAGTTGGAGGCGGTCGCGGAAATTGCCATGGCCATCTGGCCCCGCACATGAACCCACACGCGTTAGGCTGCGTGGTGGTTGTTAGGGCGTCCGAGTAGGTGACTCCCGTGAGGGAAAGCTCCAACAACAAACAGGCACCAACGCATGGACACACCTAGTGGTCTAGTCCACAATTGAACCGTGACTTCCGTCTTCCCCGCACAGGAAGGCGGACCGAGGAACCGGAGCTCTCTGCCCTGACTGCCCCGGGTCCTCATCCTCGGCCGACCGGGACCGCACACCCCACGGCCGATGTTGCTCCGGGCTGCGGTGCCGGGAAGGTTGAGGGTCCTTCCCAGGCGCCGCGGCCCGCGGGTGTTACCGGGCCCGGGATTCCCTCGGCGTACGGCGTTTTTAGGTCACTCACATACCCCCAGGTACGCTCACATCCGTGCCCTCCATGAACGAACTGGTCCGCCAGCACACCGCCCTCGACGACTCCGACCTCGAGTGGCTGCATCTGCTGGTCTCGGAGTGGCAGTTGCTCTCCGACCTCTCCTTCGCCGACCTCGTCCTGTGGGTCCCCACCCACGACGGCACCCGCTATGTGTCCGTCGCCCAGATGCGGCCCAACACCGGCCCCACCTCCTATCAGGACGACATGGTCGGCCACCTCGTCCCGCGTGGCCGGCGCCCGCTGCTGGACGCGGCGCTCGACGAGGGCAGGATCGTGCGCGAGGGCGACCCGGAGTGGCGCGAGGAGGTCCCGGTCCGCGTCGAGTCGATTCCGGTACGACGGGAGGGGCGCGTCCTCGGTGTCATCGCGCGCAACACCAACCTGCTGACCGTCCGCACCCCGAGTCGGCTCGAACTGACCTATCTGCAGAGCGCGTCCGACCTGGCCCAGATGATCGCGGCCGGCTCCTTCCCGTTCCCCAACCAGCAGATGGACATGGACGCCGCACCCCGAGTCGGTGACGGCCTGATCCGCCTGGACGCGGACGGCATCGTCCAGTACGCCTCTCCGAACGCCCTGTCCGCCTACCACCGCATGGGCCTCGCCTCCGACCTCGTGGGCCAGCACCTCGGCCTGACCACCGCCGAACTCGCCCCGACCCGCGGCCCGGTGGACGAGGCGCTCGCCAAGGTCGCCAGCGGCTGGGCGCCCCGTGAGTTCGAGATCGAGGCGCACGACGGGGTCATCCAGTTCCGGGCGATCCCGCTCAAACCCAAGGGCACCCGCATCGGCTCACTGGTCCTGCTGCGCGACGTGACCGAACTGCGCCGCCGCGAGCGCGAGTTGATCACCAAGGACGCGACCATCCGGGAGATCCACCACCGGGTGAAGAACAACCTCCAGACGGTGGCGGCCCTGCTGCGCCTCCAGGCCCGGCGCATCGAGTCCGACCGCGGCCGGGAGGCCCTCGAAGAGGCGGTACGGCGGGTCGGCTCCATCGCGATCGTGCACGAGACGCTGTCTCAGAACCTGGACGAGCGCGTGGAGTTCGACGAGATCGCCGACCGCGTCCTCGCCATGGTCGCCGAGATCTCCCCGGGCAAGGTCACCGGCCGGCGCAGCGGACGCTTCGGCATCCTGGACGCCGAGGTCGCCACCCCCCTGTCCATGGTCCTCACGGAAATCCTCCAGAACGCCCTGGAGCACGGCTTCCGCGAGGGCGAGACCGGCACGGTCGAGGTCGCGGCCGTCCGCGGCGGCACCACCAAGGAGGCCCGCCTCCTCGTCACCGTCCAGGACGACGGCGTCGGTCTGCCCGAGGGGTTCGACCCGCACACCTCGGGCAACCTCGGACTGCAGATCGTACGGACGCTGGTGGAGGGCGAGTTGGGCGGCACGTTCGACATGGTCCCGGCCGCGGAGGGTGGCACCCGGGTGATCCTGGATGTGCCGGTGCGGGCGCACAAGTAAGGCGCGCACGGTCTGCGCGAGCGACTCCAAACCCCTGAACGGTCCGGGGCACAGCAAAAAGCCCCGGACCGTTCAGGGGTCCGGGGCTCAAATGCTCGTTGCCAGCGTGTGCTGCGCATCGGGGGTACTGCGCGCTGCGGCTCGGGGGCGGGAGAAGCGTACGCGGTGTACGCGCCGCCAAGCTCAGGCTGTGCGGGGTGGATATGTCAGGCGGATGCCTGACGGGCCCGGTTGCGGGCGGCACGGCGCTTCATGGCGCGACGCTCGTCCTCGCTGAGACCACCCCAGACGCCGGAGTCCTGACCGGACTCGAGCGCCCACTGCAGACACTGATCCATAACGGGGCAGCGACGGCAGACGGCCTTGGCTTCCTCGATCTGCAGCAGCGCAGGACCGGTGTTGCCGATGGGGAAGAAGAGCTCGGGGTCTTCCTCGCGGCAAACGGCGTTGTGACGCCAGTCCATGGCTGCTACCTCTCCTTGGTATTACGTGCAAGTTGCTTGTGAATGTGAACGCTTTCACGAATCCCTCAACAAGTGAAGGGCCGATCGCCGAGTCTTCCCCGGCGTGGTCCTGTGGATTGAAGAGGGGTTCCGGTGGCCTGTGGACGCTGATGTTGCGGGCTGTCCCGACCGCCACGTAGAGACTCGCAAACCTCAGCGGCGGATACAACCCCTTCCGGAAAGTTTTTTTTGATTCCTCGGTGTCGACTAGGTCACAGCCGTACTTCCATGGGGTGGACCCTGGTCTAAACGTTCGAGTGAAAGGACTTTAGCCCCTTCTGCTCACACAATCACACGCAGTGCACGGCGTACGCCTGTGAACGTCACGCTCGTACGCAGTCCGAGGTGGTCGCCGTCCATCTGGAGGGGTAGGGGCACCTTCGAATGCAAGGTGAACTGGTCCAGGTCGTGCAAGGACACGGCGTGCTTGCCATGAGGGCCGCGTTCGGGGGACGAAGTGAGCAACTGGGTGCCATATCGGGCCATCGCGGGCGTCGTCATACGGCTGAGACCGAGTACGTCGAGGCCCTTGTCGAACGACGCCTTAGGTGACGCGTACATCGGGTGATTGCCCAGGAAGGTCCACGGAGAGGTGTTCGAGACTATGGAAAGGACCAGATCGGTCACCGGCTCCGCATCCGGACGCTCCATGGTGATCGTCCCGTGCCGGCGGTGCGCCTCGCCGAAGAACTGGCGCAATGCCTGACGGACGTAGAGAGCGTGTGTGGATTTCCTGCCGCGCTCCCGCTGCTGCTCGACCCGGCCGACCACACCGGCGTCGAATCCGAGTCCCGCGTTGAAGGTGAACCAGCGCTCCGGCACGGCCTCGTCCTCGGTGCCGGGCGTCCCCGCGGTCAGACCCAGGCCGACCGTGCGCTCGCTGCCTTCGCGCAGGGCGTCCAGGAGGGCGCCGGTGGCCTCGACGGCGTCGTTGGGCAGGCCGAGGGCGCGGGCGAAGACGTTGGTGGAGCCACCGGGGACCACGGCGAGGCCGGGGAGGTGCTCGGGGTCGGGGCCCGCGTGCAGGAGGCCGTTGACGACCTCGTTGACCGTGCCGTCGCCGCCCAGGGCCACGACCAGGTCGATGTCCTCGCTCTCCGCCGCCTGCCGGCCCAGGTCGCGTGCGTGGCCGCGGTACTCGGTGGTGACCGCTTCCAGTTTCATCTCGCTCGCCAGCGCATGGATCAGGACATCGCGCGTACGTGCGCTTGTGGTGGTTGCCGCCGGATTGACCACGAGAAGTGCACGCATGGGTTGCAGCGTACCTACTGGGTGGTACCGGGCACAGGTCGAGGTAGGGATCACGTAAGACTTCGGCGCGTGAACCTTGCCACGGGGGCGTGAGGCAACCCGCGCGCGGCCGTGTGCGTTGCCCGCGCCTCACCCGCGGCGGCACCAGGTGCGAGGGCTACCCTTCAGGGGTGAGCAGCGAGCAGACCCCCGCCACCGCCTCTTCCCCCGAAACCGCCGGTCCGCGACCGCGGCGCCTGACGTACGCCGCCGCCCTGGCCGCCCTGGAAGGGCTCGCGCTCGTGGCGGGAGGCGTCTGGATGCTCGTGGAGGGCCTGGCCGGCGACCCGGACGACCGGCAGTCGGCCGTCACCGGGGGCGTCACGCTGATCGTCCTCGCGCTGCTGCCGCTCCTCGCCGCACGCGGGCTGCTCGGCCGGCGCAGCTGGAGCCGGGGTCCGGCCGTCGTCACCCAGATCATGGCCCTGCCCGTCGCGTACAACCTCCTCCAGGCCGACAGCGTGGCGATCCCGGCGGGCATCGCCCTCGCGGTCGTCGCGGTGGCCGCGCTGATCCTGCTGATCAACCCGGCGACCACCCAGGCGCTCGGCATCAGGGGGCCGGGACGGGCACAGGACGGCAAGTAGTAGGTGTACCCCCAGGCGCGGGGCGGTGAGTGAGCTGCGGCGGTCGGCTCGGACCGCGCGGTATGACGGGGGCTTCGGGGTACGGCTCCGGATACGCGGCGTCGGATCCGCGGCCGGCACAGCCGGTCGTCGTCTCAGGACCTCAGCGGCCGGGTAGGTGACGAAGCAGTGGGTACCAGGCCAGGCTGCGGCCGGTCGGCCGGGGCCCGGGTCCGGCAGTGCGCCGGACACTCGGACCTCGCTGGGGGGTGGGCCGGGGTCGGCCTACTCCTCCACCAGCAGCTTCTCCCGGAGCTGGGCCAGGGTGCGGGCCAGCAGGCGGGAGACGTGCATCTGGGAGATGCCTACCTCTTGCGCGATCTGCGACTGGGTCATGTTGCCGAAGAAGCGGAGGAGAAGGATTCGCTTCTCGCGCGGGGGGAGATCCTCGAGCAGCGGCTTCAGCGACTCCCTGTACTCGACGCCCTCCAGCGCCTCGTCGTAGGCACCCAGCGTGTCCGCGACGGCCGGGGACTCGTCGTCCGTGTCGGGGACGTCCAGGGACAGCGTGGAGTACGCGTTGGCGGACTCCAGGCCCTCCAGGACCTCCTCCTCCGAGATGGCCAGCTTCTCGGCCAGCTCGTGGACCGTGGGGGAGCGGCCGTGCCGCTGCGAGAGCTCCGCGGTGGCCGTCGTCAGAGCCAGTCGCAGTTCCTGAAGGCGCCGGGGCACCCGGACCGCCCAGCCCTTGTCACGGAAGTGGCGCTTGATCTCGCCGACCACCGTGGGGGTCGCGTAGGTCGAGAACTCCACCCCGCGGTCCGGGTCGAAACGGTCGACCGACTTGATCAGCCCGATGGTGGCGACCTGGGTCAGGTCGTCCAGCGGCTCGCCGCGGTTGCGGAAGCGGCGCGCGAGGTGCTCGACGAGCGGCAGGTGCATCCGGACCAGCTGGTTGCGCAGCTCCGCGTACTCCGGGCTGCCGTCCTTCAGCGCGCGCAGTTCGACGAACAGGGCACGTGCCCCGCTGCGGTCCTGTGGATCGTGCCGCGGGACCGGCGTGTTGTTCGCGCCCGGCGCGCCGTCCTCTGCGTTTCGCTCGTGCTCGCTCATCGTCCCGCCCGTCGCCCTTCCACGAGCCGTCGCCTCCGTCCGCTCCGGGAGGACCCCGGCCCGCTCTGCGGGAGGCGCATCCTGCACGGCACCTTTCCGATCATGCTGCCCGTCGTCCAGGAAGCCGGTCGCCGTCGTGTCGGCGACGTCTTCCTCCGGATGCGGCCGGGGCTGCTCGGGGATGCCGTCGATGCCGTCCGCCATGCGGCGGGAACCGCCGGAGCTGTCGTCGCCCAGGCCGTCGGCGCCGCTCGGACCGACAGGGCGGTGCCCGCCCTCGGCCGGCAGCTCCCGTGTGCCGCGCTCTTCGTCCCGCACCGGCCCGTCCCCGTTCCTCACGCCGGCCCGGGTCCCGCGCCGCGCTGTTTGTAGAGGCTGATCGAAACGGTCTTGTCCTCGTCCACGGCCGACGAGACCTTGCCCGCGAGGGCCGAGAGGACGGTCCAGGCGAAGGTGTCCCGTGACGGTGCGTGACCGTCCGTGGTCGGGGCCGAGACGGTGACCTCCAGCGAGTCGTCGACGAGTCGGAAGACACAGCTGAGCACCGAGCCGGGCACGGCCTGCTGGAGCAGGATCGCGCAGGCCTCGTCCACCGCGATGCGCAGGTCCTCGATCTCGTCGAGGGTGAAGTCCAAACGGGCTGCGAGGCCGGCCGTGGCCGTCCGCAGCACCGACAGGTAGGCACCCGCGGCCGGCAGCCGGACTTCCACGAAGTCCTGGGTCGCGGGCTCGCCTGCGATCTGGGACACCCTCACCTCCAAGGTGGTACAAGCTTTACGGGGGCCGAGGGTCGCCCCCCGGAGTAACGCGACGTGTGGTTCAGCGGTGACGCTACCGCGCTCTCGACTTTCCTGTCCCCGGGACCCCAACCCCTTGCCGTCACTCACAGTAAAACTGTGGACACGCTCCGTGTCTAGGGGTTTGCGGCTCCAATTGGGAAGAACGCGCGCCGGGTTGACGTACCCAGACGTCAGACGGTCGAACCGTCCTGGAACCCGAGGGTCCAGGGTCACACAAGGACGTGGTCCACGAAGCACCAACGCCAGTTCTCACCCGGTTCGTGGGTCCGCATGACCGGGTGCTCGGAGTCCTTGTGGTGCTTCGTAGCGTGTTGTCCCGGCGAGGAGTCGCAGCAGCCGACGTGACCGCAGGACAGACACAGGCGCAGTTGTACCGGGTGGGTACCGTCCCTCAAGCACTCCGGGCAGGTGTCGCTGAGCGGCTCGGGCTCCGGGTGCGGCAGCGCGTCCGCGTGCGTGCACTGTTTCATGATTGCCAGGTTACGACGGCCGCGCGGGCGGCCGGGCGGAAAAAGAGGGCGGGCGCACGACGATGAGCGAGGGTGGGCGAGGGTCATGGACGTGATGCCACTGCTGTTGCTGGTGGCGGGGAGCGCGGCGATCGCCGCGGCAGCCCGGCGCACCCCGGTTCCGGCGCCGCTGCTGCTGGTCGCGGCGGGCCTGCTGATCTCGTACGTCCCCGGAGTCCCCGAGTACACGCTCGACCCGGACGTGGTCCTGCCCCTCATCCTGCCGCCGCTGCTGCACTCCGCGGCCACCGACAGCTCCTATCTCGACCTCCGGGCGCAGATGCGGCCCGTGGCGCTGCTGTCGGTGGGGTACGTGCTCTTCGCGACCATCGTCGTCGGCTGGGCGGCGTACCGGATCGTGCCGGGTCTCTCGCTGACCGGGGCGCTCGTGCTGGGCGCGGTGGTGGCGCCGCCGGACGCGGTCGCGGCGACGGCGGTGGCACGTCGCGTGGGGCTGCCCTCCCGGATCACGACCATCCTCCAGGGCGAGTCCCTGGTGAACGACGCGACGGCGATCACCGCCTACCGGGTCGCGCTCGCGGCCGCGATCGGGGAGGGCGCCACCTGGGCGGGGGGCATCGGCGAGTTCCTGCTCGCGGCGGTCGGCGGGGTCGCGGTCGGCCTGGTGCTGATGGTGCCGATCCACTGGCTGCGGACCCACCTCAAGGAGCCGCTGCTCCAGAACACCCTCTCCCTGCTGATCCCGTTCGTCGCCTACGCGGCGGCCGAGCAGTTCCACGCGTCCGGGGTGCTCGCGGTGGTCGTGGTGGCCCTCTTCCTCGGACACCGCGCGTGGGAGGTCGACTTCGCGACGCGCCTCCAGGAGGACGCCGTCTGGAAGATGGTCGCCTTCGTCCTGGAGTCGTCGGTGTTCGCCCTCATCGGACTCCAACTGCCCGTCGTGCTGAAGGGCCTCGGGGAGTACGAGGGCGGCCGCGCCGTCTGGTACGCGGTCGCCGTCTTCCTCGTGGTCGTCGTGTCGAGGTTCGTGTGGGTCTATCCGGCGACCTTCCTGCCGCGCCTCTCCGCGCGGATCCGCGCGCGCGAGGACAACCCCACCTGGAAGGCGCCCTTCGTCATCGCCTGGGCCGGGATGCGGGGGGTGGTCTCGCTGGCGATCGCCTTCTCCATCCCGGAGCACCTGCACGACGGCGAGCCCTTCGAGGGCCGCAACCTGATCCTCTTCCTGACCTTCACGACGGTCATCGGCACCCTCGTCGTCCAGGGCGTCACCCTGCCTCCGCTGATCCGCCTGCTGAAGCTCCCCGGCCGCGACCAGCAGGCCGAGACCCTCGCCGAGGCCAACGCCCAGGCGCAGGCCTCACGGGCCGCCGAACGGCGTCTGGACGAACTCCTCGCCGACGAGCGCAACGCCCTCCCACCACCCCTCGCCGACCGCCTGCGCATGGTCCTGGACCGCCGCCGCAACGCCGTCTGGGAACGCCTCGGCCAGTCCAACCCCCTCACCGGCGAGACCGTCGACGACACCTACCGCCGGCTGTCCGGGGAGATGATCGGCGCCGAGCGCACGGTGTTCGTGAAACTGCGGGACCTGCGTTACATCGACGACGAGATGCTGCGGACACTGCTGCGCAGACTGGACCTGGAGGAGGCGGCGGCCTATCGGGAGGCGGCTGAGTAGGGCGAGTGAAGGTCAGGGGAAGGGGCGGCCCGTGACCACCGCCGCGAGCGTCGCCCCGCGCGTGAAGGCGCCCTCCTCGGCGAGGGTGACCAATCCATAGAGCAACTTGGCGACATAAAGACGTTCCACGGGCACGCCGTGGCGGTTCTCGAAGTCCGTGGCGAAGGCGTCCAGTGCGGCTGTCGTGCGGGCGTAGCCGCCGAAGTGGAAGCGGTCGTCGAGTGCCCAGGCGCCGCGTCGGGCACCGAAGGCACGGTGTTGCAGGGACTTTATGTCGGCGGTCAGGAAGCCGCCCCTGAGAACCGGGACGCCCAGGCAGCGCTGGTCAGGGGCCAGTCCGGCCGCCAGGCCCGCGAGGGTACCGCCGGTGCCGCAGGCGATCGCGACGACGTCGGCCCGCCCCGACAGCTCCTCGCCGAGTGCGCGGCATCCTCGTACGGCGAGGGTGTTGCTGCCGCCCTCCGGGACGACGTACGCGCCCTCGGCGTCCGCCGCGCGCAGTACGCGCGCGAGGGTGTCCGGTTCGGTCTTGCGGCGGTACGTCGGCCGGTCGACGAAGTGCAGTCGCATCCCGTCGGCCGCGCATCGGGCGAGGGAGGGGTTCAGGGGGCGGTCGGCGAGTTCGTCACCGCGGACCACGCCGACCGTGGGCAGGCCGAGGAGGCGGCCCGCGGCGGCCGTGGCGCGCAGGTGGTTGGAGTACGCGCCGCCGAAGGTGACGACCGTGCGGCCGGCCGCCGCGGTGAGGTTCGGCGCGAGCTTGCGCCACTTGTTGCCGATGAGCTCGGGGTGGATCAGGTCGTCGCGCTTGAGGAGAAGACGCACGCCCTGCCGGGCGAAGCGGGGGTCCGACAGCTCCTGCAGGGGCGAGGGCAGGCGGGGGCGCAGGGTGTCGAGACCGGTCACGCGCCCATTGTGACCTGCGCGGTCACTTCAGGCGCTCCCGGATCCGGCCGCGCAGCCAGGCCATGGTGAAGCCCCGCGGATCCACCTTGCCCGGTTGCCATTCCAGGTGGCCGATGACCGACCGTTCCGTCCAGCCGTGGTGCCGGCACACCGCTGCGGAGACCTGCTCGATCGCCTTCAGCTGGGCCGCCGGCCAGGGGTCCTCGCCGTCGCCGAGGTTCTCGCACTCGAAGCCGTAGAAGTGGCGGTTGCCGTCGGTGTTGGCCTCGTTGTCGAGAGGGAGAGCCTTCTCGGCGATCACCGCGCGCAGGACGTCGTCGTCGCCCAGCCCCGCGTGGTTGGCGCGGCCGTAGCCGACGAGGTGGACGGTGCCGTCCTTGGTGATGACGCCGTGGCACAGCGGGCCCGGCAGGTCGGTGTAGCCCTTGCGGCACAGCTCCACCGTCGCCGCGCTGCCCTTGGTCACCGTGTGGTGGATCATCACGCCGTGCACCGGTCCCCACGCTCCGACATGGTTGCGGTTGTGGTGCTCCCAGTCGCCGACCTCGACGACGGTGGCGCCCTCCGCCCGCAGGACGGCCAGGAATCTGCCCGCGGACATGGGTGAGGCCATGGCTCCCTCCTTCGCATCGCGGGCCGCCCGCCGACCGCGGCCGGCCCCTACCGGTGCTTGTACCGAAAGCGGCGGACTCCGACTCCTGGTTCGCACAGCGTGCGAGCTGATTCGGACAGTCGAATTCCGTTCAGCGGACGGGATTGACGGGACGTCAGTGGATAGGAGACGCGCATATGCCCAGCCCCGCGGTGATCCATTCCCCCTCTTTCGGGTAATAGCACCGGCACGTTCCGTGAGGAAGGCTTGCTCATGCACATCGGTGCCCGAGCGCAGATCGCGTCCGGGCATGTACCGGGAGGGCAATTCCTTATGTCGGTAGGCGAAGAGGTCCGCACCGAGCAGGACCGGCCGCAGCAGAGCCTCGGCACAGCGGCCGCGCGGAACCTGGCCACCACCACCAAGTCCGCACCTCAGATGCAGGAGATCAGCTCCCGCTGGCTGCTGCGCATGCTGCCCTGGGTGAACGTACAGGGCGGCACGTACCGGGTGAACCGGCGCCTGAGCTACGCCGTGGGCGACGGCCGGGTGACCTTCGTGAAGACCGGGGACCGGGTCGAGGTGATCCCCGACGAGCTGCGCGAGCTGCCGGCACTCAGGTCCTACGAGGACGACGACGTGCTCTCCGAGCTCGCCCGGCGCTGCCAGCAGCGGGAGTTCACCCAGGGTTCGGTGATCGCGTCGTTCGGCGCCCAGGCCGACGAGGTGTATCTGCTGGCGCACGGCAGGGTGGAGAAGGTCGGCACCGGCCCCTACGGCGACGACGCGGTCCTCGGGGTCCTCGCCGACGGCGCCTACTTCGGCGACCAGGCGCTCCTCGACCCGGACGCCATCTGGGAGTACACCGCCCGCGCGGCCACCGCCTGCACGGTCCTCGTGCTGCCCCGCCAGGATGTCGACCAGGTGGCGGAGCGTGCCGAAGCCCTGCGCGAGCACCTCCGGGAACAGCGCGCGATCCCCTCGCAGCCCACCAACAAATACGGCGAGAAAGAGATCGACCTCGCGGCGGGCCACGCGGGTGAGCCCGACATCCCGCACACCTTCGTCGACTACGACGCCCGGCCCCGCGAGTACGAACTGAGCATCGCCCAGACCGTCCTGCGCATCCACACGCGTGTCGCCGACCTCTACAACCAGCCGATGAACCAGACGGAACAGCAGATCCGGCTGACCGTCGAGGCCCTCAAGGAACGCCAGGAGCACGAACTCGTCAACAACCGCGAGTTCGGACTGCTGAACAACTGCGAGTACGACCAGCGGCTCCAGCCGCACGACGGCGTGCCCAGCCCCGACGATCTCGACGAACTGCTCAGCCGCCGCCGGGGCACCAAGCTGCTGCTCGCCCACCCGCGCGCGATCTCCGCGATCGGCCGTGAGCTCAACAAGCGCGGACTGGTCCCGGAGACCATCGACGTGGGCGGCAACCGCATCCCCACCTGGCGCGGGGTGCCGATCTATCCGTGCAACAAGATCCCGGTCACCCCGGAGCGGACCACCTCGATCATCGCCATGCGTACCGGAGAGGCCGACCAGGGCGTCATCGGCCTTCAGCAGGCCGGTATCCCGGACGAGATCGAGCCGAGCCTGTCGGTGCGGTTCATGGGCATCAACGAACAGTCGATCATCAAGTACCTGGTGACGGCCTACTACTCGGCGGCCGTGCTGGTGCCGGACGCGCTCGGAGTCCTGGAGAACGTCGAGATCGGCCGCTGGAGGTGACCTTCCCGCGCCGGGGAGCCGTGCCCCCGCCCACCGGGGCGGGGCCACCCCGGTCGGACACCGGGGTGGCGGCACCCGGCAGGAGCGCGGCCGCCCACAGCGGAAGCGCCACCGTCCGCGGACTGACCGAGGGGGGTTCCATGGCCGAGTTCACGACGGGAACGCAGACACTGGCGACAGAAAGGAAGGCACCGGCGACAGGGAGGAAGGAGGCGCGGGGACAGGCGGCCGGAGGGGCGGAGGCACCGGTCACTGGGGGGACCGGGGCGCCGATCGCCGGGCGGACCGGGGACGTCACACCGGCCGCAGGGACGGGCAGGTTCGACGCCAGGGCCGAGGCACATCCGCGTCAGGAGCCCGACGACAGTGCCCAGGCCAAGTCGCGTCAGGAGCCCGACGACAGTGCCCAGGCCAAGCCGCGTCACGAGTCCGACGACAGAGCCGAGGCAAAGCCGCCTCACGGGCCCGACGCGAGGCCCGAGGCACATCTGTGTCACGGGCCCGAGGTGCCGCCCCAGAGTCGTGCGTTCGACGGACCCGATGCCCGGGCCGAGACGCGTTCGCTCGACGGGCACGAGGCCGCGGTGATCCTGGAGCGGTCCCGGGCGTCGGTGGACCCCGAGCTGCGGTCCGCCCTGGAGTCGCTGCCCGGCTCCCTGCGCAGGGTCGCGCTCCACCACTTCGGCTGGGAGCACGCCGACGGCACTCCGGCGGCGGGCAACGCGGGCAAGGCGATCCGGCCCGCACTCGTCCTCACCGCGGCCGCCGCTCTCGGTGGGGACCGGGCGCGGGCGGCGGCCGTCCGGGCGGCCGTGGCGGTGGAGCTGGTCCACAACTTCACGTTGCTGCACGACGACGTGATGGACCGCGACACCACCCGCCGGCACCGCCCCACCGCGTGGACCGTGTTCGGCGACGCCGACGCGATCCTGGCCGGGGACGCCCTCCAGGCGCTGGCGCTCCGGCTGCTGGCCGAGGACCCGCACCCCGCGGCGACAGCGGCCGCGGCCCGGCTCGCGGCCTGTGTCGTCGAACTGTGCGAGGGCCAGCACGAGGACACCGCCATGCAGGAGCTCGCTCCCGACGAGGTCACCCTCGACCAGGTCCTCGTGATGGCGGAGGCCAAGACGGGCGCGCTGCTCGGGTGTGCCTGTGCGCTCGGCGCGCTGTACGCGGGCGCGTCCGCCGAGGACGTCGGGGCGATGGACGCGTTCGGCCGGGAGGCGGGCCTCGCCTTCCAGCTCATCGACGACGTGATCGGCATATGGGGCGACCCGGCCCGTACCGGCAAACCGGTCGGCGCGGACCTCGCCGCCCGCAAGAAGTCCCTCCCGGTGGTCGCCGCCCTCACCTCCGGTACGGCCTCGGCCGCGGAACTGGCCGAGCTGTACGCGGCGCCCTACGCCGAAGCGGACCTGGCGCGTACGGTGCTGGCCGTCGAGGAGGCCGGTGGCCGTGACTGGGCGCAGGCGCAGGCGGCCGACCGGATGGCCCGGGCGATGGACGAGCTGGCCCGTGCGGTGCCCGACCCGGAGGCGGCGGGCGGGCTGCTCTCCCTCGCGGAGTTCGTGACGCGGCGCAGCGCCTGAGGACCCCGGAGCGCCCGGCGCCGCGCGGTTCCTGATCCCGCGCGGACCCCGGGGGCTTCGGCCGACGGGTCCCGCACATCCCCACGGTGTGCGGGGCCCGCCCCCGCATGCTCTCCGGATAGTCTCAAAACCCTTGTGGTCAAAGGTTGTTGAGTTGAAGGGGTGGGGCATGGGCGTGGCGATACGGGCTGCCGGCAGCGGCGATCGCGAACTGGTGACGCGGTTGCTGGACTCGGCTTTCCAGGACGATCCGGTCAGCGGGTGGATCTTCCCGGGAGAGGAGTACCGCCGTACGACGCACCCCCGGTTGATGGCGGCGTTCGTGGACATCGTGATGGCAGAGGGCCGGGTGGACGTCACGGAGGACGGGACCGCGTGCGCGTTGTGGCTGCCGGTACCGGCGGAAGGCGGTGACGAGCACGAGGGCGAGGATGACTTCGCCGCACTGCGCGAGGCTCTCGATCCGGGCAATGAGCGCATCGAGCTCATCGGGCGGCTCACGGCCGAGGTGCATCCGGCCGGGCGGGCCCATGAGTACCTGTGGATGATCGGCGTGGCCCCCGAGCGGCAGGGGGAGGGGCTCGGGAGCGCGCTCATCGGGTCGGTTCTGGACCGGTGTGACCGGGAGGGCGTGCCGGCGTATCTGGAGGCGAGCAGTGCGCGGAGCCGTGAGCTGTACGAGCGGCTCGGGTTCGAGCCGATGGACCCGCCGCTCGACCTGCCCGACGGGCCGCGGATGTGGCCCATGTGGCGCGAGCCGCGCGCTTCGCGGTAGTGCCGGAGGGGACGTCGCGCGGCGCGGCTGAGGCGATACCGGCCGCGCACTTCCCCGTCCCCCTGACCAGGTCACCGGGACGACCGCCTCCACGATCCGTTCCACCAGGCCCACCGGAACCCGGTCACTACGACCATCTGCGCGAGTACGGCGCCTCGCGCACCCTCACCGAGTCGCCCGACCCGCATGTCGGGATCATCGGCGACGACCTGTCGCCGAGGTGCGCGAACTGAAGGCGGAGGACGGCGAGTTCGGCATCCGCCTGTGCGGCGGCTCCCGACTCGCGGGTGAACTCCACGGCGGGATCGACGACCTCGGTAGCGCTGACGGAGGCCGGGCCGACAGAAGTGGAGCCGACAGCGGCAGGCGCCCGCGGCCGCTTCGTCCTACCCTGAGGGCATGGGCAGCGACGAACACGTCTGTCCCGTCTGCGGGCAGCCGGTCGAGTCGGTCGTACGGCGTCACAAGACGCTGGGTGCGTGGGTCCCCGTATGGAAGGGCGGCCCGTGCCGCAACCCCGAGTGCGAGGCGTACGCCGGCCGGACCGCCGAGTCCGGCGAGGACCACGGCGGCGCGCCCGCCGGAAAAAGTTCCTGAACTCTGTCGAGAATCCGTCTCCGGCTCCGACGTCCCCTGTGAGAGCCGCCCACGACGGGCGGCCGAGCCGACCGAAGCCGAAGGAGCGGAATCATGAAGTACCTGGTCATGGTGCAGGGAACGCAGGCCGACTACGACGCCATGCGCGGCAAGGGCTCCGAGCACTCCCCGGCCTGGAGCGAGCAGGAGATCCAGACGATGTACGCCTTCATGAGCGCCGTCAACGACGACCTGTCCGAGACCGGCGAGTTCCTCGACGGCCAGGGCCTCGCCGAGCCCGCGCAGGTCCGGCACGTCAGCCGGGGCGCGGACGGCCAGGCCGTGATCACCGACGGGCCGTACAGCGAGACCAAGGAGCTGCTGTGCGGCTACTGGGTGCTGGAGTGCGAGAGCCTGGAGCGCGTCACCGAGATCGCCGAACGCATCGCCCAGTGCCCCCAGCCCGCCGGCGCCCCCGAGTACCCGGTGGTCATCCGGCCCATCCTGGACGGCGCCGGGGACATCTGAGAACCGTGCGGCCGACGAGCGATACCGAGGACCTGTTGCGCCTGCACGCGCCGCAGGTCCTCGGCGCGCTGGTCAGGCGGTACGGCCGTTTCGACGCCGCCGAGGACGCCGTACAGGAGGCACTGCTCGCCGCGGCCCGGCAGTGGCCGTCGACGGGGGTGCCGGACAATCCGCGCGGGTGGCTCATCAAGGTGGCCTCGCGGCGGCTGACCGACATGCTGCGCGCGGAGGAGGCGCGGCGGGCGCGGGAGGAGAGGGCGGCCGCGCTGAGCGTGCGGGACACCGCCCTCGCCGACCGTGCGCCCCGCCCCGACGACACCTTGTCCCTGCTGTTCCTGTGCTGCCATCCCCAGCTCACCCCCTCCGCGCAGATCGCGCTCACGTTGCGCGCGGTCGGCGGACTGACCACGGCGGAGATCGCCCGGGCGTATCTCGTCCCCGAGGCGACCATGGCCCAGCGCATCAGCCGGGCCAAGCAGAAGGTGCGGGGCGTCGGCTTCGGGCGCCCCGACAACTGGGAGGCACGGCTGCCCGCCGTCCTGCACACCCTCTACCTGATCTTCAACGAGGGCCATACGGCGACCTCCGGACCTGCCCTCCAGCGGCGTGACCTCGCCGGCGAGGCGATCCGCCTGACCCGCACGGTCCACCGGCTGCTCCCCGACGACTGCGAGATCGCGGGCCTGCTCGCCCTGATGCTCCTCACCGACGCCCGCCGCGACGCCCGCACCGGCCCTGGCGGCGACCTGGTCCCCCTCGACGAACAGGACCGCACCCGCTGGGACAAGGCCGCGATCGAGGAGGGCGTGGCGCTGGTCACCGGTGCGCTGGCCCGCCGCCACGCCGGGCCCTACCAGATCCGCGCGGCCATCGCCGCCGTGCACGACGAGGCGCCCTCGCCGGAGGCGACCGACTGGCGGGAGATCCTCGGGCTCTACGACGTTCTCGTTCGGCTCGTTCCGGGGCCCGTGGAGCGGCTGAACCGGGCGGTCGCGGTCGCCATGGTGCGCGGTCCGCGGGCCGGGCTCGCGGAACTGGACGCCCTCACCGGAGAGTTGGGGCACCGCCTGGAGGCCGTACGCGGGCATCTGCTGGAACGGGCGGGTGCGTACGAGCAGGCGCGGGCCGCGTACGAGTCGGCCGCCGCCAAGACCCTGAGCCTGCCCGAGCAGCGCTATTTGCAGAGGCGGGCGGCCCGGCTCAGGCCTTAACGTGACGGCATGTCCACAACCCATCACATCGTGCACCTGACCGAACGCTCCCTCTGGGAGGAGGCCCGCGCCCGCGGCACGTACGAGATCTCGACACGCGGCCGCACCCTCCAGGAGGAGGGCTTCATCCACTGCTCGACGCGAGAGCAACTTCCGGGCACGGCCGCGCGCTTCTTCGCCGGTGTTCCGGACCTGGTGCTCCTCGTCATCGACCCCGCCCGTCTCGACGTACCGCTGAAGTACGAGGCCCCCAAGCCCGGCGCCGAGGAGTTCCCGCACATCTACGGGCCCCTCCCGGTGGCCGCGGTCGTCGACGTGGAGCCGTGGGGGTGAGCGGTCGCCGCCGGTTATGGCGCTGGGCCCTGCTGGTGTGGGCGGCTCTCGTGGTCGTCGCCGGCGGGCTCACGCTCTGGCTGCAGGACTCGGCGGAGCCGCCGGGGCCGTACGGCTGGGAGGAGAGCAGTCCGACGCCCGAGCTCCCGGAGGGGTGGGAGAGCACGTGCCCGAGCCCCACCACCGACCCCGACGGCGACCGGCTCATAGTGGCCTGCGCGTTCATCTCGGGCTAGGCAGCCCACCCGTCTCCGGGTCCCGCCCCGTCAGGCAGTACAGCCCGCCCGCCGGATCCCTCATCACCGTCCAGTTTCGGCCCCGGGCGACGAACTCGGCGCCCAGGCGCTCGTGTTCGGCCCGCGTCGCCTCGACGTCCGCGCAGGCCAGGTCCAGATGGGCGGAGGCGGGGCGTTCCTCGTCGAGGCGCTGGAGGAGGATGCGGACCGGGAGGCCGGACGGCGGCTTGAGGACATGGAACTCGGGGCGCGAGCCGGGCAGGGACTCCCAGTCGGGCAACAGGGCGGCCCAGAAGGCGACTTCGGCCTCGTGGAGGGAGGGTGGGACGTCCAGGCAGACCTGGTCGAGACGGCTGCCGCGGAACACCGGCGGGCGGGCCGACTGGCCGCGCCAGGGATCGGCGCAGAACAGCTGACCGGCGGGGGAGCGCAGGACGATCAACGTCCCCTGGTCGGCGACCGCATGAGCGCCGAGGGACTCCGCCGCCTTCGCGAACTTCCGCACGTCGTCCACGCAGAAGTCGAGATGGGCACCACCGGGCCCGGAGGCGACGGCCTGCACCTTGACGCAGGCGTCGGACCCGTCGGCCGGCAGGAGGCTCACGAACTCCCGCCGCTCACCGCGGAACTCGGACAGGTGTGTGCCCGTGACGGCGGTCCAGAAGTCACAGGCCTGGGCGAACCGGGGAACGGGCCGGTCGACGAAGGCGTACGTCCAGCGGGTAGTCATGCGGTGATCGTAGGCGCCGCTACTTCGGTGCCTCCATGAACCGCAGCATGTTCCCCGCCGGATCCCGGAAAGCGCAGTCGCGCACCCCGTACGGCATGTCCGTGGGCTCCTGGATCACCTCGGCCCCGGACTCCCGCACGCGCGCGAACAACGCGTCACAGTCGGTCGTCGTGAAGTTGACCCCCCGCAGCAGCCCCTTCGCCAGCAGCCGTGCCATCGCCTCCTTGTCCGCGGGGGACGAGTCCGGGTCCGCGGCCGGCGGCTCCAGCACGATGTCCACGTCCGGCTGGAGCGGCGAGCCGACCGTCACCCAGCGCATGCCCTCGTACCCGACGTCGCCTCGCACCTCCATGCCCAGGACGTCCCGGTAGAACGCGATCGCCTTGTCGTGGTCGTCCACGGCGATGAAGCAGTTCTTGAGTTTGATGTCCATGGCTTCACGTTAGGCCCGTCGGGGCCTGGTGTGCCTGCGGACCACGCACGGGGGGATCCCGACGGTCTCCTCGTGGGAGCGGGCCCGGTAAGCGCTCGGCGTCTCGCCCACCAGCTCCGTGAAGCGCGAGCTGAAGGAGCCGAGGGAGGTGCACCCCACGGCCATGCAGACCTCGGTGACGGACAGGTCGCCCCGCCGCAGCAGCGCCTTCGCGCGCTCGATGCGCCGGGTCATGAGATAGCCGTACGGTGTCTCGCCGAACTCGGCGCGGAAACTGCGCTGGAAGTGGCCCGGTGACATCAGCGCGGTGCGGGCGAGCGCCGGTACGTCGAGCGGCTCGGTGTACTCGCGGTCCATCCGGTCCCGCGCCTGCCGCAGCCGCACCAGGTCCTCGATGCTCACCATCACGCCAGCATCGCACGATGGTCACCAGCTGGGTGCGGGGATCTGGAACGGGCTTTGCCTCACGTTCTCCTGCCGTACGGAAGCGCTTGCTCCCATGGGAGGCATGGACCACATCACGTTCCTCGTGGCGGTCGTCATCGTCACGGCTCTGGCCTTCGACTTCACCAACGGATTCCACGACACCGCGAACGCGATGGCGACGTCCATCGCGACCGGCGCGCTGAAACCCAGGACAGCGGTCCTGGTGAGCGGCGCCCTGAACATCGTCGGCGCCTTCCTGTCCACCGAGGTCGCCAAGACGATCTCCGGCGGCATCGTGGACGACGCTCTGGTCTCGCCCGGGATGATCTTCGCGGGGCTGGTCGGAGCGATTCTGTGGAACCTGCTGACCTGGCTGGTCGGTCTGCCGTCGAGCTCGTCGCACGCCCTGTTCGGCGGGCTGATCGGCGCGGTGTGGGTGGGCGCGGGCTCCCACGGCGTGCACTTCGACAAGGTTGTCGAGAAGATCCTGATCCCGGCGGTGGCCTCCCCGGTGGTGGCGGGCGTGGCGGCGCTGATCGCCACCTACCTCGCGTACAAGCTCACCGCCCGCGCCCGCAAGGACTCGGTGACCAAGGGCTTCAGGCTCGGCCAGATCGCCTCCGCGTCCCTCGTCTCCCTCGCGCACGGCACCAACGACGCCCAGAAGACCATGGGCGTCATCACACTGACCCTGATCTCGGCGGGTGCGCTCGGCCACGACGCCGGTCCGCCGGTCTGGGTCATCGCCTCCGCCGGTCTCGCGATCGGGCTCGGCACCTACCTCGGCGGCTGGCGGATCATCCGCACCATGGGCAAGGGCCTCACCGAGATCCAGTCCCCGCAGGGCTTCGCCGCCGAGACCGCGTCCACCACGGTCATCCTGACCTCCGCCCACCTCGGTTTCGCCCTGTCGACCACGCAGGTCGCCTCGGGCAGCATCCTCGGCGCGGGCCTCGGCCGGAAGCTGGCGGAGGTGCGCTGGGGCATCGCCGGGCGCATGGTCGCGGCCTGGCTGATCACCCTGCCGGCTGCCGCGCTGGTCGGCGGCCTCTCCGCGAGTGCCGTGAAGCACGGCGGCAATTTCGGCACGGTCGTCGTCGCGCTGGTCGGTGCCGCCGTCGCCACGGGCATCGTGCTCATCTCCCGCCGCAACCCGGTGAGCGCGCACAACGTCAACGACGCCCACGAGGTCACCCTCCGCACCGAGCCGCCGGCCCGCGTCGGCACGGCCGCCTGAGCCCCCTTAGGAGTTCCTGTCATGAGCATCGACTGGACCGCACTCGGCCAGGTCACCGCGGTGAGCGTCGGCGTCACCATCGCCGTGGTGGTGGTCTTCGCCCTCGGGGTACTCGGTCTCGCCCGTTTCGAGGGGGCGAGGGAGGATGGCGGTGGTGGTACGTCCACGCTCGGCATCACCCAGGCCGGCCTGTGCTTCCTCGCCTGCGCGGCGGTGGTGGCGTACGGCATCTACCTGATCGTGCCGCAGTTCCACTGACCCACCGAGATGAGAGGGGAGCAAGGGTGACACCTCTGCTGACCGACCTGAAGGTCGACTACACCGACCCCGACGACCCCGTGCTCATCCGCCCGGACGGCAGCCCGATCGACACCTGGCGGGAGAACTACCCCTATGCGCACCGCATGGAGCGCAAGGAGTACGACTGGCACAAACGGCTCCAGCAGATCGAACTGCTGAAGCTCCAGAGCTGGATCAAGGAGACCGGGCGCCGACTCGTCATCGTCTTCGAGGGACGGGACGCGGCCGGCAAGGGCGGCACCATAAAGCGCTTCACGGAGCACCTGAACCCCCGGGGCGCCCGGGTGGTGGCGCTGGAGAAGCCGACCGAGCGCGAGCGCGGGCAGTGGTACTTCCAGCGGTACGTCGAACATCTGCCGACCGCGGGGGAGATCGTGCTGTTCGACCGGTCCTGGTACAACCGGGCCGGCGTGGAGCGGGTCATGGACTTCTGCACGGACGACGAGTACCGGCGCTTCATGCGGCAGGCCCCGCTGTTCGAGCGGATGTTGGTGGACGACGGCGTGGACCTGCTGAAGTTCTGGTTCTCGGTCTCCCAGGGCGAGCAGCGCACCCGCTTCACCATCCGCCAGATCGACCCCGTACGGCAGTGGAAGCTCAGCCCCATGGACCTCGCCTCCCTGGACCGCTGGGACGACTACACCGCCGCCAAGGTCGCCATGTTCCGTGAGACGGACACCCAGTTCGCGCCCTGGACGGTGGTCAAGAGCAACGACAAGAAGCGGGCCCGGGTCGAGGCCATGCGCAGTGTGCTGGCCCGCTTCGACTACTCCGACAAGGACGAGGAGGTCGTCGGCACGCCCGATCCGCGGATCGTGGGCGAGGCGGCGGGACTGCTGGAGGCGGGCGAGGTCTAGGGACCGGGGCATCGCGGCCGCGCGGCCGGCGCTGTCGTGGTCGGGGTGATCGCGCTGTCGGCCGCGGCCGTGACGGGGGTGGTGCTGACCGCCTGGCCCGCACCCGGAAAGGTGCTGCGGGCACTGGCGGTGTCGGTCGCCGACATCACGGCGTACTTCACCGGACGACGGCTGGGCGGTCCACGGCTGTCGCCGCTGTCGCCGCCCCACGGGTTGGCCGATGCCGGTCGCGGTGGCGGTCGGCGGACCGGCCGGGGACGTGCTGGGGGACTGCGTCGATCGGCGAGGGGCGAGGGGCGACCGGCGACGGGCGCGGAAAGGGGCTCGGCCGGCAGCAACCGGCTGAGCCCCTTTCCGTACGCGCGTCGGACTAGGCCTTCTTGGTCTCCCAGAAGATCTTGTCGATCTGCGCGATGTAGTCCAGGGCCTTCTGGCCGGTGGCCGGGTCGGTCGAGGCCTTGGCGGCCGAGAGGGCCTTGAGGGCGTCGTTGACCAGCTGGTGCAGCTCCGGGTACTTCTCGAAGTGCGGGGGCTTGAAGTAGTCGCTCCAGAGCACGGAAACGTGGTGCTTCGCGAGCTCGGCGCGCTGCTCCTTGATGACCGTGGCACGAGCCTGGAAGTGCGGGTCGTCGTTGGCGGCCATCTTCTCCTGCACGGCCTTCACCGACTCCGCCTCGATGCGGGCCTGGGCCGGGTCGTACACACCGCAGGGCAGGTCGCAGTGCGCGCTGACCTTGACCTTGGGGGCAAACAGGCGGGAAAGCATGGAGCGTTCCTTCCTCGTGATCGTCTTCTCAGGTGCGACATTACTCCCTGCGAGAGTCGAAAAGGCGGGTGCCCCCATGGGCTTAGGGCAAAAGTCCGGGGTCAGACTGAGACTGGTGGATGAACGTACCGGGGAGGTGCCGGGGATGCCGGAGCTGTCGCAGGAGACCGAGCGGGGGAGGCCGTTGCTGCCCTTCGTGGGGGTGGCCGAGGTGACCGGGCCGTCGATGGTGCCCACGCTCCAGCACGGGGACCAGCTGGTCGTGCACTGGGGGGCCAGGGTCGGCCCCGGTGACATCGTGGTCCTGCGGCATCCGTTCCAGCAGGACCTGCTCGTCGTCAAGCGGGCCGTGGAGCGGCGCGAGGGCGGTTGGTGGGTGCTCGGGGACAACGCGTTCGCGGGCGGCGACAGCACGGACTACGGCGTCGTACCGGAGGACCTCGTGCTCGGCAAGGCCCGGCTGCGGTACCGGCCGCTCAAGCCCGGTCAGCGCTCGCCGGTGGCCGCTGTGCGCTGGGCGCTGTCCGCCGTGCGGCCCGTCCTGCCCGACCGCTCGGCCTCCAGGCGCTTGCGGGCCCGGTAGGCGGCCACGTTGGCGCGGGTCGCGCAGCGGTCCGAGCAGTAGCGCCGGGAGCGGTTGGTGGAGGTGTCGAGGTAGGCGTTGCGGCAGGGGGACGCCTCGCACAGGCCCAGCCGGTCCACTCCGTACTCGGTGAGATGGAACGCCAGGCCCATCGCCGCGATGGCCGCGTACCCGGCGGTGGCGTTGGACGGATGGTCCGCCAGGTGCATGTGCCACAGCGGGCGGCCGTCGTCGTCGCGGAAGTCGTGCCCGGAGATCTGCGGGCTCACCGGGAACTCCAGCAGCAGGGAGTTCAGCAGGTCCACGGCGAGCGTCTCGTCGCCGCCGGCCGCCGCCTCGAAGACCGAGCGCAGCCGCGCCCGGACCGACCGGAACCGGGTGACATCGGCTTCGGTGGCCCGGCGGGCGCCCGTGCCGTTGCCCCCGAACAGGTCGCGGACCGCCTCCACCGAGGTCAGCGCGTCCTTGCCGCGGGCCGGGTCCTCGCTGTTGACCAGACGTACGGCGTAGTCCGAGTAATAGGCCAGTTCCACTTGTAGTCCTTACGGAGGCGTTCTATCGTCGTGGTGCGGTCGGGTAACAGCTGATCGTGCTTCCAGGGTATTACGACAGTGAGCGGACAGGGGGATCCCATGGCAACCGGTGTCGGAACCGACTGGCAGGCCTGGCAGGAGAGCTGGGACCGGCAGCAGGAGTGGTACATGCCCGACCGCGAGGAGCGGTTCCGGGTCATGCTGGACATGGTCGAGGCCCTCGCCGGGCCCCGGCCGCGCGTGCTCGACCTCGCGTGCGGCACGGGAAGTATCACGGCCAGGCTGCTCGCCCGGTTCCCCGAGGCCACCAGTACCGGCGTGGACCTCGACCCCGCGCTCCTCACCATCGCCGAGGGCACGTTCGCGGACGACGAGCGGGTCACCCTCGTGACGGCCGACCTCAAGGACCCCGACTGGCCCGCAAGGCTGCCGTACGACTCGTACGACGCCGTACTGACCGCCACGGCCCTGCACTGGCTGCACAGCGAACCCCTCGCGGCCCTCTACGGGCAGATCGCCCGACTCGTCCGCGACGGCGGGGTCTTCATGAACGCCGACCACATGATCGACGAGACCACACCCCGCATCAACGCGGCCGAACGCGCCCAACGTCACGCGCAGATGGACCAGGCCCAGCGGGACGGCGCCCTCGACTGGGCCGCATGGTGGCAGGTCGCCGCCGAGGACCCCGTCCTCGCCGGGCCGACGGCACGCCGCTTCGAGATCTACGGCGAGCACGCCGACGGGGACATGCCGTCCGCCGCGTGGCACGCACGCGTGCTGCGCGAGAAGGGGTTCGCGGAGGCGCGGCCGGTGTGGTGCTCACCCTCGGACACCCTGCTGCTCGCGCTCAGGTAAGCCATCCGGGAGGAGAGGCGGAGATTCGACGCCGACCCGAGCAGGCGTACGGCGAAGTGTCCGCGGAATCCAGGCAGTTGGTGGACGGCGACACCGGACACGCGGTGCGGGCGCTCTCGCGGGACTCGTGCCCGGCAGCGGGCGGTGCCACCTTTCGGAAATGCGCGCAAGGGGTGGCACGGAAGACCCGTACCACCCCTGAGCCGTAGGCTCCTGTCGACCGCGACCTTAAAACGCCGCGCAGTTTTCGTCTATCGGCCGGAGGTGTAAGCAAGCATCGGAAGGGACGCGAACTGGTCCTTTCCGTTCGCCCCGTCCCGGACCACCGTGTGGAATGTCAGAGTGCGCCCTTCCCGAAGATCCACATCGCACCTCGTGGGAGGGTTGTTGGCGCCGTTGGCGTCGTGGCATTCGCCACTGTCTCCGTAGTCCGTGTCCCACTCAAGGACGGCGCGCATTCCATCAGCGCGCAGGTCCTGGACGGTGAAGATGTCACCCGTCGAGTAGAAGCACCCCGGGACGTAGGCGCCAGGGTGGTTGCAGAATTCGGTGATGGTGGCCGCCTGGCTCGGCGTACCAGCGGCAATCAGCGCCCCCAACGAAGCCACTACCGTCGCAGAAGCCGTAACCATCCTTCGTACTGCTCGCATGCATACATCCTTGGTCAGGGACGGATCCGAATTGGTGAACTGCTTCACCAATTCAGCTTGCGTTGACCGTACATACCTTGATCGCTGGGCTGCAAGAATTTTGAGCTTCATCTGAGGTATTGATTCTGGGCTTCAGTGGCCGGAATGGCACTACTGACTTCGCTCATTCATGTGGGCTCCGCGTCGGAATTCCCGACGCGGAGCCCACATGTGGAGTATTTCCTTCGCGGCTCAGAGCACCTTGGACAAGAACGCCTGTGTCCGCTCGTGCTGAGGGTTCGTCAGGACCTCGCGCGGATGGCCGGCCTCGACCACCATGCCGTCGTCCATGAAGATCAGCGAGTCGCCGACCTCGCGGGCGAAGCCCATCTCGTGGGTCACGACGATCATCGTCATGCCGTCCTCCGCGAGGTCCCGCATCACGTCCAGGACCTCGCCGACCAGCTCCGGGTCGAGCGCCGACGTCGGCTCGTCGAAGAGCATCAGCTTCGGCTCCATGGCCAGCGCACGGGCGATGGCGACGCGCTGCTGCTGGCCGCCGGAGAGCTGGGACGGGTAGTGACCGGTCTTGTCGCCGAGGCCGACCCGGTCGAGCAGCCGCTGCGCCCGCTCCCGGGCGATCGCCTTGGACTCGCGCTTGACCTGGAGCGGCGCCTCCATGACGTTCTCCAGCGCCGTCATGTGCGGGAAGAGGTTGAAGCGCTGGAACACCATGCCGATGTCCCGTCGCTGCGCCGACACCTCTTTCTCCTTGAGCTCGTACAGCTTGTCGCCGCTCTGCCGGTAGCCGACCAGCCGGCCGTCGACGTACAACCGACCGGCGTTGATCTTCTCCAGGTGGTTGATGCATCGCAGGAAGGTCGACTTGCCCGAGCCGGACGGGCCGACCAGACAGGCGACCTCGCGCGAGCTCACCTCCAGATCGATGCCCTTGAGGATGTGCGCCGCGCCGAAGGACTTGTGCACGCCCTCGGCCTTGACCATGAGCCGGCCCTCGACGCTGTCGGTGATGTCCTGGGAAAGCTTGCTCATCGGGCCACCTCCGGACGGCGGAACGAACCGAACATGCGGAGGTTCTTCCTCAGCCGCTGCAGCGGGGTCGGCGGCAGGTTGCGCGTCGAACCGCGGGCGTAACGGCGTTCGACGTAGTACTGCCCGATGCTGAAGATCGTGGTCAGGAACAGGTACCAGATGCAGGCGACGAAGTACATCTCGACGACCGCCAGTGAGGTGCTGGAGATGTCCGTGGCCTTCTTGATCAGCTCGGGAAGCTGGACGGCGTAAGCCAGCGAAGAGGTCTTCAGCATGTTGATGTACTCGTTGCCGGTGGGCGGCACGATGACCCGCATGGCCTGCGGAAGCACCACCCGGCGCAGCGTCTTGGCATGGGTCATGCCCAGCGCGTGCGACGCCTCCGTCTGCCCCTCGTCGACCGACTGGATGCCGGCTCGGACGATCTCCGACATGTACGCGGCCTCGTTCAGCCCGAGTCCGAGCAGGGCTGTCAGAACGGGCGTCATGACCTGGTTCATCTCGTCCTTGTAGAACCCCAGGTTCAGGATGGGGAAGACGAGCGAGATGTTGTACCAGAGCAGCAGCTGGACCAGGACCGGCGTACCGCGGAAGAACCAGATGTAGAACCAGGCCACGGTGCTGGTGACCGGGTTCGACGACAGCCGCATCACGGCGAGGATCACGCCGAGGGCGACGCCCAGCACCATGGCCAGCACCGAGATGTACAGGGTCGTCCAGGCGCCGGAGACGATGGTCGGGTCGAACAGGTACTGCGGGATGATGCTGTAGTTGATCTTCGCGTTGGAGAAGGCCACCCCGATCAGCACCACGATGGCGATGACCACGGCACCGGCCACCCAGCGCCCGTAGTGGCGCACCGGGATGGCCTTGATCTGCTCCGGCGGCACCGACGCCGCCGGAGACTTGTCGAGAGTGTCAGTCACGATGACTGCCCTTCAGTGTCGCGCCGGGATCAGGAGCCGCCGTTGATCTTCGACTCGGTCACCGCGCCGTCCGCGACGTTCCACTTCTGCATGACCTTGGCGTAGTCGCCGTTCTTGATGATCGCGCTCATGGCGGCCTGGAGGGCGTCACGCAACTGGGTGTTGTCCTTGCTGACGGCGATGCCGTACGGCCCCGCCTCGATCTGGTCGCCCACGACCTCGAAGTCCTTGCCGCCGCCGGAGGTCTTCGCGTTGTAGGCCGCCACCGGGAAGTCGTTGAGGTCGGCGACGGACGCGCCCTGCTTCAGACGAAGCAGCGCCTCGGGGTCGGTGTCGAAGGTCTGCAGATCGATGGCCTTCTTGCCGTCCGTCGTGCACTTCTTGCTCTGCGTCTTGGCGATGCCCTCGGACGTCGTGCCCTTCTGCAGGGCCACGACCTTGCCGCACAGGTCGTCCAGCGACTTGATGCCCTTGGGGTTGCCCTTCTGCACCAGGATCGACGTACCGGCGGTGAAGTAGTCGACGAAGTCGACACCGTTGCCGGCCTTCTGACCGGTGTCGGAGTCGACGCCGTTCTGGCGGTCCTTGGTGTCGTTCATCGCCGACATGATCACCTGGAAGCGGTTGGCCTGAAGGCCCACGATCAGGTTGTCGAACTTGCCGTTCTGGAAGTCGAACTTCACCCCCAGCTGCTTGCCGAGCGCGTCCGCGATGTCCGGGTCGATGCCGACGGCCTTGCCGTTCTCGATGTACTCGACCGGCGGGTACGCGATGTCCGAGCCGACCTTGATGACTCCGGCCTTGCGGATGTCGGCGGGCAGCTTGCTCGCGAGCGGCGCCGACGAGGAGGCCGACGACTCCGAACTGGAGCCGCCGCTGTCCGTCTGGTCACCGCAGCCGGTGAGAATCAGAGCGCCGGCGACCGCGATCGCACCTACCGCGGCTGTCCTGGTGCGCGCGGCGGTCGTACGACGGGTGGAGCTTGCGGTCATGGTGGGTTCCTCCGGCGGATGGGTGGAGTTGCCGATGGGCGGGGCGGCTGCCGATCGGTCCGGCAGCGCTGCCTTCATTCCTCAGGTCGACGAGAGCACACGCCTTCGAGTGTCGCGACCTCGTGTGATGACGGCATCTTGCCATTCGGACTGGACCATTCAGGGGGCCGGTCATGTCAAAATCGCATAACGGGTGACCCCCGAACCGCACCATGTCCGTACATCACGACCGGACCATCTGCGGGAATCTGGCATTCCGGCCGGAAGATCTCCGGTGTGGGTCACCACGTGGGGGACCCGGCCGGGGCGGTCGCCGGTCGCCCGAGTGGCTCTCCGGTGATCGTCAAGGGCCTGCTGATGGTTTGTCCGGATGGCCCTCCATGATTCATGTCACCGGCCTCCGGTGATCGATGATCGATTTACGGGTCGGCGTGTGACCTTGGACGTATTGGACTCGTCCTCGACGCCGGTCGTCCGGTAAGAAGGTTCTTTACACCCCTCATCCGGGGCTCAGGGCGCGTGTGCGGCGCGCCCGTCGTGTACCGGCCCGTACGCATCAGTGAACAGGGCCGTACGCGGTGCCCGCCCACTTCTCAACCAGGAGTGGCCACCCTCAAAAACATGAAGACCTAAGGGGTAAGACAAAGTGGCAGCGGAGATCGTCAATCCTCGCAGCGACAGCGATACGGGACAGGACGGAGGGGCGGAGCCCCTCGATTCCTTCGACCCCGCGTTCGCGCTGCACCGCGGCGGCAAGATGGCTGTGCAGGCCACCGTGCCGATCCGTGACAAGGACGACCTGTCCCTCGCGTACACGCCCGGCGTGGCGAAGGTGTGCAGCGCCATCGCCGAGCAGCCGGACCTCGTCCACGACTACACGTGGAAATCGTCGGTCGTCGCCGTCGTGACGGACGGTACGGCCGTGCTGGGGCTCGGTGACATCGGGCCCGAGGCCTCCCTCCCCGTGATGGAGGGCAAGGCGATCCTGTTCAAGCAGTTCGGCGGGGTGGACGCGGTTCCGCTTGCGCTGGCCTGCACCGACGTCGACGAGATCATCGAGACCGTGGTCCGTCTCGCGCCCTCCTTCGGCGGCGTGAACCTCGAGGACATCTCGGCGCCCCGGTGCTTCGAGATCGAGCGGCGGCTCCAGGAGCGGCTCGACATTCCCGTCTTCCACGACGACCAGCACGGGACCGCGGTCGTGACGCTGGCCGCCCTGCGGAACGCGGCCCGGCTGAGCGGGCGGTCGATCGGAGATCTTCGTGCGGTGATCTCCGGTGCGGGCGCGGCGGGCGTGGCCATCGCCAAGATGCTCGTCGAGGCGGGCATCGGGGACGTCGCCGTCGCCGACCGCAAGGGTGTCGTGTCCGCCGAGCGGGACGACCTCACGTCCGTGAAGCGGGAACTGGCCGGGTTCACCAACAAGGCCGGCCTGTCCGGGTCGCTGGAGGACGCGCTGGCGGGCGCGGACGTCTTCATCGGCGTGTCCGGCGGTACGGTCGCGGAGTCCGCGGTCGCCTCCATGGCGAAGGGCGCCTTCGTGTTCGCGATGGCCAACCCGGACCCCGAGGTGCACCCCGATGTCGCGCACAAGTACGCGGCCGTGGTGGCCACCGGGCGGTCCGACTTCCCGAACCAGATCAACAACGTGCTGGCGTTTCCGGGCATCTTCGCGGGGGCGCTGCAGGTGCGGGCCTCGCGGATCACCGAGGGCATGAAGATCGCGGCGGCCGAGGCGCTGGCGTCGGTGGTCGGTGACGATCTGGCGGCGGACTACGTGATCCCGTCCCCGTTCGACGAGCGGGTGGCTCCTGCGGTCACGGCGGCGGTTGCCGCGGCGGCTCGGGCGGAGGGCGTTGCTCGTCGCTGAGTGCTGTTCGGCGTGAGGTGGTCCCGTCCGGGTGGGTTTCCGGGCGGGGCCATTTCTTTGCCATCGGGTGCGGCTGATCGAGTGTCGGCTTCGGTTGTGGGGCGGGTGCGGGTTCGGTGGGGGCGGGCGTTTTTGCGCAGTTCCCCGCGCCCCTGATGCCTGCGGCGGCCCGTTGCAGCCTCGGTGGGTGGGTCGGGGCCAGCCCGTCGTGGCGCACGGTCCGGCGAACGTCCAGACCGTGGCGCAGGTGACTGCAACCCCCTAGGGGCGCGGGGAACTGCGCGACCAGCGACAACGCACCCGCGCTCGCCCG
Organism: Streptomyces sp. NPDC005303; assembly: GCF_040607335.1. Classification (NCBI taxonomy): domain Bacteria; kingdom Bacillati; phylum Actinomycetota; class Actinomycetes; order Kitasatosporales; family Streptomycetaceae; genus Streptomyces; species Streptomyces sp. NPDC005303. The sequence goes on along the minus strand of NZ_JBEXGM010000006.1, from coordinate 256,355 downwards.
ACATCCTGACCTGGCGCCACCCCCTAGGCGCTCGGTTCAAGCCCAGCGCAGCGGCCACGCGGGGAACTGCGCGACCAGCCACAACGCACCCGCACTCGCCCGACATCCTGACCCGGCACCACCCCCTAGGCGCCCGGTTCAAGCCCAGCGCAGCGGCCACGCGGGGAACTGCGCGACCAGCCACAACGCACCGGCACTCGCCCGACATCCTGACCCGGCACATCCTGAAGTGCGCTTCCGCAAGTGGGTATGTGTCACAACGCGTCCCGGTTCCCCGCGCCGTCGGCGGACCCTATCGTCAAGGTCATGTTCGCTGTCTACGCCGCCCGAATCGACCGCGACAACCCGCTCTCGGGACTGGAGTCGGGGGAGCGCCCGGCCCCCGAAGCCCGCCCGGGTTGGAGCGTCGTCGATGTCAGGGCCGCTTCCCTCAATCACCATGACCTCTGGTCCCTGCGCGGCGTAGGCCTCGCGGAGGACAAGCTGCCGATGATCCTCGGCTGTGACGCCGCCGGTGTCGACGAGGACGGCAACGAGGTCGTCCTGCACTCCGTCATCGGGCAGAGCGGGCACGGGGTCGGCCCCAAGGAACCGAGGTCCATCCTCACCGAGCGCTACCAGGGGACGTTCGCCGAGCAGGTGGCCGTGCCGACCTGGAACGTGCTGCCGAAGCCGAAGGAGCTGTCCTTCGCGGAGGCCGCCTGTCTGCCCACGGCCTGGCTGACCGCGTACCGGATGCTGTTCACGAATGCCGGGGTCCGGCCCGGTGACTCCGTGCTGGTGCAGGGCGCGGGCGGTGGTGTCGCCACGGCCGCGATCGTGCTCGGGAAGGCCGCGGGGCTGCGGGTCTTCGCCACGAGCCGGGACGAGGCCAAGCGCAAGCGTGCCATGGAGCTCGGAGCCGTGGAGGCGCTGGAGTCGGGCGCGCGGCTGCCGCAGCGGGTGGACGCCGTCATCGAGACGGTGGGCGCGGCCACATGGTCGCACTCCGTGAAGTCGCTCAAGCCCGGCGGCACGCTCGTCATCTCCGGTGCCACGAGCGGCGACCGCCCCTCGCACGCCGAACTGACCCGGATCTTCTTCCTGGAGCTCAAGGTCGTCGGCTCGACCATGGGCACCAAGGACGAGCTGGAGGATCTGCTCTCGTTCTGCGCGGCCACGGGTGTGCGGCCCGTCATCGACGAGGTGCTGCCCATGGACCGTGCTCGCGAGGGCTTCGAGAGGGTCGCGTCCGGTGAGCAGTTCGGGAAGGTCGTGCTCACGAACGGCTGATCCCTTCCTTTTCCTTCTTGTCGGCGGCCGGTCCGGGTGCGGATCGGCCGCCGACGTTTGTCAACTGTGGTTGACGGATGGGGCCTGTCAACGTACATTGACATCATGACCGAAGCAACGGATCTCGCCGAGCGCGCCGGTGATCGAGACCCCCGGGTCGGACTGTGTGCCGTCGCCGCGCTGCGCAGGCTGCTGGAGCAACTGGAGTCGGTGCAGGTGCGCAGCGCGCGCAATCAGGGCTGGTCGTGGCAGGAGATCGCCGCGGAACTCGGAGTGAGCAGGCAGGCCGTGCACAAGAAGTACGGGAGGCATTGATGTTCGAACGGTTCACGAAAGACGCCCGGGCCGTGGTCGTGGGCGCGGTCGAACATGCCGAGCGGGCAGGGGCGGGGCCGGTGGACGCCGAGCACCTGCTCCTCGCCCTGCTGGACCGGGAGGCCGGTCGGGCCTCCTTCGCCCTGGCCGCTCTCGGGCTGGCCGAGCACGGGAACGCCGTACGGGAGGCGCTGGGCGAGGCGCGGCGGCGGGCCGGGTTGTCCCAGGCGGACGCCGAGGCGCTGGCCGGGCTCGGTATCGACGTCTCGGAGATCGTCGCCCGGGTGGAGGAGGTGCACGGCGTCGGGGCGATGTCCGGCGACCGGAAGGACAAGGGGGCGCGGTCCGGGCGGCGGTCCTTCGGGCAGGGCGCCAAGGAGATCCTCGAGAAGGCTCTCCGGATCGCCGTGGCCCGACGGGACCGCCATATCGGCGACGAGCACATCCTGTTGGCGCTGACCGTCAGGCCCGGGGTGTCCGCGGAGGTTCTCGCCGATCACGGGGTGACCCATGAGTCGGTCGTGCGCGTCCTCTACGGCGGGGGAGAGGCGAAGGCCGGCTGAGGGCGAGCGCCCCGGCGGTACGACAGCTGTGCGGCGCCCGAAGCTGTCGTACCGCAGGAGTCCGCTCGGTTCACGCCTTCGGTGCCCGCAGGAGTGCCCCTATGTGCGCCGCCGCCGTCGACAGGTGGCGTCGGGCGTCGTGGAACTGGTCGGCCGTGATGCCGTGGTCGCGGGCGGCGTCACGGATGTCGTCGCGGAAGCGGTCGAGGAGGCGGTCCAGGTCGCGGGCCGGGTCCCCGGTCGGGTCCTCGTGGGCCCACGAGGGCTCGTACTCGGCGGGGAAGTCCTCCGGGGTGTACGAGTACTGGGGACCGGGCGGCGTCCCCTCGGCCTTCTCGGACCTCGCGCCACCCCGGCCGAAGCCGAAGTCCTTGCCGAACTCCTTGCCGTAGTCCTTCCCGAACTCGCCGAACTCCTTGGCCAGTTCGGTCAGGCCCTCGCGCACGCCCGTCGGCCAGTCGCCGCGCGCGAAGTGGTCCTGCACCTGCTCCTGCACCCGCCGGGCGATCCGCTGCACCTCCTCCTGTGCCTGCTCCCGGGCCCGGTCCTGGGCCTCCTTGGCCTGGCGGCGGGCCCGCTGGGCCTCGTCACGGGCGCGGCGGCTCTCGTCCTTGGCACGCCGGGCCTGCTCCTTCCACTCCTGCTTGACGCGGCGCATCTCCTCCCTGGCAGCGCGCCACGCCTCCTTGTCGGTGTAGTCCGTGAAGTCCCCGAAGGGGCCCCCGTGTTCGCCCCCGGTGTCCTTGGAGCCACTGCCGGAGTCCCGGCGGGCCTCGGTGGCGGCCGCCCGCATCTCGCGCCGCAGATCACCTGCCGCGCCCCGCACATCGGCCCGGATCTCGGCGGCGAGCTCGGCGACCGACTCGCGGATCTCCAGCTCCAGGTCGGCCAGTTCGCCGCTGCGGTCGGCCAGCTCGGCGCGGCCCGCGTCGGTGATGGCGTACACCTTGCGGCCGCCCTCGGTGGTGTGGGTGACCAGGCCCTCCGCCTCCAGCTTGGCCAGCCGGGGGTAGACGGTGCCCGCGGAGGGGGCGTACAGGCCCTGGAAGCGCTCCTCCAGGAGCCGGATCACCTCGTAGCCGTGGCGCGGGGCCTCGTCCAGCAGCTTCAACAGGTAGAGACGCAGGCGGCCGTGGGCGAAGACGGGGGGCATGTCAGAGCACCTTCTTGTCGGTCGTGCCGTCGGCCGGGCCGCGGGTCGGGTCGCTCGCCGGGGCGTCCGTGGGGTCGTCCGCCGGGGTGGGGGCCTCGTCCTGGCCGGAAAGGGGATTGTCCCCCGACGTGCGGCGCTCGCCGTCCAGCGGGTCGGTGGTGTCGGCCGGTGCGGCACCCGTGTCACCGTCCTTCACGAAGGGATCCGTCTCCCACGGCTCCTCCTCGTCCTCCCGGGGTGGGCGGTGCAGGAGGGCGATGGAGCCGGAGACGGTGGTCGCGCGGAGCTTGCCGGTACCGGCCCCGAGGCGGCCCGTGACCTTGTGGGCACCCCACTGGCCGTGCACGCGCAGGCCGTCGAAGGCGTTGGAGATCGTCCCGCTCGCGGTGTTGGCCTCCACCTCCGCGTCCGCGGGCTGGGCGAGCCGGATGGCGATCTCACCCGAGACACTGGTCAGCCGGACGTCGGAGGGGCCCTCCGGATCGAGGTCGACGATCATCGAGCCGCTGACCGAGTCGGCCCGCACGGAGGGGCCGGAGCCCTCCACGACGGTGAGATCCCCGGAGACGGAGTTGAAGCGCAGGTCGCCGGTGACGGCCTGGGCCTCCAGGTTCCCCGAGACGGTGTCGGCGCGGACGGGGCCGGAGAGGCCGACGAGGGTCGTGTCGCCGTTGACCCCCTTCACCACGGACGGGCCGCGCATCCCGGACACGACGGCCGCGGCGCTGACCACACCCACCTCGACGCGGGTGTCGGCCGGCACGGCCAGCGAGACGACCGCGCTGCGCCGCCAGCCCTTGCGGTCGAGCCACTTGAGGAAGCCCTTCCAGGGCAGGTCCTCGTAGGCCACGGTGAGGGTGTTGCCCTCCAGCGTGACGATCAGGGGCGGCCCCTCGATCTCGGAGACCTCCACGCGGGTGGAACTCTCGTCGATGCCCACGACGTTGACTGTTCCGTTGACGATGCGGACGTGCAGATCGCTCACAGGGACGTCGAAGTCGAGCTTGTTGGGCTCAGCGACGGACCACTCGGACTTGGGCACGGTGCGGACCTCCCCGTAGTAACGCGCCATATCGCGTCTCTTGCAATTCACGATATATCGTGGCGGTCGAAAGTCAAGACACTCTTTCCGGGGACCCCCAACGCTGCTAATGCGACCAATCGCCGCATATCGCCCTAGCGTGTGACCATGTCGACGGAAGCCACCTCCTCCCGTACCGGTCGCACCGGCCCCGCCCCCGGTGCCGTGCTGCTCTGCCGGGCCGAGCCGGATTCCGTCGCCCCCGCGGCCCGGCTGCTGCGCGAGCGGATGCTGCTCACGCACGCGGGGGAGGGCTGGAGCGTTCTGGTGCCGGAGGGCAGGCCGTGGTTGCACGGTGAGGAGACGGTCGACCGGGTCATGACCGGCTGGGCCACCGCCCTGGCCGTCGGCGCTCCCTGGCCCGTTCTCGCCCTGTGGTGGGACGCCGACCGCGCCGGCTACACCCTCGCGTCCGGCTTCCGCCGCCCCGTCGGCTACATCTGGCTCACCAACGGCACGCCGGCCGGGGAGGACGAGGCCATGCGCACCTTCGCGTCCCGCCTGGCCCTCGACCCGGTCCTGGACGTCCAGTCCCTCGACCACCTCACGAAACCGGACCCCGGCTCCGATGCCCGAGCCCGCCTGCGCGGCGTGCTCGCGGTCCTCACGCGCGTGGGCCTGGACCTCCCCGCCGACCTCGCTCCCGGCGAACCGACCGACCGCCTCCGCGAGGCGGCCCGGGAGCGGCCGGACGCCCGCGCGGTCGAGGGGGAGGGGGGAGGGGGCACGGTCCGCAGCGAACTCGAACTGGTGGCGGGCCGCCGACTGTCGCCCGGGCTCCCCTGGTCCGGCGACCCGAAGGCCCGCACCCTCGCCCTGGCCCAGATGGCGGCTGGCCTCCCCCTGGCCGCCTGGGGCCTACGACACCGCAGCGGCGGCTGGTTCACGGCGGGGGCGCTGCTGCTGGCGCACGGCGCGCTCGGGCTGTCGTACGGCCTGAGGCACCCGCGTGACTGACTTCGAGCCGCAGGACACAAAAGGGCGCCCTGAGGAGGACAGCGCAGTCGGTCGCTGGTTCACGGCGGGGGCGCTGTTGGCGGCGTAGGGCGCGCTCGGGTTGTCGTACGAGCTGAGGCACCCGCGCTACCGAACGCGAGCGGTGCAAACACAAAGGGCGCACCCGAAGGAGCGCCCCACACCGCATCGGCCCTACTCGTCGTCCTCGTCCTCGTCGTCCAGCCGGGCGAGCCACGTGGCCAGTCGCTCCACCGGCACCTCGAAGTCGGGGTTGAGGTCGACGAAGGTCCGCAGCTGCTCGGCGAGCCACTCGAAGCTGACCTCCTCCTCGCCGCGCCGCTTCTCCAGTTCCTCGATGCCACGGTCCGTGAAGTACATGGCTCAAGGATAAGTGCGCCGAAACGGCCGGGCCGCACCCCTCCGAAGAGGGATGCGGCCCGGTCACGTACTGCCCGCGTAAGGGGTTACGCGTCGAACACCTCACGCACCAGCTGCTCCTGCTCCGCCTGGTGCCGCTTGGCGGAACCGACGGCCGGGGAGGAGCTGTGCGGGCGGGAGATCCGCCGCAGGCGCTCGCCGTGCGGGATGTCCGCGCCGACCGCCAGGTCCAGGTGGTCGATCAGGTTGAGGGCGATGAAGGGCCACGCGCCCTGGTTCGCCGGCTCCTCCTGGGCCCACAGGTACTTCTCGGCGTTCGGGTACTTGGCGATCTCCGCCTGGAGCTCGGCACCCGGGAGCGGGTACAGACGCTCGATGCGGATGATCGCCGTGTCCGTGATCCCGCGCTTCTGACGCTCGGCCTCGAGGTCGTAGTACAGCTTGCCCGCCACGAAGACGACCTTGCGGACCGCGGCGGCGTCCACGGACGTGTCGCCGATGACCGGGCGGAACTGACCCGACGTGAACTCCTCCGTCTTCGACGCGGCGGCCTTCAGGCGCAGCATCGACTTCGGGGTGAAGACCACCAGCGGCTTGTGGTGCGGGTTGTGCACCTGCCACCGCAGGAGGTGGAAGTAGTTCGACGGCAGGGTCGGCATCGCGACCGTCATGTTGTTCTGGGCGCAGAGCTGGAGGAAGCGCTCGACACGGGCCGAGGAGTGATCCGGGCCCTGACCCTCGTAGCCGTGCGGGAGGAGCAGGGTGACGCCGGACGTCTGGCCCCACTTCTGCTCCGCCGCCGAGATGTACTCGTCGACGATCGTCTGTGCGCCGTTGACGAAGTCACCGAACTGCGCCTCCCACAGCACGAGCGCGTCGGGGCGGGCCAGCGAGTAGCCGTACTCGAAGCCCATGACCGCGTACTCGGACAGCAGGGAGTTGTAGACGTTGTAGCGGGCCTGGTCCTCGTTGAGGTACTGGAGCGGGGTGTGCTCCTCGCCCGTCTCCCGGTCGATCAGGACCGCGTGGCGCTGGCCGAAGGTGCCGCGCTGGGAGTCCTGACCGGACAGGCGGACGGGGGTGCCCTCCAGCAGCAGGGAGCCGACGGCCAGCGTCTCACCCATGCCCCAGTCGATCGTGCCGTCCTCGACCATCGACGCCCGGCGCTGCAGCTGCGGCAGCAGACGCGGGTGGACGTGGAAGGTGTCGGGGATGTTGACCTGGGACTCGGCGATCCGCTTCACGGTCTCCGAGGAGATCGCGGTGTTCACGGCGACCGGGAACTCGGCCTGCGGGTCGGAGACGGGACCGGCGGCCGGCTGGGCCGTGACGGCCTCGCGGACCTCGGTGAAGACCTTCTCCAGCTGGCCCTGGTAGTCCTGCAGCGCCTGCTCGGCCTCTTCAAGGGTGATGTCGCCGCGACCGATCAGGGACTCGGTGTACAGCTTGCGCACCGAGCGCTTCTTGTCGATCAGGTCGTACATCAGCGGCTGGGTGAAGGCCGGGTTGTCCGACTCGTTGTGACCGCGTCGGCGGTAGCAGATGAGGTCGATCACCACGTCCTTGTTGAACGCCTGGCGGAACTCGAAGGCGAGCCGCGCGACGCGGACCACGGCCTCCGGGTCGTCGCCGTTCACGTGGAAGATCGGGGCCTCGATCATGCGGGCCACGTCGGTGGCGTACATGGAGGAGCGCGAGGACTCGGGCGCCGCCGTGAAGCCGACCTGGTTGTTGATGACGATGTGGACCGTGCCGCCGGTGCGGTAACCCCGCAGCTGCGACATGTTCAGGGTCTCGGCCACCACGCCCTGGCCCGCGAAGGCCGCGTCACCGTGCAGGGCGACCGGCAGGACCGTGAAGTCCGTGCCGCCCTTGTTGATGATGTCCTGCTTGGCGCGGACGATGCCCTCGATGACCGGGTCGACCGTCTCCAGGTGGGAGGGGTTCGCGGCCAGCGAGACCTTGATCTGCTCGCCGTCCAGGCCCGTGAAGGTGCCCTCGGCGCCCAGGTGGTACTTGACGTCGCCGGAGCCGTGCATCGACTTCGGGTCGAGGTTGCCCTCGAACTCGCGGAAGATCTGCGCGTACGACTTGCCGACGATGTTCGCCAGGACGTTCAGGCGGCCGCGGTGGGCCATGCCGATGACGACCTCGTCCAGGCGGGACTCGGCGGCCGAGTCCAGCACCGCGTCGAGCAGCGGGATGACGGACTCGCCGCCCTCCAGGGAGAAGCGCTTCTGGCCGACGTACTTCGTCTGCAGGAAGGTCTCGAAGGCCTCGGCGGCGTTCAGCCGACGCAGGATGCGCAGCTGCTCCTCGCGCTCCGGCTTGGTGTGCGAGCGCTCGATGCGGTCCTGGATCCAGCGGCGCTGCTTCGGGTCCTGGATGTGCATGAACTCGACGCCGGTGGTGCGGCAGTACGAGTCGCGCAGCACACCGAGGATGTCGCGCAGCTTCATCAGGGACTTGCCGGCGAAGCCGCCGACCGCGAACTCCCGCTCCAGGTCCCACAGGGTGAGGCCGTGCTCGGTGATGTCCAGGTCAGGGTGCTTGCGCTGGCGGTACTCCAGCGGGTCGGTGTCGGCCATGACGTGGCCGCGGACCCGGTAGGAGTGGATCAGCTCGAAGACGCGGGCGGCCTTGGTGACGTCGTCGTCGTGCGAGGCGTCGATGTCCTTGAGCCAGCGGACCGGCTCGTAGGGGATGCGCAGGGCCTCGAAGATCTCGTCGTAGAAGCCGTTCTCGCCGAGGAGGTAGTTCGCGACGACGCGCAGGAACTCGCCGGAGGCGGCGCCCTGGATGACCCGGTGGTCGTAGGTCGACGTGAGCGTCATGACCTTCGAGATGCCGAGCTTGTTCAGGGTGTCCTGGGAGGTGCCCTGGAACTCCGCCGGGTAGTCCATCGAGCCGACGCCCATGATGACCGACTGGCCGGGCATCAGACGCGGGACCGAGTGGACGGTGCCGAGGCCGCCGGGGTTGGTCAGGGAGACCGTCACACCGGAGAAGTCGTCCATCGTCAGCTTGCCGTCACGGGCGCGGCGGACGATGTCCTCGTAGGCCTGCCAGAACTCGAAGAAGTTCAGCGTCTCGGCCTTCTTGATGCCCGCGACGACCAGCTGGCGGTCGCCGTTGGGCTTCACCAGGTCGATGGCGAGGCCGAAGTTGACGTGCGCGGGCTTGACGAGGGTGGGCTTCCCGTCCTTCTCCGCGTAGTGCCAGTTCATCGACGGCATGGCCTTGATGGCCTGCACCATCGCGTAGCCGATCAGGTGCGTGAAGGAGATCTTCCCGCCCCGGGCCCGCTTGAGGTGGTTGTTGATGACGATGCGGTTGTCGAAGAGCAGCTTCACCGGGACCGCGCGCACGGACGTGGCCGTGGGCAGCTCCAGGGAGGCGTTCATGTTCTTCGCGACCGCGGCGGCGGGACCGCGCAGGGTCACCATCTCCGGGCCCTCCGCGGAGGCACCCTCGGCGGCCGGCTTCGCGGCGGGCTTCGCAGCCGCAGGCTTGGCGGCCGGAGCGGCCTGAGCCGGAGCGGCGGCCGGGGCGGCCTTGGCCGGGGCCGGAGCCGCGGCGGCCGGCTGGGCTGCCGGAGCAGCGGCCGGGGCCGGCGCGGGAGCCTGGGCCGGGGCGGCCTGAGCCGGGGTGGCCGCCGGAGCGGTGGTGGTCTCCGCGGCCCCCGCGGCCGCGGTACCCGCCGCAGCCGGAGCGGCGGCCCCCGACTTGTAGTCGGCGAAGAAGTCCCACCAGGCACGGTCTACCGAATTCGGGTCCTGGAGGTACTGCTGATAGATCTCGTCGACGAGCCACTCGTTCGGGCCGAACGCGGCAGCGGGGTTCTTGCCCGCTTGGTCTGCGTCGGTCGAGATGCTCGAGTTACTGGGGGACTGTGGCGACACGGCGGCAACCGCCCTCTTCCGCTTCACAAGGTGATGGACAGCGGAAATAAAGGCTACGCCCCCGAGACGGTGAAGGTCAGGCCGGGCCCGTCCATCGTCGTGTAAGTCACATCAAAGAGCGGGTTTCGGGGGTGAAAATGGCGGGAAACAAGCGTGGTTCTGATAGATGAACACGCTTGAGGGAAGCGCCGAGCGGGGCCCTGCGCGACTGCGGCGCGGCCCTCTGCCTGATCACACGTGTCCGTCAGCGCCGGACACAGATGGATCTTGTGGCTCCGCTTCGAACTTTACGTCAACTTGGCAGAGAGGGAAGGCCTGGAAGGGTGACAAGAATCCTGCAGCCCCGCTCGGATTCGGCCACTCCGATCCGGCCGCCGTGCAGATCCACCGCCCAGCGGGCGATCGCGAGCCCGAGCCCGGTGCCGCCGTCACTGCCCGGACCGTGCGGCCGCATGACCTGACCGCGGTTGAAGCGCTCGAAGACGCGGTGCCACTCCGAGCGCGGAATGCCGGGGCCCTCGTCGAGCACCTCCAGCTCCAGCGACTCGGGCAGTGCCCCACGCCGTGCCTTGACCGTCACCCGCCCGTGTGCCGGGCTGTGCTTGACCGCGTTGTCGATCAGGTTGGCCACGACCTGGTGGATGCGCTCCGGGTCGGCGTGCGCGGTCAGCTCCGGTGGGGACACGTCGAGGTGCAGATGGACGTCGTTGCGCGTGTGACTGCCGGACCCGGACGCGATGCCCGCGCGCGCGGAGGCGACCATGTTGGCCTCCTTGAGCACGCCCGACAGATACGGCCACACCTCGAAGCGGCGCTTCTTCAGCGGTACGACGCCGTTGTCGAGGCGGGACAGGTCCAGCAGCGTCTCCACCAGCCGGCCGAGCCGCTCGGTCTGCTTCAGGGCCGTGCGCATGGTCTCGGGGTCGGCCTGGGTGACCCCGTCGACGATGTTCTCCAGCACGGCGCGCAGGCCCGCGATGGGCGTGCGCAGCTCGTGGGAGACATTTGCCACAAGTTCCTTGCGCTGGCGTTCCTGGGCCTCCAGGTCGTCCGCCATCCGGTTGATCGTCTGGGCCAGGTCGCCCAGCTCGTCCCGCCGGTTCTCGCGGACCCGGCGGGTGTAGTCGCCGTGCGATATGGACCGGGCGACCGCGTTCATGTCGTCCAGGGGGGCGGTGAGCGAATGCGCCACGAACTGCGTAATGAGCAGTGTGGCGATCATCGAGAAGACCGTGATGAAGCGCAGCTCGGTCGCCGTGCGCATCGCGATCATCATCAGCCCGGTGGTGATGAGGACCGCGATGACGACCAGCGCGCCCAGCTTGGTCTTGATCGAGAACGGGCTCACGCCACCCCAGGGTTCCTTGGGGCTTCTGCGGGCGGCCGGACCCTCGCTCATGGCGTCGGCGTCTCCAGGGCGTAGCCCACGCCGTGCACCGTGCGGATCCGCTCGGCACCGATCTTCCGGCGCAGTGCCTTGATGTGGCTGTCGACGGTCCGGGTGCCGGAGGCGTCCGCCCAGTCCCACACCTCGGCCAGCAGCTGCTCACGGGAGAGCACCGCGCGCGGGGTGTTCGCCAGGCACACGAGCAGGTCGAACTCGGTCGGAGTGAGGTGGACGTCCTCGCTCCGCACCCGCACCCGGCGCTGCGCGTGGTCGATCTCCAGCTCGCCGAGCCGCAGGATGCCGCTTCTGGGCGTCGCCGCGGCCAGTGCGGCCCGCTCGACCCGCCGCAGCAGGACGTGCACGCGCGCGGCCAGCTCGCGCATCGAGAACGGCTTGGTCATGTAGTCGTCGGCGCCGACGCCGAGCCCGACCAGCATGTCGGTCTCGTCGTCGCGCGCGGTGAGCATCATCACCGGCACCGGACGGGCGGCCTGCACACGGCGGCAGACCTCCAGACCGTCGAAGCCGGGCAGCATGATGTCGAGGATCAGCAGGTCCGGCTGCCAGGCCTCTGCGGTGTCCACCGCCGACGGACCGTCGACCGCCGTTTGCACGAGGAATCCCTCGGCGCGCAGGCGGGTCGCGATGGCGTCGACGATCGTCGGATCGTCCTCGACGACCAGGACCCGGCGCTGAGCGCCCGGGGTAGCCGTCGAACCGTTGTGGGAGGTGTGTGTCTGCTCCATCGCCCGCCCCTGGGGAGTGCTTTCCGGAACCATGTGGGGTGATTCCTTGTCTGCGCATGACTGCGATTGACGCTTGAATGATCGGCGTAGGGGAGCAGAGTACGGGGAGACATCACCCCTTTGCTATCCAGGTCGGACGCCGAGATGCACGACGTCGGGTACGCCCCGGGCAACCGGGATCTCCTCGGTACGTACCTGCTGGAACCCGGCATTTGCTAGGGATTGCTCAAATTCCGCAGAGGGTTTGGCCGACCACACGGCCAGTACGCCGCCCGGCTTCAACACCCTTGCGCAGCTTGTGAGTCCGGGACGCGCGTAGAGGCCCTGGTTGCCGTCCGTGACCGTCCAGTCGGGCCCGTTGTCGATGTCGAGACACAACGCGTCGAAAGTGGCGCATGTCTCATTGACGAATCCGACTAGATCCGTTTCCACAATGTTCGTCCGGGGATCGGCCAGTGCCTCTGCCGAGAGTGCCGAGAGCGGGCCCGTGCGGTGCCAGTCGATGATCGCCGGTTCCCGCTCGACGACCGTGATCCGGCCCCATCGCGGGTTCGTGGCCGCGTGTGCGAGCGAGAAGCCGACGCCGAGGCCGCCGATGAGGACGTGTGGTGCGGGGCGGTCGTCGAGCGCGGCGAGCGCCACGTCGACGAGCATCCGCTCCGACCGCCCGTCGGAGGTGTCCATCAGGAAGCAGCCGTTGGCGATGATCTGGAGCAACTCGCCGTGGCGCCGCAGGACGACCTCTCCGTACGGGCCCTCGCGACGGTCCAGGACTTCGGGAATGTCGTACGAGGTGGGCATCGGCCCATCCTGGCAGCTAGGGCGTCCGGGCCGCGCCTACTTGAGAAGACCCTGTGAATCGGGGCCGGGGTGGCGCGGGTCACAGACAGCGGGCGGGTGGGGCGCGAAGGGTGGGGTGCGACGGAAGGAGCAGCTCACCTTGGACCGGACCGCGCCCCCCGCCCCTTCCGACGCGCCCGCACCGCAGACACCCGTCTGCGACGCGGCTGTTCCGGACGTGGCCGGACTGCTCGACGGGATGCCCCGGCAACGGGAACGGTGTGTGACGGGTCCCGCGGAGACACCGGTGACACCACGGGCAACGGCCACCGCCGACCCCCGTCTTCGCGTTCCCCGGCTCCAGCGGCTGCTCCCCACGCCCACCGGGACGCCGTTCACCTTCGGCTACGGCGCCGTCCTGGCCCTCGTCTCACTGGTCGCCGCACATCTGGACCCCGCCCTGGTGCACGCCCTGCACCAGGGTTCCAGCACCGATGTCGTCCACCTGGTGCGGACGCCCGTCCTGGTGATGGTGGCCAGCGCGTGGTGGATCGCGGGCGGGATCCTCTCGCCGTACGCCCTCGCCCTGCTGTTCGTCCTCACCGCGCTGGAGCGCCGGATCGGCGGGGTGCGCACGGCCGGTGTCTTCCTGCTCGGCCATGTCGGGGCGACCCTCGCCACGGAGGTCCCGACAGGCCTCGCGGTCCTGGTCGGGCATCTGCCCGCCAGCTCGCTGCACCGCCTCGACTACGGCGTCAGCTTCGGCGTGGCCGCGAGCCTCGGCGCGCTGGCGGGGCTGCTCGGACCGTGGCTGCGCTGGCCGTTGCTCGCCCTGTTCGGCTGGCTGCTGGTGATCGACCTGATCGCGTTCACCGACCCGCTGACCGACTGGGGTCATCCGATCGCCCTGGCGATCGGTGTCGCGACCTGGCCGCTGGTGCGGCGCTGGTACCGGGCCCGGCAGCTCCTCCCGGCCGGTTAGCCGGCCGGTGGGGTCCAGACGTACGGCGTGGTCGTGGTCACCGCGTGGAAGCCGAGCCGGCGCAGGATGGGCGCGCTGTCGTCCGACGCGTCCACGTGCAGACAGGTGACTCCGCGAGAGACGGCGAGAGCGGCGCGTACGGCGACCAGGGCACGGTAGATGCCCCTGCCCCGCCACTCGGCGAGCGCGGCACCGCCCCACAGGCTCGCGAACTCCGTGCCCGCGCGGAACACCAGCCAGGCGGCGCACACCACTTCGCCGTCCGCCTCGGCCACGTACACCGCGATGTCATCCGGCGCGGTGGCGACCCGGCCGATCAGATCGTCGGCGAGCCAGCGCCGGTCCTGGCCCCACACCACCGACTCCATCGCGGCGATCCGGCGCATGTCCGCGTCCGCCGTGACCCGGCGCACGGTGACGCCGTCCGGCAGCGTGGGCTCTCCCACGGCCGTCCCGGCGGCCCGGGCGACCAGTACCGTCTCCCGCTCCTCGGGCACGAAACCGGCCGCGCGGAGTCGTGCGGTGAGGTCCGCCGGGGTGTCGTGGGCGCGGGTCTTCCACTCGACGGCCTCGCCGCGCGCCGCGAAGAAGTCACGCTGCCGCACGATGAGTTCGTCCAGCGCCTCACCCTCCACGCCGAGGTCACGCGGCCCGCTCACGAACCCGCGGAACTGGCCGACGATCCGCAGCAGCGGCCCGTCCTGCTCGCACGTCACCCCGGTGGGCAGGGTGGGGGGAGCGCCGCGCATCTGGTCGTCGTAGGCGGAGAGGAGGGGCGCTGTGTTCGTGGTGGTCATGGTCGTTGGTTCCCCTGGTCCTCTCGGTGGTCGTCGCCCCCGCACGCGGGCGTGGAGTCGCTGGTGCTGCCGGCCGTCCGCGGGGAAGGGGGCGTGGCACACGGTGCCCTCCAGCCGGAGGCGGCCTTCTGCCGGTGCGGCAGGAGGTTTCGCGTGGACGGCGTGGCTGAGCTGATGCGGTGCGGTCCCGGGAGGCCCGGCGCCCGGTGGGTCGGGCGGCGGCCCGCGTCCGGTGCCCCGTAGGTGATCCCGGCGTGACCGCGCCGCAGATCCGGGTCGATCCCGGCATCGGGGCCGGGACGGTGTCCGGCCCGGCCATGGCCCGTATCGCACCCGTCTTCGGCCGCTCCCGCTCTGTCCGGTGCGGCCGCGGGCGTCGTCCTCGGTGGGCGTGGGCAGCGGGTGCCGCCGCAGCGTGGCTCGCGGTCACCGGGGCGTCGGCGGCCAGGGCGCGCCACGGGCGCGTGCCGGGCCGTCGGGAAGATCCGGCGTCGGCCGGGCGTTGTCCGCCGTGCGGCCGGCGGGAACCACCGAAGGTATCGGGGTGATCACCGGCGCAGCATGACAGAGGCCGTCCCCGGCCGCCTCCGGGTTTCCCGCGGGCGGTGACGGACGGTCACGCCCCGTCCGGTCCCACGAACTTCGCACTGGTGAGCGGAGCTTCCACATGCCAGCCCAGAGACTCGTACAGTGCCCGTCCCGCCGGAGTTCCGGCGAGGACGCCGGTCTCCGCCCCCGTGCGCGCCGCCGCGGCCTGGAGGGTGCGCATGACGACGCTGCCCAGCCCCCGGCGCTGATGAGCGGGCACGGTCACGATCTGGTCGAAGACGGCCGTGGTGCCGGTCGGGGCGGTCTGGCCGCGCGCTGCGAGGGAGCCGTCGGGGGCGGCGACGAGCACGCGCGTGACTCCGCCGACGGACCAGACCCGCTTCCGGTAGCCCTCGGGGGCGTGCGTATGTCCGCCCTCCGCTCCGGCCAGCGGGACCGTCATCAGATACCCCGGCTCGGGATCCACCCACCAGCCCTCGCCGAGCCAGCCCCCGACCACCTCCGGGTCGTGGAACACCTTGAGCCACACCCCGGCGCCCGTCACCCCGCCCGCGACCTTGCGCACGGCTTCCTCGTCCACGCTGTCGCCCAGCGCGTCGAAGACGTGCCGCGACACCTGCCCGACCTGCCCCACGTCGACGGTGAAACCCCACGGCTCACGCTCCGGTGCCGCCGCCCCGCGGGAGACGACCCAGCCGGTCACCCAGGCCTGTACGACTCCGTCCACGGTACCCCCGGTAATGGTCACTTGCGGTGTGTGTCTATTACGGGGTGACTCTAGGCCCCGGAAGGCCGATTCCGGCAGCCGTGATCGCCGACAGCGAACAGGCAAGCGGATGGGGAACATTCGAAGGCCTCTGTGCATTGAGTCGGCATAGCTCAACTTGACTGCCGAAGGGGAGATCATGGCTTCGACGTCCACACCGCTCACTCTGCCTGTGCTGCCGCTCGACGACGAGGTCGTGCTGCCCGGAATGGTGGTCCCGCTGGACCTGAACGACACCGACGTCCGCGCCGCGGTGGAGGCCGCCCAGGCCGCCGCCCGCTCGGAACCCGGAAAGCCCAAGGTCCTTCTGGTCCCACGCATCGACGGCACCTACGCGAGCACCGGTGTGCTCGGCACCGTCGAGCAGGTCGGCCGGCTGGCCGACGGCGACCCGGGCGCGCTCATCCGCGGCCGGAGCAGGGTGAAGATCGGTGCGGGTACCACCGGCCCGGGCGCCGCCCTGTGGGTCGAGGGGACCACGGTCGACCAGACCGTCCCCGACCCGCTGCCCGGCCACGCGACCGAACTCGTCAAGGAGTACAAGGCACTTGCCACCGCCTGGCTGCGCAAGCGCGGCGCCTGGCAGGTCGTGGACCGGGTGCAGGCCATCGACGACGTGTCCGCCCTCGCCGACAACTCCGGCTACTCGCCCTTCCTGACCACCGAGCAGAAGGTCGAACTGCTGGAGACGGCCGACCCGATCGCCCGCCTCAAGCTCGCCACCCAGCAGCTGCGCGACCACCTCGCCGAGCAGGACGTCGCCGAGACCATCGCGAAGGACGTCCAGGAGGGCGTCGACAAGCAGCAGCGGGAGTTCCTGCTCCGCCGTCAGCTGGAAGCCGTACGCAAGGAGCTGCGCGAGCTCAACGGTGAGCAGGAGGGCGAGGAGTCCGACGACTACCGCTCCCGCGTGGAGGCCGCCGACCTGCCCGAGAAGGTGCGGGAGGCCGCCCTCAAGGAGGTCGACAAGCTGGAGCGGTCCTCCGACCAGTCCCCGGAGGGCTCCTGGATCCGCACCTGGCTGGACACCGTCCTCGAACTGCCGTGGAACGAACGGACCGAGGACGCGTACGACATCCAGGGCGCCAAGGCGATCCTCGACGCCGAGCACGCGGGCCTGGAGGACGTGAAGGAGCGGATCACCGAGTACCTGGCGGTGCGCAAGCGCCGCAACGACCGGGGCCTCGGGGTCGTCGGCGGCCGGCGCGGCGGTGCCGTGCTCGCCCTCGTCGGGCCTCCCGGCGTCGGAAAGACCTCGCTCGGAGAGTCGGTCGCGCACGCCATGGGCCGTAAGTTCGTCCGCGTCGCCCTCGGCGGTGTCCGGGACGAGGCGGAGATCCGCGGTCACCGGCGGACGTACGTCGGCGCGCTGCCCGGCCGGATCGTACGGGCGATCAAGGAGGCCGGTTCGATGAACCCGGTCGTCCTGCTCGACGAGATCGACAAGGTGGGCTCCGACTTCCGCGGCGACCCCGCGGCCGCCCTCCTGGAGGTCCTGGACCCGGCGCAGAACCACACCTTCCGCGACCACTACCTGGAGGTCGAACTCGACCTGTCCGACGTGGTGTTCCTCGCGACGGCGAACGTCCTGGAGGCCATCCCGGAGGCCCTGCTCGACCGGATGGAGCTGGTCCGTCTGGACGGCTACACCGAGGACGAGAAGATCGTCATCGCCCGTGACCACCTGCTCCCGCGCCAGCTGGAGCGGGCGGGGCTCGCCAAGGACGAGGTGGTCATCGACGAGAGCGCGCTGCGCAAGCTCGCCGGCGAGTACACCCGCGAGGCGGGCGTGCGCACCCTGGAGCGGTCCGTCGCGAGGCTGCTGCGCAAGGTGGCGGCCCAGCACGAACTCGGCGAGCGGGAACTGCCGTTCACCGTCACGGACGAGGAACTGCGCGGTCTCATCGGCCGGCCGCACCACGTGCCCGAGTCGGCCCAGGACCCCGCGGAGCGCCGTACGGCGGTCCCCGGTGTCGCGACCGGACTCGCGGTCACCGGAGCGGGCGGGGACGTCCTGTTCGTCGAGGCGTCGCTGGCCGACCCGGAGACGGGCGCGGCGGGTCTGACGCTGACCGGCCAGCTGGGTGACGTGATGAAGGAGAGCGCGCAGATCGCGCTCAGCTTCCTGCGCTCGCACGGCGCGGAACTGGAGCTGCCGGTGGGTGACCTCAAGGACCGGGGCGTGCACATCCACTTCCCGGCGGGCGCGGTCCCGAAGGACGGCCCGAGCGCGGGCGTCACCATGACGACGGCGCTGGCCTCGCTGCTCTCCGGCCGCCTGGTCCGCACGGACGTGGCGATGACCGGTGAGGTCTCGCTGACCGGCCGGGTCCTGCCGATCGGCGGCGTGAAGCAGAAGCTGCTCGCCGCGCACCGCGCCGGGGTGACGACCGTGATCATCCCCAAGCGCAACGAGGCCGACCTGGACGACGTCCCGGCGGAGGTGCTGGACAAGCTCGACGTCCACGCCGTCACCGACGTCCGCCAGGTCCTGGAGCTGGCGCTGTCCCCGGCCGTCAACGGGGCGGCGCCGGAGGTTCCGGTGGCGGCGTGACGGGCGCTGCCGGATGAGGTGAAGGCCCGGGTTCTCGTGAGGGAGGCCCGGGCCTTCGCCGTACCCGGGGCGGGTCAGCCGTTGGCGAGTGCCTGCACCCGGTCGAGCGTCCCGTTGAAGCGGTCGTGGTCACCGACCGTCGGGCCGGAGGAGGTGTACTGCCACATGAGGTACGTGCTCCAGCCGGCCGGGAGGGTGCCGGCCGTCGACGCGTACCGGGCGATCCACAGCGGGTTGGCGGAGAAGCCGCCGTAGTTGCCGGTGCACTGGTTCCACCAGGTGGTGGCGGTGTAGATGACGGCCTGACGGCCGGTGCGCGCCTTGTACTGGTTCAGGAAGTCGCGGATCCAGGTGACCATCGCGCTCGGCGACTTGTCGAAGCAGGCGTCGCCGTACGGGTTCCACTCGATGTCGAGCACACCGGGCAGTGTCCTGCCGTCCCTGGACCAGGCGCCCCCGTGGTCGACGAAATAGTCGGCCTGCGTTGCGCCGCTCGTGGTGTCCGGAGTGGCGAAGTGGTAGGCCCCGCGGATCATCCCGACGCCGTAGGAGCCGGTGTACTGCTGGGAGTAGTAGGGGTTCGTGTAGTACGTCCCCTCGCTCGCCTTGGTGTACGCCCACCGGACGCCGCTGTTCCACAGGGTCGACCAGGCGACGTTGCCCTGGTAGCTGGCGACGTCGACCCCCTCGGCCTGGGTGGCGCGGGTCTCGGCGGGCAGACCGCCCTGGCCGTCATGCGCTACGACGCCCATTCCCATGTGGGCGGAGCCGCGGGCCGGGGTGGCGGTGGCCTCGGGGGATTCCGCGGCCGAGGCGGGGGCCGTGTGGAGCAGGGAGAACGCGGTGAGCAGGAGTCCGACGAGGAAGAGGCGTCGGGGACGTATCTGTTCGGGTCTGTGCGCGGGCATGGCGTGCCTCCGGAAGATCGGTGATGCGACGGTGGTGCTCGGTGATGCGACGGCGGTGCTCGGTGGTGCTCGGTGGTTCCGATGGGGGGACAGGGGAAGGCCATGTCGGGCTGACGTGGGCATGCCAGCCACCGCTCGGTGGGGACGCCACGCACGGGGACGAGGCGGTGGGAAGAGGGACCGGCGACTGCCATTGGTCCAGCCCTGCGAAATACTTACGGAGCTGCGGTGCTGTCGCAATTTGGCGGAAACTTTCACGACCGGGACATTCAGGCAGGGGCTGACGTGCACGAAGACGGAAACGGCGGTGGTGGCCGGGGCGCGGCCGACGCGGCGCCGAGCGGTGTGGACCAGCCCGGATTCCTGGCGCTGGAACGCGAGTTGACCGTCCTGCTGCGCCGCGCCCGGGCCAACCAGGGGGAGATGGCCCGGGAGGTCCACCCCGACCTGGAGTCGGCGGCCTACGGGCTGCTCGTCCGTCTGGATGAATGCGGCCGCCAGCGAGCCACCGAACTGGCCGCGTACATCGGGGTCGGCAAGGCCACGATGTCCCGTCAGCTGCGTGCCCTGGACGACCTGGGCCTCGTCGCCCGCGAACCCGACCCGGCGGACGGCCGCGCCTGGCTGGTGGACCTCACGGAAGAGGGCCGCTCCCGGGTACAGAGGGTCCGCGACGCACGCCGGGCCCGGTACGCGGGCCGCCTCGCGCACTGGGACCCGGGAGAGGTGACCGAACTGGCCCGACTGCTGCACCAGCTGAACCGGGGCATGGAGAGGTAGGCCACTCCCTGAGGACGGTGTTCCGCCGGGCGAGGTGGCTCGGGCCCCGGCGGGGGTGGAGCCGGGTCGATACCGCCGAGCGCGGGCGGCTGCTCCGGCCGAGCGGATGTCGTGGTGGTGCCGGGCCGGAGCCGTCGAGCGCGCGGGGCGGACGGCTCCTCCGATCGGACGCATGCTGTGTCGCGGCCGAGCAGGCCGGGCGGCGGTCCGTTCCTATGGGTGCCCGTCGCGGCGGTGTCGGGTCGAGGCGTCGAGCGAGCCGGGCGGGCGTCTGCTTCGGCCGGGTGGGTGTTGCGGTGGTGCCGGGTGGGCGTTGCAGTGGTGCCGGGTGGGCCTTGTCGTGCGGGCCAGGTGGTGGTGTGCTCCGGCAGGCGTCCGCGGTGCCGGTGCTGGTGCTGGTGCTGGTGCGTCGAGCATGGCGGGTGGCTGTTCGGTCGGGCGGGGGTTGGCGTTGTCGAGCGCACTGCGTGGGCGTGCGCTCCGGCCGGGGGCCCGGGTGTGGTGGTGCCGGGTGGGCGCTGTGAGCGAGCCGGTCGGGGGCCTGCTCCGGCCGGGTGTTCTTCGCGGTGGTGCCGGGTCGAGGCGTCGAGCAAGGCGGGCGGGCGGGCGGGTGTGGTGGGGGTGCCGGGTGGACGCCGTCGAGGGCGGGCGGCTGCTTCGGCCGGGTGGGTGTTGCGGTGGTGCCGGGTGGGCGCTGTCGAGTAGGCCATGTGACGGTCCGCTGCGGTCATGCCCGTCTTGCTGGTGCCGGGTCGATGCCGTCGAGCGCCGCCGGCTGCTCCGTGCGGGTGGGTGTGGTGGCGCCGGGTCGATGCCGTCGAGCGCCGCCGGCTGCTCCGTGCGGGTGGGTGTGGTGGCGCCGGGCCGGTGCGGTCGAGCGGAGCGGGTTGTGATGTTGCGCCGGACGGGGGCCCGCCGTGACCGGGCCCGTTCGATGCCGGCGAGTGCGCCGTGCGGGCGTCCGCCTCGGCCGCGTCGCGTAGGGCCGGTGCCTGGCCGGCGCAGTCGGTCACGCAGTCGGTGACCCGGTCGCAGGCCGCTTGCGATCCGCCGTGCGGAGGGAGTCGTACGCGGCGACGGTCGTGCAGATCATCTGCCGCACCCGGTGTCGCTCACCCTGTCCACGCCCGGGGGCCCGCAGCGCACCGCCCGCCCTTCACAGCTCCGCGTACACCGCCGACGCGTCGTCGTGGGTCTTGGCGCGGCCCAGATACGTGCGGGTCTCCGCGTCCGCCCGTTCCAGCTGCCGGACCCGGTCCACCAGAGCCTGCGCCCCCTGCTTGCGTACGAAGGTGAAGCAGTCCCCCCAGCCGCCCTCGTGGAACTTCTCCACCCACCGGGCCGCCCCGTCCGTCAGGGCCAGCAGTCCGCGCACCGACGACCGCGGCAGCACCCCCGTCACCGCGCGCCCCGCCACCGACGGATCCGCCGCCGCCGTGAAGAAGCCGCCCTCCTTGTTGCGGAGGTTGGCGTCGATCAGCGCGTCCGTGGTCAGCGAGGCGCGTGGAAGACGGGACAACCGGTCGTCCAGCACCGGCGTGACCACCCCGCCCGCCCCCTCCACCAGCAGTGCCGAGTCCGACAGGACCAGGTACTCGACCGACTCGGGGGACCACCGCGCCATCACCACCGTCGCCTGCGGTGTACGTGGGTGAGAAAGGTCACAACCTTCACCATGTGTCTCCGCTGTGCGCACGATCGCCCGGGCCAGCACCTCGGCCAGGGGAACATCCATGAGCGAAACGGCCAGTTCGGTCAGCGCACCACCGAGACGGGCCGTGAACCAGGGGACGGAATGCAGACAGCCCGTCGGACCGGTGGGCGGGGTGACCCCGTCGAGGGCGACCAGTACGCCGCCCCGTCCGGAAGCGGGGAGTGCGACGCTCGCGAAGTCCTCGTTGGACCGCTGGACATCGCCGGGTTCCGAGACAAGTTCCGTACGCATTCAGCCAGTCTGCACGAGCCCTTCACAAGCTCCGTCAAAGCATGGCAACGGTCGCGGAATTGACGCAGTTGCGCAGGTCAGACGCCAGGTTTGGGACGGAATGGCTGGCTGTGCGCAAGCGTGGTGGCGAATACTGCCATCGGTCTTCGCCGACGTCCAACCGGCCTGCCGCACAGGGTCTCCGCGTGTGCCGCAGGAACTTGCCCGCCAACTCCCGTCCGGGGTTCACTCCTTCGGGTGGCGGCTCAGGCGATGCGTGCCCGCCGCCCACCGGCGCTGGGAGGGTCGGGAACCGTACCCCGGTGTGCACACCAGTTGACTGAGCGTCACCCCGGGCCCATGGGTATCACGAGTTCAGGAATGCGAGCAGCGGTGCAGAAGACGCGGCCTCGTCGCACAGGCAAGCAGACGGCCTCCGGCAACGGCGCGGAGCACACAGCCGCCACGCCCGGCGCCCCCGAGACTCCCGTCGGCAAGGGCCGCCCCACCCACGTCCGTACCCGGCTGATTCTCGCCGTCGCCGTCGTGGCCGCCGCGATCGCCGGGGCCGGCGCCCCCTCCCTCGTCACCGCTTCCGGTGAACTCCACGACTCCCAGGACCTGGTGACGCTCGCCGAGCAGACCCAGGACGCCCTCGACCTCGCCCACGCGCTCGCCGACGAACGCGACGAGGTCACCCCCTACATCGCGGCCGGGCGTCCCAAGTCCAAGGCGCCCGGCGAGCAGTCGAGCGCCCGGGTCGACCGCCAGGTCGAGGAACTGCGCGCCGACAGCGACCTGTCCGCCACCCTGCGCGCCGACCTCGACGACATCGCCGCCGTACGACGCTCCGCGCTCACCGGCAAGGACAACGCGCTCCAGGCACACACCGCCTACTCGGCCGCCATCACCGAACTGCACCGGCTCGCCGAGCAACTGGCCGAGAAGATGCCGTCCCGCGCGGGCTCGGGCGCCTACTCCCTCGCCGAGCTGGACTCCGCCGTACAGCAGGCCGCCGCCACCCGCGGACTGCTGCTCGCGGCGCTCAGCGTGCCGACGACGGCCCAGAGCGTCTACGACCCGATCACCGGCCTGACGAAGACCGAGAAGGTCTCCTCGAAGGCCGATGCCGCTCAGCGCGACGCGCTCAGCGCCGCCGCCCAGCAGGCCCGGCTGCGCTCCGACGCGGCCCTCGCCGACTTCCAGGACTCCGCGCCCGCCGCCGCCAAGGCGAGCTACGACTCCACGGTCACCGGTCCCGAGGTCAACTCCGCCGACAAGTACCTCGCCGCCCTCACCGACCAGCCCACCCTCACCGACGGCGAACTCGGCACCGGCACCGGCAAGCTCGACGCGGCCCTCTCGGCCCGCGTGGACCTCATGCGCGGCGCGGAGTCCGCGCTCTTCGACCGCCGGGTCAAGGAGCTCGCCCAGCTGCGCGACGACGACGTCACCGCGCTGGAGCTGCGCGTCGCGATCCTCGGTGCGCTGATGCTGCTGGCCGTCGGCGTCGCCACCGCCATGGCCCGCACCCTGACCCGCCCCCTCTCCGTGCTGCGCCGCGGCTCCGCCCGCCTGGCCGGCGCCGAGGACCCCACCGCCGAGGAAGCGGTCGCCTTCACCGGCCGCAACGACGAGTTCGCCCAGGTCGTCCGCTCCGTCAACGCCCTGCACGCGCACGCCGTCGCGCTCGCCGAGCGCATCACCACCCTGGAGTCCGACCGCAAGCACCTGGTCGGCCAGCGGCAGAGGATGGCGGACGCCCGCGAGCAGCTCAAGAGCGAACTCGCCGAGTCCAGTGCCCAGCTGGAGCGGCTGCGCACCACCATCGGCGCCACCTTCGTCAACCTGGCGCTGCGCACCCTCGGCCTCGTCGAGCGTCAACTCGGCGTCATCGAGAGCCTGGAGGAGCGCGAGCAGGACCCGGAGCGCCTCGCGACCCTCTTCAAGCTGGACCACTTCGCCACGGTCATGCGCCGCCACAGCGAGAACCTCCTCGTCCTGGCCGGTACCGAACACGTGCAGCAGAGCGCTGGGCCGGTGCCGCTCGTCGACGTGGTCCGCGCCGCGGTCAGCGAGATCGAGCGCTACGAGCGGGTCCGCATCGCCGCACTGCCCCCGCACGCCCATGTGGCCGGCTTCGCCGCGGACGACCTCTCGCACCTGCTGGCCGAACTGATGGAGAACGCCACCTCGTTCTCCCCGCCCGACCTGCCCGTCGAGGTCTCCGGCTGGCTCCTGGAGAGCGGCGAGGTCATGCTCTCCGTCCAGGACGAGGGCATCGGCATGACCGCCGAGCGGATGGCCACCCTCAACTCCCGTCTCGCCGACTTCGATCCCGAGGCCGCCTACGAGTCGTACGACGAGGGCGACGAGGGCCTCGGCCTCGGTCTGTACGTCGTGGCCCGCCTCGCCCACCGGCACGGCGTCCGCGTGCAGCTGCGCGAGCAGAAACAGGGCGGTGTGGCCGCGGTGGTGGTCCTTCCGAAGACCCTGCTCACGGCCGCGCCCACGTCCGCCGTACCGGCCTCCGACACCGGCCCGGTCACCGGCGCGACCCACTCCTTCTCCCTTCCCGGCGCCGACGCGGAGGTCAACTCCAACGTCCTGAACGGCCGTTCGCAGCACGGCGACCCCCTGGTCGCCATGGCCGAGAAGGCCGTACGCCACGCGGAGGCGGAATCCCCGGCCGAGACGACGATGGAACTCCTGGCCCCGGTCCCGGCACAGGAGGAGCCCGACCCGGCTCAGGAAGAGCCGGTCCTGGCACAGGAAGAGCCGGTCCTGGCACAGGAGATGCCCGACCCGGCTCAGGAAGTGCCCGTCCCGGTGCGGCCCGACCCCGTACCGGACGAGCCGTCGGCGCCCGACCCCGCGGCCGACGGCGAGGCCGAGACCGAACACACCCGAGCCGACGAGGAGCCCCTCACCGACAAGGGCCTCCCCAAGCGCACCCCCAAGATCACCGCACCCACCGCCCCGGCCCCACGCCGGCGCAACGCGTCCGTGGACGCCGACGCACTCCGCCGCAGGCTCGGCGGCTTCCACCGGGGGGCGGAGGCCGGCCACCGCGACGTTGCGGCGGAGATCAAGGAACAGACCGGCGAGACCAAGCTGCCTACCGCAGAACACCGCACACAACGCACCGCATCCGAAGAAGCCACGGGGGGCACAGCCGAGGAGGCAAGCAGTTGACCGCGCCCAGTACCTTCGGACTGAGTCGTGAAGCCCGCAATCTCCACTTCCTGCTGACCAACCTCGTCGAGGAGGTCCCCGGCGTCCAGTCCGTCGCCGTGGTCTCCTCCGACGGCCTGCTCCTGCTCTCCTCCGACGCCGACCGGAACGCGCAGGCACGCGAGGCCCGTGAGGGGAAACCCTCCGGTCCGCGCGGCTCCTCCGCCGACCTCGCGACCATCGTGTCCGGCATCGGCAGCCTCACTCTCGGCGCCTCGAAGCTCATGGACTTCGGCGCGACCAGGCACACCATGATCGCGATGGACGAGGGCAGCCTGTTCGTGATGTCGATCAGCGACGGTTCGCTGCTCGGTGTGCACGGCTCCGCGGACTGCGACATGAGCGTGGTGGCGTACCACATGGCGCTGTTCGTCGGCCGCGCGGGCCACGTCCTGACCCCCGAACTCCGCAGCGAGCTACGCCAGTCGCTGGAGAACGACGCGACAGGGAGCGCCCGATGACGAACAGGCCCGAGCTCCCGGTCCGCGGCGGCGACCGCAAGCCCGCCCGGGTCCGCCCGTACTCGCTCACCGGCGGCCGGACCCGCTTCGGCCACGTCCTCCTCGTGGAGACCTTCGTGGCGGCTCTCGAAGCCCCGGAGGAGCGCAAGGAGCTGACCAACGGCTCGCTGAGGTCGGTCATGCCGGAACTGCGGGCCATCGTCGAACTGTGCCGCCGTATGCGCACGGTGGCCGAGATCGCCGCGCTGCTGAAGATGCCGCTCGGTGTGGTCCGCGTGCTCCTCAGCGACCTGGCGGACCAGGGAAAGATCCGTGTGTACGGCACCGGGACCGGTCACGGTACGGGCCGTCCCGACCGCGCTCTGCTGGAAAGGGTGCTGAGTGGACTCCGTCGTCTCTGACGCCGCCGCCTCCTCCGGGTACGGCGTCACCCCGTTCGTCGATGTCGAGACCGACGACAACCTGAAGTCATGGCAGACGGACCGCACGCGGGCCCCCATCGCCACGAAGATAGTCGTGGCCGGCGGCTTCGGCGTCGGCAAGACCACCCTCGTCGGCACCGTCTCGGAGATCGAGCCCCTCCAGACGGAGGCGCTGATGACCGAGGCCAGCGAGCAGGTCGACGACCTCACCGGCACCCCGGAGAAGGTCACCACCACCGTGGCCATGGACTACGGCCGCATCACGCTCGACGACGACCTGGTCCTGTACCTCTTCGGCACGCCGGGCCAGGAGCGGTTCTGGTTCATGTGGGACGACCTGGTGCGCGGCGCGATCGGCGCGGTCGTCCTCGCGGACACCAGGCGGTTGAAGGACTGCTTCCCGGCGCTGGACTACTTCGACGGCTGCGGGATGCCCTACGTCGTCGCGGTCAACCACTTCGACGGCAGTGACCGCTTCGAACCGGAGGACGTGCGGGAGGCCTTGACGATCCCCCCGCACATACCTGTCATGATCATGGACGCGCGGCGGAAGATCTCGGTGGTCGAGACCCTCCTGTCCCTCGTCGGCCACGCACTGGACGTCACCCCCGAGTAGCCCTGGTTAGGAGCCATCACCCGCATGCGGAAGATACTCGTCGTCGGAGCCGGCCAGTCCGGACTCCAGCTCGCCCTCGGCCTTCAGTCGCACGGGTACGAGGTCACCCTGATGTCCAACCGGACGGCGGACGAGATCCGTTCCGGCCGGGTCATGTCGACGCAGTGCATGTTCCACACGGCACTCCAGCACGAGCGCGATCTCCAGCTGAACTTCTGGGAGTCCCAGGCCCCGAAGATCGAGGGACTCGGCGTCTCGGTGGCGGCCCCCGGCTCGTTCGACCCGGGGCCCTCGCAGCGCGCGATCGACTGGCTGGGCAGGCTCGACGGGTATGCGCAGTCGGTCGACCAGCGGGTGAAGATGGCCGGTTGGATGGAGACGTTCGCCCAGCGCGGCGGCCAGCTCGTCATCCACGGCGCGGCCGTCGGTGACCTCGACTACTTCTCCCGTACGTACGACCTCGTGCTGGTCTCGGCGGGCAAGGGCGAGCTGGTGTCGATGTTCGCCCGTGACCCGGAGCGCTCCCCGTACTCCGAGCCGCAGCGCGCGCTCGCCGTCTCCTACGTCCACGGCCTGGGCCCGCGTCCCGAGCATCCGGACACCGAGGCCGTCCGCTGCAACCTCGTCCCCGGTGTCGGCGAACTGTTCGTCATGCCGACGCTCACCACGTCCGGGCGCGCCGACATCCTCTTCTGGGAGGGCATACCCGGCGGCCCGCTCGACGTCTTCAACGGCGTGAAGGACCCGGCGGAACACCTCTCCCTGACCCTGGAACTCATGGAGAAGTTCCTGCCCTGGGAATACGCGCGCGCCACGAACGTCGAACTCACCGACGCCGGTGCCACCCTGGCCGGCCGCTACGCGCCCACCGTGCGCAATCCGATAGGCCGCCTGCCCGGTGGGGGACTGGTCCTGGGCGTGGCCGACGTCGTCGTCGCCAACGACCCGATCACCGGGCAGGGCTCCAACTCCGCGTCCAAGTGCGCGGCCTCCTACCTCGCGTCGATCCTCGACCAGGGCGAGAAGGAGTTCGACGAGGAGTGGATGCGGGGGACCTTCGAGCGGTACTGGGCCACCGCCCAGCACGTCACCAAGTGGACGAACGCGATGCTCGCCCCGCCGCCGGAGCACATCCTGAACCTGATCGGTGCGGCCGGGCAGCTGCAGCCGGTGGCGGACCGTTTCGCCAATGGCTTCGACAACCCGGCCGACTTCGAGAACTTCTTCTATGAGCCGGAGAAGACGGGCGCCTACCTGGCCTCGGTCGCCGGGGCCTGACCGCCGTCGGGGGCGGGGAGCGCCGGCGGCTGCGGGTCCGTCGTGGCCCCTCGCCCCGTTCTCCGCGCCCCTGTAGGCGGGTCATCCGGGCGTACCGCTCCGAGCAGCGGGTGGGACGCGATCGGGGACACCTTGATCTTCTCGCCCGTTCTCGGGGCCTCGATCACCTTGCCCCGGCCTACGTAGATCGCCACATGCGTGGCCTTCGGGAAGTAGATCACCAGGTCACCGGGGCGCAGATCCTTGAGGGCAACCCTCGGCAGCCGCGCCCACTGCCCCTGGCTGGTCCTCGGGATCGGGGTGCCGGCATGGGCCCAGGCCTGCGAGGTCAGCCCCGAGCAGTCGTACCTCTTCGGACCCTCCGCGCCCCACTGGTACGGCTTCCCCAGCTGCCGCCGGGCGTACCGCAGGGCCGTCTCGCCCTCCCGCGACGGTTTCCGCGCGTCCGCACCGAGGGCGCCCGACGTCGTCAGCTCCTCCTGCGCCTTCTCGACGCCCTTCTCCTCGAACTCGGCGAGCCGGGTGAGCTGGTCGGCGGTGAGGGCGGCCAGGAGCTCCTCCACGCCGGCGAGCTTCGCCTGTACGTCGTCCCGGGCCTTCTTCTGCCGGGCGGCGAGCGTGAGCTGCTCGTCGAGCACACCGCGCGCCTTGCGGGCGAGTTCGTCGGCGCGGTGCTCGGAGCCGGTCAGGCGGCCCACCGTCTCGGCCCGTTGCCGCGCCAACTCGCCGATGACATGGCCCTGTTCGAGAGCGTGCTGGGGATCGCTGGCGAGCAGGAGGCGGACGTACGGCGAGATCTCGGTGCTGCCGTGCTGGTACTGCTGCCGGGCCAGCCGGCCCGCGGCTCCCCGGCTGTCGTACAGCGAGAGCCGGGCCTTGGAGAGCGCCGCGTCCAGACGGCTCACCTCGGCGCGCTTCTCCTTCAGCTTCTCCGCGGTGGCGTTGTAGGTCTCGGTGGCCTCCTCGGCCTCCCGGTACAGCCGCTGAAGGTCCGTCAGCAGATCGGCGACGGACCGCTCACGCGGCTCCGGCTCCGGTACGGCCGCGGCTGGCAGCGGCGCGAGGACGGTCCCGGCCGCCACCGCCACCGTACACACCAGACGCAGAAGCCTTCCTGACACGTCATCACCTCCTGTGCGGAGCAGCCCCTCTGTTCCGCACGGTGAGCATCAGGCGGCGCCGGCGTCTTCGCGCGCCGAGTGTGGGCGGTTCGGCGCAACCTCGTCACCCGTCGGTGTCTGCCGGCTTGTCGGGCTTGGACCACGGCCACTTCAGGCGGTCGCTCGACTTCCCCTCGGGGTCGTACTCGTACTTCCACCCCTTCTGGATCCCCAGCCTGCTGTGCCCCCTGGGCACCCGGCGGTACACCAGCACGGTGGGCGGGCCGCCGGCCGCGTCGGGGACGGGGATGCGGTACGTCTTCGGCGGATGCCCGGTCGGTCCCAGCAGCACGGGCAGCACCCGGCCGTCCATCGGGCCGCCCTCGAAGGGTGTGTGTTCGCTCTTCACGGCACCAGTGTCAGACATCCGCCGCGAGGGCCGTGACCAGCGCGGCGGTCTCCGGGTCACGGTTCGCGGTCACCGAGAGCACGGCGACGAACTGCTCGACCAGCCAGTCCCGCAGTTCCTCGACGGGGGGCTGTTTGCTCTCGTCGAGCCAGATCAGGGAGGCCGCCTCCACAGCGGTGATCCACATCCGTACGGTCATGCGCAGCCGCAGGCCGGGCTCGGCGACGCCGAGGTGGCTGAGGATGTTCTCGGCGGCGGCCCGTCGTACGCCGTCGACGATGGCGGTGGTCCGGGACGTCTCGACGACGCTGCCGCCCTGGAGCAGGGCGCTGAAGCCGGCGTCGTGCTCGTCGACGAAGGCGAGGTAGCGGTCGAGGGCACGGGAGAGGCGGATGAGGAGGGGGCCGTCCAGGGGCTCGTCGAAGCACTGCTCCAGTTCGTCGGCGGCGGACCGGAGCGCGGCCTCGTACAGCTGCTGCTTGCCGCCGGGGAAGTACCGGTAGACGAGGGGGCGGGAGACTCCGGCCGCTTCGGCCACGTCGTCGAGGGACACGTCCTCGGGGGCGCGGTGCGCGAAGAGGCCGAGGGCGGCCTCAAGAAGCTGACTGCGTCGCTCCTCGACGCCGAGTCTGCGGTACGCGGGCGCGGATGGGGTCATGCCTCGAAGGGTAGTCGGCCGTCCTCGGGTCCGTTGTGGCTGGTCGCGCAGTTCCCCGCGCCCCTGAACGAACTCAGCTGGACCTGCTCGAGGGCCGCGGGGAACTGCGCGACCAGCCCCCCGGCCCGCAGCCGACATCAGGCCAGCAGCCCCGATGACTTCCACAGCCGCCGCCCCACACCCCTGAGCACCCCGATGTCATCCAGGAACTCGGTCAACCTCTTCGCGCCGGTCTGCATCACCTCCCGCCGGTGCCCGCTGGCGCGAACCTGCGCCAACGCCTCCCGCTGGTCGAGGCCCACGTTGGTGTACACGTCCGGGTTCACGAAGGCCACGGAGAACACCCGCGCGAACTCCCCGGAGGTGACCCGCGTGAACTCCTGCGACCACCGCGGAGCGGAGACCATCTGCCGCCGCAGCTCCTCGCGGGCGTAGCGCACATGCCGCGCCTCCTCCACGACATGGATCCGCGTCACGCCCCGGATCAGCGGCTGCACCCGCTCGTCGGGGAAGGTCAGGCGCTGCATCCAGTCGAGGATCTCCTCACCGAGCAGCGTCGCCGTGAAGGACCCCGGTGTCGTGGAGATCGTCTTGAACAGCCGACCGAGCTGCTGATGGGCCCGGCTCACCGGGTACCAGGGCGTCCCGCCCCGGGTGATCAGCCGCGCGAACATCTTCGAGTGCCGGCACTCGTCCTCGATCTCGGTGAGCGCGTACCGCACATGCGCGCTCGTGGCCGCCTTGTCGTAGATATGACGGCACAGCAGCTGCATGAGGATGATCTCGAACCAGATCCCCAGCGAGGCCAGCGCCGCGGCCTCGTGCCGGGAGAGCAGGATCCGCTGCTCCTCGCTCATCCGACGCCACATCGGGGTGTCGTACAGCGACACCAGTTCCGGCGGCCAGAACCAGAGGCCCTCCTCGAAGGGCGCGTCCCAGTCCAGTTCCTTGTCCGGATCGAAGGAGTGCTTCGCGGAGGAGTCGAGCAGCCGCTCGGCGACCTGCTCCCGGTCCTTGAGCAGGCCGAGGGCGTCACGCAGCCCTTCGAGCGCGTCGACATCTGTCAGACTCGTCATGGCTCTTATGAGACTGCTTGTCAGCAAGACCGTCAATCCCCTGCGCGCGACTTGTTGACCCGGCGTCTACAAAGGGGCAGCCTGCGGGACATGCCGACTTTCGACCTGTACACCACGGATCCCGGCGACCCCCACTGGCAGGTACCGGCAACGGGCAAGGCCCGTTTCAGCTGGGAGTACGACGACGGTCGCGACCGCCTCCTGGCCCTCTACCAGAAGGGCAAGGACAAACAGTGGGACGGGCAGAAGCGCATCGACTGGGACCTCGAAGTCGATCCCCACGACCCCCTCGGCACCCCCGACGAGTCCATCTCCGTCTACGGCACCAAGTACTGGGCCAAGTTCACCGACAAGGACAAGGGCGAACTCCGCCGGCACCTCGCCTCCTGGCAGTTCAGCCAGTTCCTGCACGGCGAGCAGGGCGCGATGGTGTGCGCCGCGCGGATCGTGGAGTCCGTGCCCGACCTCGACGCCAAGCTCTACTCGGCGACCCAGGTGATGGACGAGGCGCGGCACGGGGAGATCTACGGCCGTTTCCTCCACGAGAAGATCGGGATGCTGTACCCGATCAACGACAACCTGAAGTCCCTGCTGGGCGAAACGCTGAGCGACTCGCGCTGGGACATGCCCTACCTCGGCATGCAGGTCCTCATCGAGGGCCTCGCGCTGGCGGCCTTCGGCATGATCCGCGACACCACCGACAAGCCCCTGCCCAAGCAGATCCTCGCCTACGTCATGCAGGACGAGGCCCGGCACGTCGCCTTCGGCCGCATGGCCCTGCGGGACTACTACCGGCAGCTCTCCGACGCCGAACTGCGCGAGCGCGAGGAGTTCGTCATCGAGGGCTGCTACCTGATGCGCGACCGCCTGCGCGGGGTCGAGGTCCTGGAGAACTTCGGCATCCCGAAGGCGGAGGCCGAGGAGTACGCCGAGCGGTCCGAGTTCCTCGCCCTCTTCCGTCGACTGCTGTTCTCCCGGATCGTCCCCTGCGTCAAGGACATCGGCCTGTGGGGCAGACGCCTCCAGCAGGCCTACGTCGACATGGGCGTCTTCGAGATGGGCGACTCCAACCTCGACCTCCTCATGGCCCAGGACGAGGAGATCGCCGAGAAACTGGACGCGGAACGCTTCGCGGCGGAGGAACGGGAGCGGGTCGCGGAGGTGGAGGAGGCGATCGAGGAGGGGGGCCGCTCACGTGGAGTAACGTACTGACGTGTCCACGCCTCAGAGCCCGTACGGCCCGCCGAACCCCTACAACCAGCAGCCTCCGCAGGGGCCTTACGCTCCCGGGCCCTACGCTCAGCAGCAGCCCTATCCTCAGCAGCAGTCCTACGGCCAGCAGCAGCCGTACGGCCCACCGCCGGTGCCGCCGCAGCAACAGCCGTACGGCAACCCGTACCCCCCGCAGCAACAACCGTACGGCTGGGGTGCGCCTGCCCCTGTCGCCCCGCCCTCGAGGCGACGTCCGCTCGTGGTGGTCCTCGCCGTCGTGGGCGGACTCGTCGCCCTGGGGGTGGTGGGCTCGGTCATGCGCGGGGTGGAGGAGTCGAGCGGCGCGGGCTATCCGGATGCCGAGTACACGCTCGACCTGCCCAAGACGCTGGTGGACGGCCGCTACGCACTCGACGAGGACCTTTCCGACTCCGCGGACGCGAAGGAGATCGAGAAGGAGGCGGACGGCGCGTGGGGCTACAAGGATCTGAAGGCCGTCCTGGCGCAGTACAGCCCGGCCGGTGACAAGGAAAAGGCCACGCTCGTCGTCTCGGGCATGTACGGCCGGTTCAAATACCCCGGCCGCATGCGGGAGGACGTGATGAAGGGCGGCGCGGCAGAGGGCTCCCGCATCGCGATACCGGCGAAGGACTTCCACCCCGCCGGCTCCGGCGGGATCACCATCAGCTGTGAGGTCCTCACGGACGAGCAGACCACCAAGAAGGTGACGGTTCCGATGTGCGGCTGGGGCGACGGCAACACCGGCGGGGCGGTGGCCGAGATCATCACCGCCAAGATGAGCCAGGACCCGGCCGAGGTCGATCTGGGCAAGTTGGCGAAGGTGACGGAGCAAATCCGCTCGGAGTTGCGGAAGCCGATCGGCTGACGGCCTAGACCGAGCACCCCAGATCGTCCGGGATCCCCAGAACCGTGACCGGCTCCGCCCCCTGCGCCGGGTAGGGCGTGCGGAGCGTGAAGGCGTACGGAGTCGGGCCGTTGGTGCGCAGGTGCAGCAGTCGGGACTCGGCCTCGGCGACCGTGGGGCGGTGGCCGGCCGGGACCCACCACAGGGCCACCATCGCCTCCTGGACGCGCTCGAAGAACTCCCTGCGGCGGGCGAGCATCTCGCGGTGCCGGCCCTGGTACATGTACGCCGTCAGCGCGTCGGCGTCCCGCCACACCGACATGTTGATGATCAGCCACTCGTCCCCGAAGACGGCGATGTCCGTCGCGTCGCCGGCATCACCCTCCAGCCGCCAGACGAAACCGTCGGCGGCGTCCGCGTCGGCGTTCACGGGATCGAGGTTGTCGACGAAGTCCTTCAACTGCACGGAGTCCAGAGGTGCTTTGAGGCGGCCGATGTTCACCTGGGCGAGTTGGTACGCGGTGGCTCCAGTCATGGACCGAACGGTAGGTCGGTCGCCCGGCGGGCCTCAAGCCCCGTCTCACTCCTTGGCGTTGAGCGCCGCCTCCATCACCGCTCGCGCGATCGGCGCCGCCACCCCGCCGCCGGTGATGTCCCCCCGGACCGCCGACGCGTCCTCCACTACCACGGCCACCGCGACCTTCGGCTGCACGTCCCGCTCACCCTGCGCCCACGCCACGAACCAGGCGTACGGCATCCCGGCGTTGCCGATGCCGTGCTGGGCGGTGCCGGTCTTGCCGCCGACGATCGCGCCCGGAATGGCCGCGTTGGTGCCGGTGCCCTCGGTCACCACCTGGGTCATGAGCTCCTTCAGCACCGCGGCCGTCGCCGGGGCCATCGCCTGCCGCACCGGACGCGGGCCCGTCGTGGCCACGATGCTGCCACCGGCCGTGGTGGTCCGCTCCACCAGATAGGGCGTGCGGATCTGCCCGCCGTCGGCGACGGCCGCCGAGACCATCGCCATCTGGAGCGGCGTCGCACGGGTGTTGTACTGACCGATCGACGACAGGGCCAGCTGCGCCCTGTCGACGGTCGGGTCGAAGGTGCTGCGGGCCACCGAGAAGGGGATCCGCAGCGCGTCGTCGTCGAAGCCGAAGGCGCGCGCGGTGGCCGTCATGTCCCGCGCCCCCACGTCCACCCCGAGCTTCGCGAACACCGTGTTGCACGACCAGCGGAAGGCCTCCCGCAGGGACAGGTCCTCGCAGCCGTCGGACTCGTTGCTGAGCGAGGTGGTGGTGCCGGGCAGGGTGTACGGAGCCGGCGAGTCGGTCGGCTCGTCCACGTCCTTGATCACCCCCGCGTCCAGCGCGGCCGCCGCGGTGACCACCTTGAACGTCGAACCCGGCGGATAGGTCTGCCGCACCGCCCGGTTGAGCATCGGCCGGTCCGGATCGGCGTTGAGCCGCGCCCAGGACCGGCCCACCCCCGGGTCGTTGCCGGACAGCACCCCCGGGTCGTAGGACGGCGAGGACACCAGCGCGAGGATGCGTCCCGTCGCCGGCTCCACCGCCGCCACCGCGCCCTTGCGCCCGGCGAGCCCGTCGAAGGCCGCCTTCTGCGCGGACTCGTCGAGCGTCGTGACGACGTCTCCGCCCGGGTTGCGCCGCCTCGTGAAGTCGTTCCACAGGGGGAACGGCGTCAGCAGCGGGTCCGAGCCGGACAGGACCGGGTCCTCGCTGTGCTCCAGGAGGGTCGTGCCGTACTCCTGCGAGGCGAAGCCGGTGACCGGCGCGTACAAGGGCCCGTCCCGGTACGTGCGTTCGTAGCGCAGCTGCTCCCCGGTGTCCCGGGATCCGGTGACCGGCCGCCCGCCGACCAGGATGTCGCCGCGCTCGCGGCCGTAACGGGCGATGTTCTCGCGGCGGTTGGCCGGGTTCGCGTCGTGCAGGTGGGCCTGGACGACCTGGACGCGGGTGGCGTTGACGAGGAGCGCCACGAGCAGCAGGGCGCAGAAGCAGGCGGCGTGCCGGATGTAACGGGTCATGCCGGGGCCTGGCGTCGTCACGGGGTCTCCTTGCCGTCGTACTGTCGGCGGGCCGAGTCGCTCACCCGGATCAGCAGGGCGACGATCGCCCAGTTGGTCACGACCGACGAGCCGCCCTGCGCGAGGAACGGCATCGCCATGCCGGTGAGCGGGATCAGTCCGCCGACCCCGCCCGCGATCACGAACACCTGGAGCGCGACGATCGAGGCGAGACCGATCGCCAGCAGCCGCCCGAAGGGGTCGCGCAGGGAGAGGCCCGCACGGTAGCCGCGCTCCACGAGAAGGGCGTACAGCAGGAAGACGGCGGACAGCCCGGCCAGGCCCAGCTCCTCGCCGGCCGTCGCCAGGATGAAGTCGGACTTCACGGCGAATCCGATCAGGACGGAGTGGCCGAGCCCGAGCCCGGTGCCGAGGACCCCGCCCGCCGCGAAGGCGAACAGGGACTGTGCGAGCTGGTTCGGCCCCTGGCCGGCCTCGATCGAAGCGAACGGATGCAGCCAGTCCTCCACCCTGCTGTGCACATGCGGCTCCAGCCAGCCCACGGCGAAGGCGCCGACGGCGGCCAGCAGCAGTCCCAGCGCGATCCAGCCGGTGAGCCCGGTGGCGACGTACAGCAGCACGACGAACAGCCCGAAGAACAGCAGCGAGGTGCCGAGGTCCCGCTCCAGGACCAGGACCCCGACGCTGATCAGCCAGATGGCGAGAAGGGGGCCGAGGACCCGGCCCGTGGGCAGTTGCAGGCCCCAGAACCGTCGGCCCGCGAACGCCAGCGCGTTCCGGTTGGTCGCGAGATACGCGGCGAAGAACACGGCCAGCAGCACCTTCGCGAACTCGCCCGGCTGGATGGAGAACCCGGCGATCCTGATCCAGATCCGGGCGCCGTTCACTGCGGGGAAGAGGATCGGGAGGGTCAGCAGGGCGAGCGCGGCGGCGACACAGACGTAGGCGTACCGCTGGAGCACCCGGTGGTCGCGCAGTATCAGTACGACCACGATGAACAGGGTCACCCCGACCGTGGACCACACGAGCTGGGTCGGGGCCGCGCGGTCCCCGGGCGTCTCCAGGTCGAGCCGGTAGATCAGCACCAGGCCCAGGCCGTTGAGCAGCACCCCGATGGGCAGCAGGAGCGGATCGGCGTACGGCGCCCTCAGACGCACCGCCAGATGGGCGAGGAGCGCGAGCACCCCGAGCCCGGCGCCGTAACCGGCGGCGCCGGGCGGGACGGTGCCGTTGCGGGCGAGACCGACAGCGCAGTAGCCGTACACCGAGAGCAGGACGGCGAGGGCGATGAGGGCCAGTTCGATGCCACGGCGCCGGGGCAGGCGTGCCGCGCGAGCGGAGGTGTCCGCGGGGGCCACGGTGGTTCCGGCCTTGGTCATGTCCGGAACTTACCCAAATAGGACGTGATGTCTGCCTAGCCTGCGCGGGATGTCAGCACCAGCGTGGCGCCGACCCGATGGTCCTGATGTAGCGGGCCGCGCCCCAGGCCCAGGTGCCGTCCGTGAGGAGGTACCACTGGCGGTTGCCCTGGACGCTCTGGCCGTTGGTCCGGCAGAAGATGGAGACGACCTCACCCCGGTCGGCCCATCGGATGATCTGCCCGCCCCGGTTCGGGGCACTGCGCAGTGCCAGCGAACTGGCCGTCACCACCCCCCTGGACAGGCGCGAGTTCTGGTTCTGATGCTCGCCCGGGTCCTGGTTCTGGTGCTGGTTCGGGTCCTGGTGCTGGTTCGGGTCCTGGTCCTGGTGCTGGCCCGGGTCCTGGTTCTGGTGGCTCTCCGAGGCGCTCTGGGCATCGGCCCCCCACTCGTCGTCGGCGACGGCGGGCGTGGCGAGGGCGGTGACGGCGAGGGCGCCGGCGGCGACGGCTATCGAGAAACGGGAGCGCAGGGACATGAGGAGACCTCCGTGGGGGAGCGAACCTGACTGTTCGCCACGTTAGGAGGCGGGCGGAGGTGTCGCCTTTTCAGATGGGCCATAGGAGCAGCGCCTACCGCAGCGTCAGAGTCGCGACCGCCCCACCGTCAGCCGCGTTCGAGAACGAGAGCCGAGCCCCGAGAACCTCGGCCTGCCCCACCGCGATGGTCAGCCCCAGCCCGTGCCCCCGGGCCCCGCCCTCCGTACGGAACCGCTGCGGCCCGTGCTCGACCAGGTACTCCGGAAATCCGTCCCCATGGTCCCGAACGGTCACCACCGCCCCGTCGACCGTCACGGACACCGGCCCCCGCCCATGCCGATGCGCGTTGACGACCAGGTTTCCCAGCACCCGCTCCAGCCGCCTCCGGTCCGTCTCCACGGCCAGATCCCGTACGACGACGACCTCGGTGCCGGTGCCGGACGCCCGCACCACCCGCTCGGCCACCGCGGCCAGGCGTTCGGTGTCCAGCTCCACCGTCTCGCGCCCCGTGTCCAGCCGGGAGATCTCCAGCAGGTCCTCCGTCAGGGTCCGCAACGCGGCCACCCGATCCCGCACCAGCTCGGTCGGCCGGCCCGGCGGCAGCAGCTCGGCCGCCGCGTGCAGTCCCGTCAACGGCGTCCGCAGCTCATGTGCCACATCCGCGGTGAACCGCTGCTCGCTCAGCAGCTTCCCCTGCAACGACCCCGCCATGGAGTCCAGCGCGGCGGCCACCGCGGCCACCTCGTCCTGCGGCCGCGACGGATCCTTCGTCCGGGGGTCGTCGACGCGCGCGTCGAGATCGCCCGCACTGATCCGCCGGGCCACCCGGGCGGTCGTGTGCAGCCGGGTCGTCACCCGGGTGACCGCGAACGCCCCCATCAGCAGCGTCGCCGTGATCGCCAGCGCCGACGACCACAGGATCGCCCGGTCGAGGCCCGCGATCGTCCGCGCGCCCTGCGAATAGTCGACCTCCACGGCCAGCGCCCGGTTCCCGTCCACCGGTCCCGCCGCCCACATCGTGGGGCGACCGCCGTGCTCAGTGACCATCGTGCCGCGGTCCCCGGCCACCGCCAGCGTCCGCAGCGACGCCGGCAGGTCCGGCGGGTCCACGCCCGCGTCCCACTCCAGCGTGTCCCCGGCCTCGTACGCCTCGGTCGCCTCCTTCAGCCGGCCCAGTGCCAGGTCACGGGCCTCGCCGACGGTCTGGTTCGTCACCGAGACATGCACCAGGACACCGAGCAGCGCGGCCAGCGCACAGCACATCACGGTGATGAAGACGGCGGTCTTCACGGCCAGCGTGCCGGACCAACGGGGCAGCGCGAGTCTCATCGCGAGCTCGCGGGGGAGCCGGGCGCCGGACTCGGGGCGCCCCCGAGGGCACGACTGCCGGTGCGCAGCATCTCGTCGTGCGTGAGGAGCATCGACTTCTGCTGCGGGTCCCAGGTCCACTGGAGCCGGTACTCGTATCCGGCCACCTCGGACGGCGAACGGATGATCACCGACCGTCCGGCCAGCTCCACCCCGCTGACCGCGTCCTCCCAGTGCATGACCCGCACCAGCCGGTGCTTCTCCACGGTGTAGACGCGTACGGCGGTGACATTGCCCGGCAGCTGCCGAAAGCCCAGCGTCAGGTCCTCGTGCCCGTCACCGGTCAGGTCGCGGTAGTACGGCCGCAGGACGGGACACCGCTTCCCGGCCGCCCCCGTCTTCCCACAGTCGGCCATCCGGCGGGCCGTCTCGGCGTAGCCCGCGCCGGTGTAGCTGCTGGGATCGTCCTTGATCTCGGCCCGGACGAGCGCGACCGGGTCCACCGTGCGGATGTCGTCGCCGGGCACGGAGACGCCCGCCACGACCTCCGAGTCCACCTCGCCGATCTCGAAGGCCGGGCTGGAGGCGGGCGTCAGCTGCGGCCACAGCCGGTCCGGGCTGATCGCGGTCGGCGTCGAACCCGCGCCCACCAGATCGCCCGCGTCACCACAGCCCGCCGCGGCCGCGAGCAGCAGGGCTACGGCGGCTACGGCGCGGGTCGTACGGGGCGCGCGGCGGGCGGGGGGCACTGTGCTCCTGGGGTCGGGGCCGTTCGGGGGCGTCGGCCCCGTACACATTATTCGTACGGACGTCATTCGTACGGACGTCCCATTTTGCCGTCCGGTGGGCGGGGGGCAGGCCTACTCGGTCAGCTCCTCCAGCAGCCGGGCCGTGGACAGGCCGGCCTGCAGGTACTCGACGAACAGCTCGTTGTGCAGCGCCCACGGCGAGCGCCGGCCCCGGATCAGCCGGATCGCCGCGTCGGCCGTATGCCCCCTGCGGACCAGGGCGTGCGCGACGACCAGGCCCGAGCGGTTGTAGCCGTGATAACAGCGGACGAGGACCCTGCGGCCCTCGTCCAGTGCGTCGCTCGCGGCCTGCGCCAGGCGCATCACGCCCGCGAGCTGGGTACCGTCCAGCGGGCCGTCCGGAATCGGCCACACCTGGTGCTCGACACCGGGATCGGGACCGTGCCCCGGCAGCCGCAGCAGCGTCTGCACGAGCTCGAACTCGTCCCGTACGACAGCGAACTCCCGTTGCCCGGAAAGGCCCCGGAACTCGTGCCCGCCCATCCAGAGCCCAGGCACGATCTCGTCCCACGCTCTGTCCGGAGCCGGTACGTCGGGTTGCTTCCTGCGGGTCCGCAACAGCGCCTCCCCAAGCCCCTGCGCCAAGCCCTGCAACTCACTGCAACTCGCTGCAACTCACCCCAAAGGTATCCGGCTTCTTGCCTGCGCAGCACCCCGCCTGTTCCCATGGTCCATGGGGTGATGTGCATGAGCGGACTGCGCGTCGTGCCGACCTGGCGCCATGGTCAGGAGCGGCTGTACGTCTGCCTCACGGACGGCAGGAACATCGCCTGGTACGACCGTGAGGCCGCCCGGATCAATCTGCTGAGCGAGGACCGCAGAGAGGATGTGCTGGATGTCCTCGGACCCTTCCTGACCGGCCGGGTGGCCGTGGGCCCGCCCCCGGTGCCGACGCCCGCCGAACTGGCCCGGCTCTCCCTCCACCCGGACGACGACCTCGCCCCCAACCGGCCCGGCGAGGCCCTCCAGATCGCCCTGGACCGGGACCCAGGGCCCACGCACCGGCTCCGCCGTGACCCCCGTCGCCGCGCGCTGGAGGCCGAGCAGACCGTGGGCGAGGCGCTGGACCGCCTCGACGGCGCGGGCTGGCACACCCTGCACTCCGTCCCGCTCCCCGGCGGCGACCGCGTCCACCATCTGGCGATCGGCCCCGGCGGGCTGTTCGCCGTGCACACGCTGTACGCCCGCAAGCAGCGGGTCACGGTGGCCGACCCGATGGTCGCCCTCGGCCGCCGCGACCCCGAGCCCCTCCTGCGCCGCGTCCGCGCCGACGCCGACCGCGCCTCCTACGCCCTGACCGCCGAGGTCCACCCGGTCCTCGCCCTCGTCGGCCCCTCCGACCTCGCGGTCACCCTCCCGCCCCGCGAGGTCCGCGTCCTGCGCGACACGGACCTGGAAGCACTGACCCGCCTGGGCGGCGTCCTCAAGCCGGCCGACGTGGAGGCCCTGCACGCGATGGCCCGCGACCGCCACACATGGACGCAGGTCTGACGACGCGGCTGTTGTGGCGCGTGCGCCGACCGGCCCGTCGTGGCACAGGGTGCTGCACCCCTCAGGGGCGCGGGGAACTGCGCGACCAGCCCCCACCGACCCGCACCCGCCCTACGACCTGACCCGGCACCCCCGTAGGCGCCGACCGGCCCGTCGTGGCACAGGGTGCTGCACCCCTCAGGGGCGCGGGGAACTGCGCGACCAGCCCCCACCAGCCCGCACCCGGCCTACGACCTGACCCGGCACCCCCGTAGGCGCCGACCGGCCCGTCGTGGCACAGGGTGCTGCACCCCCTCAGGGGCGCGGGGAACTGCGCGACCAGCCCCCACGAACCCGCACCCGCCCCACAACCTCACCCGGCACCCCATGCCCGCCCTCACGGCAACCGAGTCGCCCGTCCCCGATCGAGAAGCGGTGCCAGCAGGTCGCCGTAGTCCTGGAGACGCGGCCCCATGTCAACCGCCTGGAAGTCCAGCTGCTCAGGCGCCGTGCACTGCTCGACCTCCGCCCAGGTCACCGGCGCCGACACCAACGGCCGCGGACGGGCCCGCAGGGTGTACGGCGTCGCCGTGGTCTTGCGGGCGGCATTCTGGCTCCAGTCCACGAAGACCTTCCCCGGACGCAGGTTGCGGGTCATCCGGTGCAGGGCCAGCCGGGGCATCGCCCGCTCCGCCTCCACGGCCAGCAGCTTGGCGTACTCCGAGACCTGGTCGGGTGACGCCCCCCGCACCCCCGCCAGAAGATGCAGTCCCTTCGAACCGGCGGTCTTCGGATACGCCTCGATACCGTCCGCCGCCAGCCGTTCCCTGAGCCAGAGCGCGACCTCGCAGCACTCGACGACCGTCGCGGGCGCGCCCGGGTCGAGATCGAGGACCAGGCGGTCCGCCTCGTCGGGGGTGCCGAGCGGCCACTGATGGGTGTGGAACTCGGTGACCAGGTTGGCGGCCCACATCAGACTCGCGAGGTCCTGCACGAGCACCATCCGGGCCGGCCCCTCCGAGCGCGGCACCTCGGCGGTGGTGACCCAGTCGGGCGTACCCGGCGGAACGTTCTTGGTGAAGAACACCTGACCGTCGGGTCCGTCCGGATAGCGCAGGAAGGAGACGGGACGGTCACGCAGATGGGGGAGCAGTACCTCGGCCGTCGTGGCGTAGTAATGCAGCACCTCGCCCTTGGTGAAGCCGGTGGCCGGATACAGCACTTTCTCCAGATTGCTGAGCGCGAGCCGTCGCCCCTCCACCTCAGTGATCGGCGTCATACGATGAGAATCTCACGCATATCAGGCAAAACAGTGCAATACCCAAGAAAGGGTGCTGCTGGTGAGATCCATTTGGAACGGAGCCATCTCGTTCGGCCTGGTCAGCATCCCGATCAAGCTGGTCAACGCCACCGAGAGCCACTCGATCTCCTTCCGCCAGATCCACACCGAGGACGGCGGCCGGGTCCGCTACCGCAAGGTCTGCGAACTGGAGGACCGCGAGATCAGCCAGGCGGAGATCGGCAAGGGGTACGAGGACGCGGACGGCACCATCATCCCGATCACCGACGAGGACCTGTCCCACCTCCCGCTCCCGACGGCCAAGACCATCGAGATCGTCGCCTTCGTCCCGGCCGACCGGATCGACCCCCTCCAGATGGACGCGTCGTACTACCTCCAGGCGGGCGGCGCCCCCGCCGCCAAGCCGTACACCCTGCTCAGGGAGGCGCTGAAGCGCAGCAACAAGGTGGCCATCGCCAAGTACGCGCTGCGTGGCCGTGAACGCCTCGGCATGCTCCGGGTGGTGGAGGACGCCATCGCCCTGCACGGGCTGCTGTGGCCGGACGAGGTCCGCGCGCCCGAGGGACTCGCCCCCGACACCAAGGTCACCATCAGCGACAAGGAACTCGATCTCGCCGACGCCCTGATGGACACCCTCGGCGAGATCGACCTCGACGAACTGCACGACGAGTACCGCGAGGCTCTGGAGGAGGTCGTCGCCGCGAAGGCCGCGGGCGAGGCGCCCCCGGAGGCCCCGGAGCAGGCTCGCGCCGGCAAGGTGCTCGATCTGATGGCCGCGCTGGAGAAGAGCGTGCGGGAGGCGAAGGAGTCGCGGGGCGAGGAGCCCGCGGAGGTCAGGCAGCTGCCCCAGCGCAAGTCGGCACGCGCGGCGCCGAAGCAGACCGACGGGAAGAAGTCGACCGCCAAGACCGCCAAGAGCGCCACGACGAAGAAGACGGCCGCCGCGAAGAAGACGACGGCAAAGTCGTCACAGGGGACGAAGAAGACCGCGTCGGCCAAGAAGGCGACGAGCGCGAAGAAGACGGCCGCCAAGAAGACGACCGCCCGCAAACGGACCGCGTGACCTGCGCACCGCCGACGGCACCGCGCAGGTCGCGTCAGTCTCCCGGCGAGGTCAGTCGACGGCCTTCGCGGACTCGATGATCACCGGCTGCGTCGGCACGTCTCCGTGACCGCGGCTGCTGCCGGTCCGTACGCCCTTGATCTGGTCGACGACGTCCTGGCCCTCGACGACCTTGCCGAACACCGTGTAACCCCAGCCGTTCGGGCTCTTGGCCGTGAAGTTGAGGAACTCGTTGTCGGAGACGTTGATGAAGAACTGCGCGGTCGCCGAGTGCGGGTCGCTGGTGCGCGCCATCGCCACGGTGTACATGGTGTTCTTCAGACCGTTGTCGGCCTCGTTCGGGACCGGCGCGAGCGTGGGCTTCTGCACCATGTCCGGCGTGAAGCCACCGCCCTGGACCATGAAGCCGTTGATCACCCGGTGGAAGATCGTGCCGTCGTAGTGCCCGTTGCCGACGTACTTCAGGAAGTTCTCGACGGTCTTGGGCGCCTCGGCGTCCGCGAGCTCGAGGACGATACGGCCGAAATTAGTGGTCAGCTCGACCCTGGACATGGGAATCGTCCCTTTCTGGTGGGGCGTGACCGAAGCATCTTGTCACACGGCTGTACGGGTACCCCGATCCTTCCTCGCCTCCCGGGCCCGTCGGCCGTCACGGCGCCGGCGATGCCAGGGGGCGTCGCCCGTGGTGGTCCCGGCGGTGCCGGGTCCCGGCGTCGGAACGGCCGACGGTTCGGAGGGGACGGCCGACCCCGGCATCGGGCCGGTGGGGGTGGGCGGAGGACTGCTCGCCGGGGCCAGTGGCGCCGACGGCACCGACGAGTGGCCGGGGCCCGCGCCGGGCAGCGCGGCCACGATCCCGGCCGTCAGGGCGGCGGCCACCACCGCTCCCACGGCGCCCGAGACCGCCGTACGACGGCGTCGGATCCGTCGGCCGCCGGCGACGGCCGCGTCGGTGACACTGGGCAGGGCCGGTTCCGCCGAGCCGTCGAGGATGGCCTCGAAGGCGCCCCGCACGCGGGCGCCCTCCCCGTACTCGTCCGAGTCGTACATCTCCCGCCTCACCTCCCGCTCGTCCCGCCGGCCAGGCCCTCGACGAGCCCGCGCAGCCGGACGAGCCCGCGGGCGCTCTGACTCTTGACCGTGCCCGGGGCCACGCGCAGCGCCTCGGCGGTCTGCTCCACACTCCAGTCCTCCCAGACCGCAGTACCAGGACCGCCCGGTAGCGGGGCGGCAGTTCCATCAGCGCGGCCTGCATCACCAGCCGCAGCTCGGGCGTGTCCGGCGGCTCGGCGGACACCGGCTCCGGCAGCTCCTCCATCGGCTCCTCCCGCCAACTCCGCTTGCGGTACTAATCGATGAAGGCGCGGGTGAGGATCGTACGGGCGTATGCCTCGACGTTGCCGTCGCGGCGGATCCGGCCCCAGGAGGCGTACAGCTTCATCAGCGTCGTCTGAGTGAGGTCTTGGGCCTGGTGCCAGTCCCCGCACAGCAGATACGCGCTGCGTCTGAGCTGCCCCTGCCGGGCCTCGGCGAACTCCCGGAA
This sequence comes from Streptomyces sp. NPDC005303, assembly GCF_040607335.1. NCBI lineage: Bacteria > Bacillati > Actinomycetota > Actinomycetes > Kitasatosporales > Streptomycetaceae > Streptomyces > Streptomyces sp. NPDC005303. The sequence continues at coordinate 211,796 of NZ_JBEXGM010000006.1, read as the reverse complement.
CTCCCGCTCCCGGACTGCTTCCCGCACCCGCCCAGACCCTCCGCCGAACCGATCACACCTGTCCTTCAGAGGTACGGCGGGACGCGCCACGAGGTTGCACGCCCCCGAAAGAAAAGTTTCCGCACCGGCCCGTGCAACCCGCCCCGGCCGCCGCCCCGTACTCCTCTCACGCAACCGACCCGCCCACAGAGGAGCAGTTTTGACGAACCGTCACGGCATCCGACCCACCCGCCGCCTGCTGATCGGCGTCCTCGCGGGAAGCGCCGTGGCCGTGGCGGGCTGGGCCGCCGTCGCGGGCGCCGCGACCGGCTCCGCCACGCCGACGACGACTACGGCGCCGTCCGCCACGCCGTCACCCGTGCCGTCGGAGGTGCCGTCACCGGTGCCGTCCGGGGGGCCGTCCGAGCCGAGCCCGGTCCCGTCCGCGCCCACGAGGGTGCCGAGCCCGGTGCCCTCCGCCCCGGGGACCGCGCCCAGCCCCGTGCCGACGGTGGTGCCGAACGAACGGCCCTCGACCGCCCCGAGCCCCGCCCCGGCGAAGCCGACCACCGTGCCGAGCCCGGTGCCATCGGTGGCCGAGAGGCCGTCGAAGTAGGGAAGTGGGTGACACCCCTGCCCGGTCCGAGGCCCCTGGCACTGTGTCCAGGGGCCTCCTCGTCGCGCAGCGTCTCAGCTCGTCGGATAGCCGATCTCCGCAATGTCCTGCATGAGGTCGGCCAGGTCGATCTCTGAGTTCAACGCGCTGACCACTCCTACGGTCAGCGGGCGCGAGGAAAGGATGTGACGAACGGCGTCCAGGTCCACCGAGACCTCGTAGTAGTCCTCGGCCCAACGCTGAAACGCCTCGGGCGTGCGATCCAGCAGTAGTTGGAAGAGGTAGCCGGCACCGTCCGGGTCTTCATTTTCCCTGTGGGGAAAGTCGATCGATCCGGCTTTCCAGCCACTGTCTCCCGTCTCTCGCCACGTACACGCAGTGACGACAGGCATTCCGTCCTCATCCGAGAACGCGGGCTCCTCAACACACGGCCGGAAGACGTCGGGAACCTCGTCGAGCACTCCGGGCCATGGCCCGTCCTCTGCGTAGGGGCTCATCGGTGATTCGTGATCGAATCCGCGGATGTAGGCACCGGCGGCCGAGAAGACGATCGAGTACTCGTCGCCTGATCCGTTCCGCATCGAGGCCATCGACTCCTTCTCGGACCAGTGGTCGTTGAAGGAGTGGTAACGGTCCCCCACTCAGGGCTGAGAATCGCCTCCAGGATGGCCATGGAACGGCAGTGCTCGCGAAGAACTGCTATCTCGGGCAGTTGCCGCGCAACATCATGAATGGTCACCCGCTCATCCAAGCGCACACCTCTGACACGTACACGGCTCCGGAGCACGAGCAGAGCTGAGGGTGCACATCCTCCCTGACCGGCAGGCGTGACGCGCTGCTGTCCGAGTGAAGGGCGGTCGAGCCAATTCGGTTCCCCTGGGTATGGGTTGTGTCGTTGTGTGTGATTCATCTATCGATGCTCCTTAGCGCCCCTTCCATGGCCTGCACTCTCGTGGAGAGTTGGGCAAGAGTGGGTGATGATTCGGTGAACGTTGCGGCCGGATCGGCGTCGAAAGGACAGTCATGCGCAAGACGAAGATCGCCGCTGCAGCGCTCTCCGCAGTGGGCCTTGTTGCCTTCACCGCTGGCGCGGCGACGGCTGACGAGGTCTCGGGGCAAGCACCCTTTCCTGCGGCCGGTGTGGTGACCTGGAGTGGTGCCCACGACTGCGGCTTCATCGCGCCTCAGATCATCGAGGGTGAGTTCTACAACCCTCGGAGGCAGGTCCTGCCCGACGGTACCCAGGTCGTCGCTGACGTCGCGCAGTTCAGGACCAGCAACAGCGCTTGCGGAAACTCCGTGACCGCGACGCTGCAGACCAAGGTCTGTGGATTCTGGGGGTGTTCCTGGCGGGACGTTGACGGAGCGACCTGGACAGAGCCATCCGTGCCCGCCAACGGGCGAGTGACCTCGTCGCTGATTACAGGCAAGCTGCGCCATGGCACGAACAGTTACAGGCTGGCGCTCGACGCGACCACCAACAAGCCGCAGGCGGAGTCGGAACCCGGACCAGGGTTGATCGGTGTCGCGCGTGAAACCGAGACCACCTACTCGAATACGGTCAAGCTGACGGCAAGTTAGCCAGGTCTCGTGCTGACGCGCGTCGAGCTGCCTGTCGGCGGCTACGGCCAGGCGCGTGGTCGCCGACGGGTCGGCTTCTTCGCCTGTATGTACTACGGCGCCTTTCGTCCGGCTGAAGTCGTCGTCGGCTCGTCGACGTACTTCCGCGTTCTGGCAGGAGGCTCGCGCGCCGGCGCTCCCGCCGGCCGTTTTCGTCTCCTCGCTCGTCGCCCGCCGCCCGCCCGTACAACCTCCGGCACTCGGCGCTGTCGATCGGCTCAACTCCGGAGTCGACGCAACCGAGGTCGCCGAACGGGCGGGCAACAGCGGTGAGGTCCCGCTGAGCCGCTAGGCGAAGTGTCGGCCGGGGTCGTCACGCCATACCCCGTGCAGGCGGAAGCCACTTTGGAGGCCCTCCGCGACATCGAAGGCAGCGGCGGAGGCCGGATGGCCGAAGTGGGCACCGCTCACCGCTTTCAGGGGCGCGAGTTCCCCGTGGTGGTCTTCGACACGGTGGAGGACGACTACGGTGACGGCCTTTGGATGGCCCACGCCTCCCGTGCTCCAGAGGCGACGACATGTGCCCGTAACGGCGTGCGCCTCTTCAACGTCGCCGTCACCCGCGTACAGACCAGGTTGTACGTCATCGGAAGCCGCAGTCGCATCCTGGCCGCAGAAGAACACACCCCCATGGGAAAACTGGCGGAGTTCATCCGCACACAGCGTGCCCGATCGGTCCCCGCAACCAGACTCATCGCTCCCAACGCCCAAGTGCCGCCAGACCTTGGCCAGTTCAGCTCCCGTCTGGCCGATGTTCTTTCCCGCCACGTCGAGGTCTCCGACATCGACGACGAGATCTCCTTCTACGACACCTTCGCCGACCGTCTCGCAGAGGCTCGAACGTCGCTGTGGATCTGGTCCCCCTGGACTGCGAAGCGACTGATCGGCTTGCTGCCCGTGTTGGGAGACGCCGTACGCCGAGGAGTCCGCGTGACGGTCTTCGTCCGCGACCCCTACGACACAGGCCAGAAAAAGCAGACCGATCTGGTCAAGCAGCTTCGGGAAGTTGTGCCGACCGTAGTCTCCGTCAATGTCATGCACCAGAAGATCGTCGTCATCGACGAACACACAGTCCTGCTCGGCAGCCTCAACTCCCTGTCGCAAAGCCGCTCGCGCGAGGTCATGCTGACGATCAAGGGTGGCCACTTCGCCCGCAAGATCCTCGCTCACGAGCACGTGGAAGACTTCGCGAGACCTCCCCGGTGCGGTGCGTGCAAGGGGGATGACGTGGATCTGCGCCGTCGAGGCAGTGGAGCCTGGTATTGGCGGTGCTTCAATCGGGCGTGCTCGGCGCGGAAGGGACAGAAAGCCTGGGAGGCACCCGTACCCATTTCGCTAGGGGCACGCCGAAGTTGATGCGAACCGGCCATGGTTCAGATCGGAATGGCTCCGCGGTCCGCGGCCCTGCAGTGGGGAGCGCCGAAGAGGATCGGTATCGCAGGCGAGAGTCGATCCTCAGACCTTGATAGCGGTGATGCGAGAGCCGCACAGGGCGGTTAGATCCTCGGGGTCCGAGGTGAGAACTGTCGTCGGACCGGGGGCGGCGAGGGCGGTGGCGCTGAGCATGGCGTCGATGGCGTACTTGTGGCCGTGCAGGCCGGCGTCGGCGAGGAGGGTGGCGGCGTGGCGGGCGATTGGCTCGGTGACCGGTTCGATAACGAGACGGGAGAGGGTCCACTCCAGGGCCGGGCGGTTGACCCTGGGGTGGACCACTTCCACGAGGGTGGCCGCGGAAGTGATCACCCGCAGGTCGTCGGCGCGAGCGAGGGCGAGCCAGCCGGTGACGGTGCGGTCGCGAAGGACGGCCTTGGCCAGCCCTTCGCTGTCCAGGACCAGGGTGCCGCCGGGGGTAGCGGGGGAGAGGCGGGTCACGCGGCGTCCGCCCCGCCTTGCGTTTGCTGCCGGCGGGCCTGGTGGAGCTGGTCGCGCAGGGCCTGGATCTCTTCGTCGGTGATGGGCCCGTGCTCGGCCTCGGCGACCTGGATGAGCTCGTTGAGATTGTCCCGCTCGATCTGGCGCGCGACGGCGGCGGCGACATAGGCAGACAGGCCCGAAGGGCCGCTGCGGGCCTTGGCGGCTTCGGCGATGTCTCGGGGCATGGTGATCGAGTACTTGCCGGTAGGGTCACTCATGCTACTCATCCTACCTCTGATCCTCCCTGTATTGAGTGGGCCGGCGCAGGGCATCCAGGACGTTCACCTGAACAGAAAGGTGGTGGACGTCAGAGGAACCCGCAATCTCAAGCGCGCGGCATCCCCGGGAGGAGGCGCGGTCGAAGGCCGCGGCTGGCCGACGCTCAGGGGGTGCTACGGACGTCAGGGCCCTGACCGAAGACCTTGGTGCCACGCTCCTCCGCGTTACTCGGCAAGGCTCTGCGGAAGCCGCCTGCTAGGACCAGCCACGGTTTGCCGCAGGCGAGCATGGTCGGTGGCAGCTGGTACTTCTTTGCTCTGGAGTACCCGGAGATGAGGTGCCCCTGATCGCGGCGAAGACCCGGGACGAGATCAACGACGCACTGTGTGCGATCACCCAGGCGATGCTCCGGGACGTGCGGGGCCATCCGAGCGACGAACTGCTGCGGCGGGCGATGCGGGGCTGGGCGTTCGTAGTCCCGCGCCCGGAGCCGCGTGAGATGCCGGCCGATGTCCGGTTGGCTCTGAGCTGGGTGGCCCGAGCCTCACGCCCGTTGGCCGATCTGATGGATCCGGTCCCAGCGGCCTCGTCGTTCATCAGGCCCGTGGAACTGGCCTGGCGGCCTGAATCTGTTCGGAGGCGAGTATCCGCTCCAGCCCCCTGCGCTCTGTATTGAGCACAGTGAGCATCCGCGTGCGGGTGTGCTCGAAGTCAGGCTCGAACTCGACGCCGAGGTCATGGCGCAGGCTGACCCTCAATGATCGCCGACGGGCTGTGCACGCGGTGATGGCTGCGGACCCACAGCGATATCGCTTTGTCCTGACGAGCCGGCCGTTGGACGAGGCCGAAACGCTGCTGTTGTGCCGCAAGGCACCAACGCACTGGCTTCAACCTTTCGACCACTCCGAGCTTCGTGTACTCGCCACCAAATGGTTCGAGGCAATGAACCTTTCCGGCACCGAGAGCCTTGCTGAGCGTTTTCTTGTCGAGCTGGACCGTGGTCGGCTTCGGGATGCGGCCCGGGTTCCGCTGCTCGCGACAATGGCCTGCCTGTTGTTCGGCCAGAGCGGGGATTGTCGTCTGCCGAGGAGCCGGGCGGAGCTGTATGAGCAGTTCACCGAGCTGCTCCTGGATGTCGAGCGAGAGCGCCTCGACCTGTATCGTCGCCTGCCCTCCCATGTGCGCCGCCAGGCAGGGACACGGGGGGAGGAGGCTGCCGAACAACTCATCTCCGGTGTTCGTGAGTTGATGGAGGAGATCGCCCACAGGCGCATTGAGGGGGACGCTCGACCGTTGTTGGACATCGCCGCCGAGGCCACAGACGGGCTACGGCCCGCAGGCCTGCCTGTTGGCCAATGGCGCGAAGTTCTCAGGGAACTGCTGCGTCAGAGTGGCGTTTTGGTCGAGCGCTTCGGAGTGTTCTCCTTCGTTCACGAGACTTTCGCTGAGTATCTGGCCGCCTGCCGGTACTGCCGGGAGGTTCCTCCGGATGAGCGGACACTATCTCTTGCGGTTCTCCCCGACATGGAGTCCTTCGCCTTGTTCACGGCTGGGGTGTGGGCGCGCGAGGGCCATAACCTGGAGAGCCTCGTACTCGCTCTGCTGGCGCACGGCACCCCGACCGCCCAAGAGGCGGCCGCTGCTTTGGTCATCGATGGGGTTCCCCTGTCCGCTGGCGTGATCGAATGCGTGACTGAAGCGCTGGTTCGCTCTGCGACAGACCCGGACGTGCATCACGCGGATCAACAACTGGCCATTTTGTATCTAACGGAGCTGGACCGACGTCGGGGAGCTGCCCTGATCGCTCGTCTCGCCGACGACGAGCGTTTTGGCTCCTGGGCTGCGCGATGGCTCGTCGACGTGGACCGGGAGCAAGGCATCGAGCTGTTGCGCCGCATGGCCGGTTCGGACAAGCCTCACGACAAGCGGATCCATGCTGCACGACGACTTCTGGACGTCGACGCACACTTGGGCGACGAAGCGCTTACAGCGCTGGCAAGTGATGACTCGGCGTCCCCGTACACCCGGACCATGGCGGCAGCCACGCTGGCTCGGAAAGCCCCGAGCGGTCGATGGCGTTCTTGCTTAGCTTCGCGGCCGATCGCACCGCGGAGCCTGGCGAACGCATCAACGCAGCTGTGGAGCTGGCTAAAGTCGCTCCCGACCAGGCAAAGGATGTACTTGCGACTCTGACCAACGACGAGGGCCTTTCCGTGTCGGACCGGCTCCGAGCTGCCACGGACCTTCACTCCGTCGATCCGGAACGAGCCGCCACTCTACTGCGTGTGTTCGCCACGGATCCGCGCGTTCCCTCGACCGATCGCGCGGACGCGGCCGGGTCCCTCCTTATGTGTGGCCATGAAGAACAAGGCGTTGCCCTGTTGGCGGAATTGGCCAGTGACCCAGCGATCGAGTCGGAAGGCCGCGAGCGTGGCTTGATGTGGCTGATGGAACTCACCAGGGGAAAAGCCGCGGAACTCCTTGCCACCTGGTCGTCGGACCCGTCCCGGCCCGTAGACGCACGTATCGAGGCCGCCGAGCGGCTGATGGGTCTCGGGTCTCCACTCGCAACAGCGCACCTACAGGCCCTGGCATCGGACCCAGCCTTAACTAGCCGCGAGCGCAGACGCGCGAGACGGGCCTTGAGCCGAGGAGAGTAGTAGGAGGCCGCCCCGATTGCTGGTGTGTTGAAGAGGACTGTCCACGTGACTGGGCTTCGTGGCGATGATCACCCCTCCTCGAATGCCGCTCGGCATCACTGGGACGGTCGCCACGTGGGTTACGGCACCTCGCGAGCGCGTCTGCCACTGCTGATTCTCGACGCGGACGGCAACACGCTGGAGGCATGCACCGGCGTCCGGCAAACCCAATCGGGCCAAGCGCGACCAGACCTGAATCTCGCACCGCCAACACGCTTTCGAACTGTGGTGGTGGGGTGGCGGCGCTCGTACAAGGGCGTTCACCTGCGTTCATGGACGGCTGAGCCATGAGGCGAACTCGGCGAGCAGTCCTCGATGAACGGCCGTGAACGGGGCTGACTGACACGGAAACTGAGACGGTCAGACAGCGGAGGCTGCTTCACTCGTCCCCAGGTGGGATGAGGCGATCAGCGCTCTCGGCGTTGTCCACGTGGCCGTGGGCGTCGACGGTGATCGGGGTCGCTCGCCCTTTGGCTGTGACGAGCCATGCCAGTACCTGTTCGGTCAGTGGCCCGTTGGCGGGGCCTTCGTCCTTCCAGTACGCGCGCCAGCCTCCTCCGGGGATGGCGGCGGCCACCTGGTCGGCTTGCTCAAGGTGGGAGAAGTCCGGGTAGTCCGTGACCGGGCGGCGGATACCGCGCTTGGGATCGACTACGAGGGCTACGCCGGTCGTCTCGTCCCAAGCGTCCACGTGCACGGTCCGGCCGATCATCGTCTCCGTGCCGGTGAATATTGCGAGCCATCCTGTGCCGTTGACGTAGCGCATATGGTCATCGTCCATGACCTCAGCTGGCAGCACCGCAGAAGGCGGCCTAACGGGACATCAGCTTGGGAAGCTAAGGGCGTCTGGGGCTTGCTACAGGCTTGACCTGCGGCGACGCGACGCAGGCGCGTGGTGGACGGTCAAATGGTTCCCCGCTGTTCCCCGTGGTCCCCTGCCCGACCTGGCACGTGTCTGGCACGAGTCGTTCGTCGTCGCACCGCTCCAAGACCAGGCCTACGGAGCCTCCTTCGGGCCCGTTGTTCTCCTCCAGGCGGAGGTGAGCGCCGTCCTGGGCGAGCGTGAGGAGCTGGCTGGCCAGGGCCTTCAACCCGGCGGAGTTCGCCTGCCTGAGCTGACGTCGATCATCGCCCAAAGTCGCCGATGTACGGCGCCGTTGATCAGCCATGGATGTCAGACGGTACCGCCTGGGGCGGCTACGGACGGCGGTAGGCGGCGGGTTCGATCCCAGGTACTGGTGTCCGGGACACGGTCACGTAGCACGGGTACTCAGGCTGGCCCACTTCCATGAGCGCGTGTAGGTCCACGTCGTGCTGGGCGAACCGGTGAAGGTACTGGAGAAACAGCTCCAGCTCCTCGATGGACAGGGGCTCGTCATGCCGGTCGTTTCGCACGCCCCCACCCTATGGCCGGCCATGGTGCTGGTGACCTCATCGTCCCGAAGCAACTTGGGTGGGCGCCCAGGCTTGGGCCACTGTGTCTCTTACCTGCTGCGATGGTCCACATGTGTGCGCGGTTGTCCGCTGCTGTGCGTTGGCGTCGTCACGCAGTTAGACACTCAACTCTGCCGGGCAGCAACCTCGCGGAGTCGACTAAGGGGCAATCCCGCCAAGTCCTCCACACCAGCTGCTCGGCCTCGCGATCCTGGGTTTGCTGAGGTGCGTGAGTCCGAGGCTAGTTTCGGTCATGTATGTGTCTGGGATCCGATGGGTGAAGTTGTGATGCGTCGCGCTCACCTCGGCTTACACCACACAGGGGAAACGTGTGTTCGAGCGTGGCGCGGTGTGGCGGCCGGAATAGTACACCATGCATATGACAGTCATAGAGGTCGCCGCTAGCCTGGTAGATCGCAGGCTTGGGTCGTGACATCTGGGGGGAGTCCTAATGCTGCATGGGCAGATGCTCTGTTATGGCGCTGCCGGTGGGGCTCTGGTGTCACTTGTGACGCTCTATAAGCACCTGCAGACGCGGAACCAATGGCCGTGGAAGGTGAAGAATGGGCCGACGAAGCCGATGTACTTCACTGGTGAGGTCATACGGATCTTATTAGGCGCTGGCGTTGCATGGGGGCTTGCTGCAACGGATCAACTAGGCGTCTTCGGGGCAATCGTGGTTGGTGCGGGGGCGCCGGCCATCCTTGACAAGTGGCAGCGAGCAGCGCCCGGGCTCGCGATGACTCAGCACGCGACAATGACGGAAACATCTCAGCAATCAGGAGAAGTTGAGCCTGGCGTAACGAGGATGGCCGTGGGTCGTTCAACTGCTGAGGAAGGTGGCGTGTAAGCATGGGAACTCGCTTCTTAGACGCCCTGACCCACAGCGGTCCAGGGTATGAATTAGCTCAGGATGACGTTTGGACCGATTCGCGTACGGGTGTCAGTCGATTCTTGGACACGTTAACTCACAGTGGTCCAGGCTACTCATTGCCATCTGCGGCGGAGATAGCTGAAATTGCCAACCTGAAGCGACGAAAGACGGATGACCTAAACGCGGCCCTGTTGGGTGGATTCGAGGAATTCTTCTACGCTATAGGGCACTTGGAGGCTGCGTCTCGGGCAGAAGATGCAGAAGAGAAAAAGAAGCAGCGCGAAGCGGCCATGACGCACCTGCGTGCTTACCTGAAACATGCGGATGGGTCACTGAACCTGGCGTTAGAGGCAGCGCGAGAGGCTCTCGGCCCCCTCGACCTGCGATCGAGGCTCAGCCTGCACCGGCTCGATCGCATCCTCCGCAGGTTAAAGGCCGCCGTTCAGAGCCTGCTGGGCGCCTTAGAAAGATCAGGGCAACCAAGAGAGCGGATAGCCCATCAATCCCAAGCGGCTGTTAAGCAGGCAACTCGATCCATGGAGGTTCTCTGTCACGCTGTAGCCCGGTAAGCGGGATTTGCGTACCAGTAGGTTCAACAGTGGGGCTGGCTCGGCAAGCACGGGGGTCGGCCCCATTATTTTTGTGACCTGTCCCGGGGTGAAAAGCTTCCCTCGTTGAGGTCGGCGTCTCAATGGTCAGTCAAGCGCTGCTGCCGCCCTGCCCTGGAGCACCTGTTTGGAAGATCGCGTATGCGGGTTGGGGCTGGCCTGGCGTAATGCTGCCCTGTGCGTTCCCGGCGCTGTCGCTGTTGCTCCCCGTGGTTCCCCGTCTCGCGCCTCCCTGTCGGGCACGCGGAGGGCACGGGTGGCCCTCTGGAGCGCCCGGAGCCCGATCGCCGCAGCCGCGGCCACCGTTGCGCCCTCAGGCCCTTAGGTGGCCCACCGTGCCCCATGGGAGCCTGTCAACGCATCACGGCTCCCATGGCGGCGATTGTGAACCTTGCACTCCCGTGACAGCGGCTGCGGTACTGGTGGGTTACGTGGTCAGGGTTCTTTGCTCATCCACCTGCGAGGCTCGGTCCTATTGATTTAGATGTGTCCGTGGCTGAACAGTCGATCGCCCTCATAGGTGCTGCCAGCGCTCTTGCTGGTGTTGCCCTGACGGGGGCCTTCACTCTCCTCAAGGGGCGCCAAGACCGTTTGGACAGGCAGTTGGACCGCGATGAGCAGCGGCTCATGATGCACCGTGAGGCGCGTCGCGCTGCGTATGCGGTCTTCCTCGCCGCTTACCACAAGGTGGATCGGCACTTTGAGGAAGTTAAGAAGGTCATCCCGCCGCTAGACCCGAGGGAGCAGATTTGTCCCCAAATGCCTGCGACAGAATCGGCGATCGTAGAGTTGCTTGAAGCTGGTTCGACGGTAGCCCTCGAAGGACCAGCCGAAATGAGTGCTGCGGCCCACGACGTGGTCGTGGCGTGCGCTGCCCTCCTGGAGGAGTTTGCTCAGCTTCTTCGCGACAACGTTGGTACCACTACGAGACTGTGGGCACTTGACAGTCACAGCAGGGACCTAGCACTAGAGAAGATGGATCAAGCTTGTCTGGCCTTTACGACGTCAGCCAGGAGGGTCCTCGGTGGGGATGACCCCGGAATGCGCTAGCTAAACAACGCGGGTCGGCCATGCGCGGCTCGATGCCGACGGCGGTCTCGTAGCGTGCCCTGGGTGCGTCCTTGGCCGGCACGATGGTGTGGCTTGGCCGGTGCCCGTTGCCTTGATGGCGCCCGCACTGGTTTTGGGAGGGGTGCAAGGTGGAGCACCCTGCCGGGTGAGCTACCTTGCACCCCTCTTAGGTCGCGGTGCTCCTCGGGGGCAGGTCAACGGGATGGGTCAAGGAATCCAGCGGCGGCCCGATTGTCCGCGAACACGCCATCACTCGCCGAGATTGGTCACCACCGGGACCTCTACATCGTCTGAACCCTCCTGATCACCATCCAGCGGCATATCCGCAGCGATCTGAAAGGCTTCGGTGGGATTGGCCTCCATTATTTGAATCTGTGCTTGCTGGTCACTTGGCTTCCCCGCCACCTTGACTACGGCCTTCTGGAGAATTTCTTTATCCACGTAGTTTAGGAGCCAGCGTGCCCCACCGATACCCACACCTATGGCTCCCGCTAGGGCGGCCCAGGTTATGCCGTAGTCATCCCTGCCAGGCTCACTCTTCGGCCCTCCCATGACGAAAGTATTCGCCAGAGGGCCATACAGGGCCCATGACATCAATGCCGCGATGGCTCCGACGACGATGTGCCCGAGAAATCCGGGGCGCCAGACCCTTGTACCGTCCGACGCTGATACCCAGCCAGGCCAGGGCAGACCCCGGTCCTCAGACAACACGGCACTGAGGATGCCTCCGACCGCCCCGAACCCAGTGACTACCAGACCCACTTCCCACGCCTGCATGGTGAGCCACCTTTCCCGCGATAAGCTCCCGTGTCGCATGCTTGAGTCAGATTGTGTAGCTCGCACCCTGCCCAAGCCCACTAGCGAGTTGGGTTATTTCGAAGTCTCTGCCCGCCTTGATGAATAGGCGACCCTTGCGGTCGGACTCATTCCCCATGTCCATCATCGCGAGATGGGCAAGCGTGATCTTTAAGTCAGCCGTCGCGCCCCGAGTCACCCTGTGGTGGAAACCTCAACCTTTAAGGCTAGCCCCCGTGATGAAAATCGGCGCTTGAGTGTATAACTCGGCTTGTACGCACCATTATATTCCTTGCTGGCCAGAGTGCCCTGTTGTAAGAGTTACTGACCTTCAAAGCGTGGTGTCGTAGGTGCTGACGTTTCGTGATCCCTGCGGTATGCCGACTGCATGAGGTATCCGCAAGGGGGCGGGCTGACCGACGAACGGCGGGCTTTCCGCGAGCAGTTGCGGTTGAAGGCGGCCGAGCGGTTCAGGCAGGGCGACGAGAATACGATGATCGCTCACGATCTGCGGGTCAGCGTCCGGTCCGTACAGCGTTGGCGCAAGGCTTGGTCGCAAGACGGGCCAAGAGCCCTGGCCTCGAAGGGCCCGGCATCGCTGCCGTTGCTCAGCGACGAACTGTTCGCCGTACTCGAGCGTGAGCTGGCCAAGGGGCCGGTGGCACATGGATGGCCGGACCAGACCTGGACGCTGTCGCGGATCAAGACGCTGATCGGGCGCCGCTTCCACAAGAGCTACACCGTGCAAGGGGTGGCCGCCCTGCTCAAGCGGCACGGCTGGAGCTGCCAGGTCCCCGCCCGGCGGGCGATCGAGCGGGACGAGAACATGGTGGCCGGCTGGGTGAAGGAGACCTGGCCCCAGGTGGAAGGACCGTGGCGGCGCTCGACGCCTGGCTCGTCTTCGAGGACGAAGCCGGATTCTCGATGACGCCGCCGACCACCCGCACCTGGTCCCGCCGCGGTCACACCCCTGTGGTCCGCGTGCGGGGCCGTTCCCGCCGCCGCTTATCGGTGGCCGCCCTGGCCTGCTACAAGACCGGCCAATCCTCGCGGCTGATCTACCGGCCCTGCCCGGACGCCCGGCCCGACGGGCGCAAAAGCTTCTCCTGGAAGGACTACCGCGACCTGATACAGACCGCCCACCAGCAGCTTGAAGGCCCGATCGTGCTGGTCTGGGACAACCTCAACACTCACCTCACCGCCGGCATGCGCCGTTACATCGCCGACCGCGACTGGCTCACCGTCTTCCAACTGCCGCCCTACGCACCCGACCTCAACCCGGTCGAGGGCATCTGGTCGATCCTGCGACGCACTACCACGGCCAACCGCGCGTTCGCCGACCCTGGCTCCACGGGCTCGGTGAGGCGGCATGAAGTCGCACGACGTCAAGGTGTGGAGCATTCGCAAGCGGCCGTACAAGACCCCCTCGTACGACGTGCGATGGAAGGTCGGCGACGTCTCGCCGTTCTCCGAGACCTTCCGCACCAAGGCACTCGCCGACAACTTCCGCGCCAAGCTGCTCCGGGCTACCCAGAAGGGCGAGGCGTTCGACACGGAAACCGGGCTGCCGGACTCCATGGCGCCGGTCAAGGAATCCCTCAGCTGGTACGACTTCGCACGGGCCTACGTGGCCATGAAGTGGCCGCACGCGGCTCCGAACTCCCGCGACAGTCTGAACGAGACGATGACGCTCGTCACGACACAGCTCCTGGGGGACAGGCCCGGTCGTCCGGCAGATGACGTGTTGCGGCGAGCTCTGCGCGGTTGGGCCTTCGTCGTCCATGCTGAGGGTGAGAACACCCCGCCTGTGGATGCCGCGAACGCCCTCCGCTGGGTGGTGAAAGCGTCGCTGCCGCTGGGGACGCTCAAGAACCCAGCGGACATTCGCCGCGTGCTCGACTCGCTCAAGGCCACGCTTTCTGGTGCCCCGGCTGCGGCCGAGACGGTGAGGCGTAAGCGGGCTGTCCTCTTCAACGCCCTGGCGTACGCGGTCGAGCTGGGGGAGCTCCCGGAGAACCCGGTGACGCTCGTGAAGTGGAAGCTGCCCAAGGTCACCAAGGAGGTGGACCGCCGCGTCGTGGTGAATCCTCGCCAGGCGGCTGAGCTGCTGGGCGCCGTCTCGTACGTCGGTGGATACCGCCGGGCTCGTGGCCGCCGCCTGGTCGCTCTCTTCGCCTGCATGTACTTCGGTGGGCTACGGCCGGCGGAAGCGGTGGCTCTTCGGCGCCCGGACTGCACGCTGCCGAATAGCGGATGGGGTTCGCTGATCCTGGAAAAGAGCCGCCCCACCGTCGGCAAGCGCTGGACCGGAACGGGGGAGGTGCACGACAACCGCGGCCTCAAGAACAGGCCCGCGAACGCGACCCGCATCGTTCCGATTCCGCCGCGTCTCGTACGCATCCTGCTTGCGCATATCGAGGAGTTCGGGACTGCCAAAGACGGCCGGCTGTTCGCCAACGAACGCGGGGGAGTGGTCGCCTCCACCACCTACTGGCGCGTCTGGGACGAGGCGCGGCACCTGGCTCTCACGCCGGAACAGGTCGCCTCACCGCTGGCCGCCCGCCCGTACGACCTGCGGCACGCCGCACTCTCCTCGTGGCTCAACGCGGGCGTGGACCCCACCGAGGTTGCGGAGCGTGCGGGCAACAGCGTTGAAGTGCTCCTGAGTCGCTACGCCAAGTGCCTCGACGGGCGGCAGGACGTGGCCATTCGCCGGATCGCGGAACTCCTCGGCGAGAACACCGACCAGCCCGGCGCCGGTCCCTGATCCACGCGCTCCTCACACACACCTGCGGCGTGATGGCCCCTGGACTTCGGTCCGGGGGCCTCGTCATTTCGGGGTCTGACCTGCGGTCTCCTGGTCTGCGGCCAGTCCACGCATAGTCCACAGCCCCCGACATACAGCCGCTCAGAGCGGCATACGCCTGCACATACGCGAAGACCCCGGCCTCAGCGTTTCCGCTGGTGACGGGGTCTTTGGGCACCGTATGAAGGGTGCCCCCGGCAGGATTCGAACCTGCGCACACGGCTCCGGAGGCCAGCAGAGACCGTTGCGCTCTTGGGGTGCTGACCTGCGGGGGAGGGGAGGTCGTGACCTTCGGCTATCAAGATCATTACGCCCCTATTACGTGGGCAGCCTGTCGGGCGGTTGGTCCGGCCCGTATGGTCGAAGCATGATCTCGGGCAGCAGCGGGGAACCGGACGGCGGCGCGGAGTTCACGGCGGAGGGCTTGGAGCCGCTCCTTCGACAGGCGTGCGAGACGGCCGAACTCGACGCCCACGGAGCCGAGTTGCTGCGCCTCGGCTCGAACGCGGTCTACCGCCTGGCGTCGGCACCGGTGATCGTCCGCATCGCGCGCGATCGGTCAGTGCTGGCGGAGATGGAACGGGCCGTGAACGTGACCCGGTGGCTTGAGACGCGGGACTTCCCGGCCATGCGTGTGCCGGCGGAGGTCGCCCAACCGCTCGTCGTCGGCGGCCGGGTGGTCACCTTCTGGGAGAGCGTTCAGGAGCACGAGGAGTATGGGACGGTCGGCGAACTCGCGGATCTTCTACGTCGCTTGCACTGGCTCGAAGAACCTGAGTCTTTGAAGCTGCCGTACTTCGACCCACTGGCCAAGGTGGCGGCGTCCTTGGAGGGCCTGGAGGGCATCTCGGGGGAGGACCAGAAGTTCCTGGAGGAGCGAGCGGCGAGCCTCGGTAAGGACTATGAGCGGCTGGACTTCGTCCTCCCGTTCGGAATGATCCACGGGGATGCCAGCATCGGGAACATCCTCCGCCACCGGGATGGGCACGCCGTGCTCATCGACTTGGACGGTTTCGCTCTCGCACCACGTGAGTGGGACCTGGTCCAGACGTCGATGTTCTACGAACGGTACGGCTGGCACACGCAGGCCGAGTACGCGGAGTTCGTGCACCGGTACGGCTTCGACCTGATGAACTGGCCCGGGTACGAGACCCTTGCGGACCTGCGTGAACTGATGATGGTGGCCTGGCTCGGCCACCAGGTTACGAGGAACGACCGGGCTGCCGCTGAGTTTGCCCGGCGGGTCCGGTCACTTCGCACGGGGGAGGGCCGAGACGAATGGGGTCCGTTCTGAGCACGCGCTGAGAGAAGCTCTCAAGCACCAACACGCTCGTCCGACGCGATCCACAGTCTGTGCTCTCGGACCTGATCGGTGAAGAGCTGTACGTCCTTGCTGGTGCCGACCCCCGCAAGGTTCTGCCGGAACTCGGCCAGGTAGCTGACACAGCGGGCCGACTTGAGCTGCTCGCCCAAGTCGAGGGCATCAAGCGCCACGCGGCAGGCTTCCTCCACGTCTCCGGCACGAAGGTGGGCGTCGGCTAGAACCATGGTCGCGAAGAAGTCGCTCCGCACGTGGCTGCCGCTCATGGCGTTCTCGGCGTGGAGTACGGCCTTCCGCGCGCTGTTGACGTCTCGGAAGCAGTGAG
This sequence comes from Streptomyces sp. NPDC005303, assembly GCF_040607335.1. NCBI lineage: Bacteria > Bacillati > Actinomycetota > Actinomycetes > Kitasatosporales > Streptomycetaceae > Streptomyces > Streptomyces sp. NPDC005303. The sequence continues at coordinate 195,515 of NZ_JBEXGM010000006.1, read as the reverse complement.
CGGCCTCAGCGGCAAGCTCAGCTTCGTCGAAGTAGCTGATCCATTCGGGCTCGTCGTCGTTGTTCCTGCTCGCCAATGCATTCGTGGCTGCGTTCAAGGCGGCTTCACAGGCCCGTACGTCGCCTGTCCGGGCAAGCGCGCGGGCCTCCATGGCATGGAACTGGGCGCGAAGCGTCGGTGTCGCTACGGGGGAGATGCCCATGAGTGCCGCGCGGGCGAGCGTGGCGGCCTGGGTGTAGCGACCGAGGAACGTCGCCTGATGACTCATCGCGGACAGGATGCTTCCCGCGAGGCGACGATCGTTCGCGTCCTGGGCCAATCGGAGAGCCTGAAGGAAGTACCGCTGTGCCAAGCCGTGGCGGCAGGCGTCGTATGACATCCAACCGGCCAGGAGGGTTGCCTCCGCCACGGTGGAGAACAGTGCCCGTCCGACTTGCTCTGTGTACTGCCCTCGCAGGAGCGGTGTCACCTCAGTACTGAGGTACTGGACTGCTGCGTGCCGGGCATGGTCGCCACCGAAACGGTCGTCCAACTCGGCGAACATGTCCGCGGTGGTCTTGATTGTTGCCACGTCTCCAAAGCCGACGCGCATCCCGTCTCGACGTTGCGGAGGAACGGCCGGCTCGGGCGCGACCAGCCACCGGAGCGAGGCTTCGTTCCACGCTGGTTCGGACGGCTCGGCCTGTAACAGGGGCTCGTACCTGTTGAGATCCGCGCGCCACAGCTGGCCGACGGTATCGATCGCGCCTTCGGGACTCGTCGGATAGCTGGCGTCCAGAAGTCCGGTGTCCCGCTCGCCTTCGTGGTTCAGCCCCAACTCGCCGGCACTGAGGTCGTACGCCTCACACAGCATCGGACCGTAAAAGTCGTCCGGCGTGCTGTGCCCGTTCTCCCAACTGGCGATGCGCCGCTTCACACTGGCGTCAGAGGGAAGCTGGTGGCCTCGGCGGAGCGCAACATGACGCAGCTCGCGCACCAACCGCGGCTGACTCCAGCCCCGGTCCACACGAGCTTGCCGTAAGCGAACGCTGATCGGCTCCAGCGAAGGCGTGACCATTCCCTCCCCGCCTGTCCGTAGATGCGACTTCTGCGGCGCACGACTCTTCGGCTTCTCGACCGAATGTACGCGCTGTTCCTCACCGCGCGCTGCAAGTAACCGAAGATCCATGGTCGTTGACTCGTGACGGGGGATGACGCGTCCATGCGCGACGCGTCATCCCCCGTCATCCCTCGTCATCTGCCCCGACCGGGGCATGGCCCCTGAGTCTGGACGCAGGGCGGCATTGCGGCCGCAACTGAACCCGACCGAGGTGAGATGAAGTGCAGAGGATGACCAGAAGGGGCATGGAGTGGCTCTCCGCAGCGGCGGACAACCCTGCGGAGTGCCGGCAAGTCTGGGCGGACGACCCTCGGATGCCGTGCCTGTTGTCGACCGGCCGCCTCTTCGACGTGGTGAGCGTCGAACAGCGCCTCGGGACGGAGATGTTCGACCGCCTCCTACGAAGTGGGATGCCGTTCGGACCGACAGTCGTCGACCGCAAGGCGCAGCGCGTCGGGTTCTTCCTCGGCTCGGAGAGCCGCGAGACCTTCATGCACTACCTGGAACGCGAAACGTCATCGCCACCGCCGTACCGGTACCTCGGCCGCGGCTGCGCCGTTGTCGTCCCCGGCCCCATCCCACTGTCCGATGACCGCTATCAGTGGCTCCGCGCCCCCACACGCCGGCCGGAGGCCAATCCACTGCGCCCGGTCGCCCTCGCGACCGCGCTGGTCGCCTCGGTGGAACTCCTGGCGCGCATCGACCGCTTCGACGAGCAGTACCCGACGCCCTACGCGGCGGTTGCTGCCCTCCCCGAGGAGACGAACGCGGATGCCGGATGAGCCGACCGGCGGTCGAGATGCTGCCGCGTGGTCGCCGCTCGACAGCGAAGGCTGGTACGCGGCCCGAAACGCGACTACCGCACTACGGGACGTCCTCGTGCGCGCTGGCCTGGAGAAGGACTTCCCCTACTTGCGCGCGGATTTGAACGCCTTCGGGCACGGCCTCGTCGAGCTGGGCCGAGTGTCCCCTGACACGGCCGAGCGTCTCGCAGAGCTCTTGCGTCTGGCTCTGGCAAGCGGCTTCAGCCGAGACCGTAACGACGACGATCACGAGCCGACCATCACCGAAGAACACAAAGGAAGGGCCTGACGCCATGACCGACCGGCGCGGAGTGGTAGCCAAGCGAGCGGAGAACCTGTCGCCCGGCGTGCCCTACGTACGCGGCTGGAACCGCGCACGACGAAGCGCCGGCGCTCTGGCTGATCAGCTCGTCTTACTCGGGCTGGACTCCGACTTTCCCGGCCTGGTGGCCGATGTGAACGTCTTCGGTGACGGGTTGGTGCAGCTCGGCACCGTTCACCCTGAAGCGGCTGAGCTGCTGGCGGCACTGATAAAGGCCGGATTGGCTGCGGAATCGCGTGAGGCGGTGACAGACAGCCCTCTGCTCCCTTCTCGGGGAGCACCTGCGGCTTGAACTGCTCGTCGGCGGTCAGTTGCCCTGCCGCTCGGCCGGGACCGGCGCCCCAGCGCCGCAGCCCGGACGAACGGCAGGGCAAATCTCTGTCTGCTTGGGAATAGCGTGCTTCTTGCCGTGGCTGCTGGGTTGCCCTGCGTCGGTATGGGGTGAAGTACCCACAACCGGTCCCCGGTGTTCACCATGGCTCCGGCAGTCTGGCGCGCCAATGACACAGCCCCTGGCCATGAACCTTGCTCGCCGGAGCGCCTGAACCCCGGCTGGACACTCACCAGGGCAACCAGTTGACAGCCCTTCCGCCGACGGTCAACTCGACTCCGTGGGCCACGCCATCCAGACGAAGGCGTCTGCCAACGATCCGTTCCGGCAAGCGTCGGCGATGGCGGCCCTCCCGCCGAGGTGGGAACTGCACGCCGTGCTGTGTTGGCCACGGACCCCTCCCAAAAGGCGTGCATGACTCTGCGTCTGGTTGGCATAGTCCGTGTATGCAGCGGATGCGTGGTGAAGAGAAGTGGGTACAAGCATGCCTGCAGGCAGCTCTACCGGGCATTGAGGTTCGTCGTCATGACGATGGCAGCCAGCCCGGAATGCACGATTTCGACCTCATCCGCGGTATCCGTAGATTCGCGGCTGTAGAAGTCACAGCAGCCGCAGATGCAACGTTGCTGGAACTTTGGAAAATCATGAACGGTGGAGGGCGCTGGATCCATGATGGGCTAGCCGGCGGCTGGCTGGTCACACTGCTTCCGTCGGCGCGTGCTAAGCGGCTGCGCGCGGAGCTCCCTGGTTTGCTCGCCGAGTTGGAAAGAATGGGCGCCCAGCAACTGAGGGAAGCACATGGGCCTGGCGAGGACATAGTTGATCGAGCGGAACGTCTCGGGGTCGTCTCTGTCTACCAATCACCCGCTACTGATTTCCCCGGCAGTATTTACTGCACGATAGATCTGCCACCAGAACAATCTGGCGGTTGGGTTGCCGACACAGGCGATGCCTTCTCGCACTGGGTCAGTAGTTGGCTGCGTGAACCGTCGCAGGCGGATAATCTCGGCAAGTTGCGACGATCAGGAGCTACGGAGAGACACCTCTTTTTGCTTCTCCCGGGATTTACGACAGCACCTTTCGACGCTTTCGATCCTCTGATGAGGCCTGACGGGCCCCTCCCGGTAGTGGCTCCGTCGCTACCTGAAGAGATCACCCATCTCTGGGCCATGAGTACATGGAACACGGGCGATGGATTCCATTGGGCTCCTGACACAGGATGGACGCGATTCCACAAAGTCAATGACGTGGAGCCTCCACCTTGACTGCCGGCGGCGGAGTGACAGCTGACGCTAGGATCTCTTCGTCCCGGAGAAACTCGGGTGGAGCCACAGCCTTGGCTCGATGCGGCTGCAACTGCGCTCATGGTCCGCAGAGGTACGCGGTTATCCGCCGCCGTCCGCAGGAGTTGACACGCAATTACTGACCTTGTGGGCGTGATGTCGTCAGAGTGAGGCCGGTTTCGGCGAGGCATCCATCGATGAGGTTGCTGCGGTACTGGATCTGTCGGAGGCCGCGCCGAAGCGCGCTCATGAGGTGGTCGGCGTCGGTGAAGGCAGTGTTGGCCTGGCTGCTGCGTCGCAGCAGTGACCAAATGCCCTCGACGGGATTGAGATCGGGCGCGTAGGCCGGCAGGAAGTAGCAGGTGATCCAGTCATGGGTGTCGAAGAACTCCCGAAGCCGGCGGTCTCGGTGGACGTTCAGGTTGTCCCACACGAGCACGATCGGTGCGCCGAGCTCTTGGTGGGCGGCGATGAGCAGGTCGCGGTATTCGGCCCACGTGAAACTGCGTCTGCCGCCCCGCTTGTGGTCGACATGCTGTTTGGGCCGGTAGATCAGGCGTGAGCGCTGACCCTGCTTGTAGCAGGCCAAAGCAGCGACGGAGAAGCGGCGTTGGGAGCGTCCCCGCACCCGGATGACGGGGGTGTGTCCGCGCCTGGCCCACGTGCGGGAGGTGGGCGGCGTCATCGAGAACCCGGCCTCGTCTTCGAAGCACAGCCAGGCCCCGAGCGCCGCCACGGCGTTTCCACCTGGGGCCATGTCTCCTTCACCCACCCCGTGACAGCGTCCTCGTCACGCTCGGTCGCGCGGCGGGCCGGGACCTGGTGGCTGAAGCCGTGCCGGTGCAGCATCTGCGCGATGGCCGACAGTGTCATGCTCTTGTGGAACCGGCGCCCGATCAGCGTCTTGATCCGCGCCAGCGTCCATGTCTGGTCCGGCCAGCCCTGCGCTACCGGCCCTCTGGCCAACTCCTGCTCGAGTACCTCGAACAGGGCCTCACTCAGCTTGGGCCTGGACGCCTGCCCCATCGACGCCAGTGCCGGTGTGCCGTCGTGCTCCCAAGCCTGGTGCCACCTCTGTACAGACCGCACGCTGACACGTAACTGCTTGGCGATGGTGGCATTGTCGTGTCCCAGGGCGAATGACTCGGCCGCCTGCATCCGGATCTGCTCGCGAAACGCCCGTCGCTCCGCAGTCAGCCCGCCCCCTTGCGGATACCTCATATGACCGGCCTATTGCGACAACCACAGCTTGTCGACCCCCACGACATCACGCCAGCAAGGTCAGTAGACGCTCAGACAAGTTCGGTGTGGCGCAGGCAGGAGTTCATGCCAGCCATGGAGGTGAAACGAAGCTCGCGTCTTTCCATTCCAACTGGCGTCTGAACCCTCCAGCGGGAGTCCCAGAAGTAGGCTAGGTATACCCTCCGTAACCGTGAGCGGTTGCCGTGTCCGGTTCGCGTCTGCCCTCTGCTCGCGAGAACCCATGAGGTTGTGGCGGGCTGGCTTGAGAGCTACCGGCAAGACCCCCTCCACCTACTAAGCCGGGGGTGGCCGGGCAACCCCGCACCAGGTCGACACGCGCCTCCCATTGATCGAAATTGGCCTGCAAAGGGGCGCCAGCTGATGAGCAAGCGGATCGGCTCCCTCGGCCTCCCGTTCATCCGCCTATGACAGCCCGGCCATATTCGGTGGCGTCCACACGAGTGAAACGAGACGATGGTGTAGATCATGCGACGTCGAGGTCGTGGCAGCCATGGCCAACCAGCATCGGCGTAGTCGAAGTGGCGGGAGGCCATCGTGTGGGAACAGGACATTGGTACCTTCCCAGTCGCGTTCACTGAAGACGGTAATGAATGGGCCCACCACCTTGAGAAGGCCATGGGGGGCTCCGGGTTTCGTAGCGTCAGCGGAACTGACGGCGCCGGGGGGCCCGTAGAGATGGGGCCACCCCTTGACGGATCTGTGACGAGCATGCTGCGTGTTTACCCGCACTCCGACGGCATCACCTGCACTGTCGTCGGCGACGCAGGCAGGTCCTCACCGGACCAGGTGGAGCCCTGGCGGGCTGGCGCACAGACCGCAGTGGGCGAGATCGGGCGCCACCAGCAGTCTTACGTGTGGGATGCGCTGGTAGGAGTCACTCCCTCGGTCATTTGTGGACCGGAGCTCTTGGGACAGCTCAGAGCGAAGAAGGTAGGGCCTCTAGCCCTAGCCCCGAGTGGCGTCTACATGCGCGAGTTCCGAGGGCCGGAGCGAGTCGACTCGGGCTTCACCACTATCAGTCGCACTTTCCCAGTGATGGTCACCGGCCAGGTTTCGACTTACGACTGGGATCGTGTCATCCCAGTTGCCCAGGCCCAGTTGCGCCGTGTGTGCGCTCTGGTGACGCTGAGTCGGGCCCTGCTTTGGGAGCCTCGGTCGCATCCATGGCCCCGGGACGCCGCGGGTCCGACCTTGAAGATCCCGAGCTCGGTCGGCCCTGAGCTTCCGAGCCCGGGAGGCCAGGAATGGAACGGTGAAGTCCCTCCAGGAACACCGAGCTGGAGCTTGCCGAGGTGGGTGGACCAGGCATGGAAGCGGCTCGAGAGCGACTCCGAACTGAACACCGCGCTCAACGCGTACTACGAGGCCATGCGCCTACGGAGACGTCATCCCTCGCTCGCGCTGCTCACCTTTGTCGCGGCGATCGAGGGCGTCGGTATGAGGTTCGTCCCCGACGCCCTCTGTGAGTGCCATCCTGAGTGCAGCCATTACAAGGGAGTTGCCGAGAAACGGTTCCGGAAGGCACTCAAGACGGTGATGACCCAGCGCGAGGTGAAGGAGCTCGCTGCCACGTTGTACGACAAGCGCTCGCACACGGGACACCGTGGCACGCTGTTCGGCTCGGAAGAGGTCTTCGGATACGCCCCCACCGGGCCGTTTCAGGTCGATCCGTACTTCAAATTCGAAGCGGTGCTTCTTGGCCAACTAGCTCTGGTTGCTAACGCCGTTCTGGTCAAGGCGTTGAGTGAGCCAAGCAACGAAGCAGCGACTGGCTAGTTGCTCTGCCTGCTGGCGCCGCTTCTCATGGCTGTAGGCTTGCGCGCACCGATAGCAGGAACGGGAGACCACTCGTGTTCGAGAGGATTCGGCGGGCGCTCAAGACTGCTGCGTACCAGCCGGCCACCGCGTCAGGCAGCCCACGCAGTCGGATGCGCTATCACTGGCGCTGTGCGTGCGGCGCTCACTCCCGGCCTCCCGGCAGCCTCATCCCGTCCGACGCGGAGCACCTTGCCCAACGGCACAGGCTGAATCAGCGCGGGGAACATCCGGCGCCCGCGCTCTATTCCATCGAAGAGCTCGAAGAGGATTTTGTCTAACCTAGCTCGGCTTCCGGGCTTGTGGGCAGCTATTGGCGGCCTGGGTGTCGCACTTTCGACGGCGGTGCAGTGGTCCGCCCCTACGGCCATTAGAAGCTGTCCCTTGACGGCCGGCAGGCAGTCTGACTGGCCACGCGAGACACCACGGAGGCGAGAGAGCAGGGCGCCAGAGGAGAGGGACGGCTTCGGCATGATTAACGCTGGGGCGTGAGGCTTAGCGCAGGGGTGTTGAGGTCTCGCTGTCAACACCATCGTGCATCGACGCCACGAGACGGAACCAGCACGAAGGTCGGTGCCGGGTCAGCAGACTTCCTCCGATTCCGTTCACCTCCTACGACCTGCGGCATTGTGTGTGCCGCCCCTTGCCAGGGAACATCCGGGGGACCGGAGCCAGGTCAAGGGGCCTGCCCATCAATCTTTCGGCTATCAGGCAGGTCGGGAGCTGGACCGGGTTCAGGACGCAACAACTCCTCCGCACGAGCACGTGCCCAGAACTGACCGTCCAGTGAGAAATTTGGGCGCGCATCGTCAGATGAGACAGGAACGAGGCGGGTGGAGATCCACTCACCTTTGATCGGTACCGGCAATCCGAGCGCACGGGCGACGTGCGGATGTGATCCTTGGTGACCCAGCACGACAATGCCCTCCGGGCGCAGATGTATCCGTGCATCGCGGGCTCGCTTCGGCGAGTCGTCCTGCTGGCCGACGGTCAGCACGGTCTGTCGGCCGATGAGCCGGTTTTGAACCTCGCGGAAAAGCTGGTTCAGCCGCTGCTGGCCCGACGAGGCTCGGCCCGGCAGTGATGCAGTGAGAATCCGCGTGCGTGTTTCGACATCCAGGTGGCGCAGCAGGTTCGTCGGCAGATCTGTCTGGAGCCCGCCCCAGAGCCAGTACACGTCAGACTTGGCGCCGTCGGAGAGCTTGCGCTTGTTGTCTCGGTTGTATGCACGGACGAGGTCGCCGTTTGCACCCCGCTCTCTCTTCCAACGCAGGCGCTCATCAGTGACCCGCACTATGCCGACGGCCCACCGGCTCGTGTCGTCGTCCATCCAGGTCACGACTGCAGCATGGTCGGCACGACCACTCCGCTCGCCGTGGTCAGCGCACAGATACATCTCCATCGGGATCTCCCAGCCGCCAAGATCCTTGGAGAACTTGCAGTCGATGTCGACGCCGGCGATGGACCAGTCGAGGTCTACGCCGTTGCCGATAGCGAACTCCTTGGTGAGGTTCACCTCGACGGCCGTGCCGAGATACGTCTTCTCGGTCTTCGTCAGGTGCTGGTACGCCCAGCGCCCCGTCCGCTGGCCGTCGAGCAACTCGTCGAGGGAGTCACGGAGCGCCCATCGGAACCGCTCTCGCGCCTCCTGCTGGCTGTAGAACCACTCCACGAACGGGGCGAGGTCATCGGGGATGTGCTGCGTAAGACCGGACTGGATGCGCCACTCGCGCGGTACCTTGCTCATGCGCTCGCTCGGGGGATCCCAGGTGCGGAACGCGTTGCGGCGGGAGTACTTCGCCGCCAACGCTCGAGACTCCTGCATGCCAGCCTGAGCAGCATCCTGCGGGAACGGCAGACCCTCTTGTATCGTCACGCGCTGAAGTCTGGCAGGAGGCACTCAGTCGGCAAGTAGGACGTGGCCCCGACGCCGATGTTCCAGCTGGGGCCACGTCAACGGGTTCTACCTCCACAGGGCCGTGACTGCGCGCACGTCGTTCAGGGTTGTGAAGAAGGCTTGGAGGCGCTGAGTCGTCCCACCGTGATCGAACAGGAGATCGCCACGGTCTCGGAGAGACTCCGCCCCACCGCGGCCGAGGATGGTGGTGCTGTCCACAGCAGATTGCATCTTCAGCGCGACGCGGGCAGTCAGGTTCGCTTTGATATCGCCGGTGATTACCTGGACGCTTGGCCGTTGCGTCGCGAGAACGAGGTAGATGCCAAAGGCACGTGTGAGCTGCCCGAACCGCTGGATAAGCTCCATGAACGACTGTCGATCTTTTCGCTTGAGACTGCCTGCGAGATCGGCAAACTCGTCGACGAGGATCACCATCTGCGGGAGCTCTTCGAGTGAATGGCCCATCTCGTAGTACTCAAGGACGCTCGTCGCCCCAACCGCCTTGAGCTTGGCGCGTCGCACGGCCACTTCACGTTCCAGGGTCTCCGTGAGGATGGAGATTGCCTCGGCGGGATCGGTGACGATACGTCGGTCCACCAAGTGGGCCAGATCCTCGAAGGGCATGAAGTCGACCTGCTTGGGGTCAACGATCATGATCTGCAGCTGTTGTGGACTGCGGACGCGCGCCAGGCAGCAGAGCAGCCCGCGGAGCAGGACGCTCTTGCCGGAACCCGTTGCGCCGGCCACCAGCAGGTGCGGCAAACGGGCCAGGTCTTCTACACGAATCTCGCCGCTGGGGGCAACGCCGAGCAGGAAGGGCAGCGCGCCCGGTGCCGTCACGCTCTGGAGCCTGTTCAGCGAATCTGACAGTGGTACCACCACCCGTTCGCGGCGCGGTACATCTACCGTCAGGTAGTAGGGCTCCTGATCAACCAGGACACCCTCCGCCACGCCGATTTCGCGGCCGAGGTCGAGTGCCTTGCTGCGCACACCAGCGATCGTCTGCTTACCCAGCAGGCGGGTGCGGTAGCGGATCACTGAGGGACCGACCTGGGCCGCGGCGGTGTCGAAGGGCGCAAGGTTCAGTTCGTACTTGGCTGCGGCCTCATCCAGTTCGGCTGCCTTGTCTGCGACCTCACTGGCAACGTCGACCGAGTCATTCGCTGGGAATTCCAGCGGATCTTCGGTGGCGCCATCGGTGCCGCCTTCCGGCGGTGGCTCGGCAGTTGAGCCTCCTCCAGGCTTTGCAGGGCCCGCATCGGCGGGTCCTGCCGCGCCGTCCTCCGGGGGGGTATCGCGCCCGCCTGGGAAAGTTACCCGGGGCCATCCACTCGGCGGCTGCAGTGGCTCGCCTTTCGCAAGCCGCTGCAGCGCGGGGGCGCCGAGCCGGATGTAGCCCAGTGGTGCTGGGCCTTGTCCGGGGAGCCTCTGCCGGTGCGCGAGCAGTGGGCTGTCTAGCTCAAGGCTGATGACATCGCCGCCATAAGGTTCGCCGGAGGCAGTGAACTCCAGGGTCAGGTCGAAGCGGCCCTCTGCGATGGCCGTCGCGATTTCTTCGATCGCGGAGCACTGCGGTGACAGGCCGAAACTGGTGTTCCTGGCTGCCGCGGTGCGGATGAACTCTGATAGGTCCCGTGCCCGGAAGGGCCGCGCGGGACCGGAAGTGTTGTACACCTCGTCCAGCCACTGGCGCGTGGCTTCAATCTCGTTGCGTGCGATGGCCAGGTCGGGGCGTCCCACGGTTGCGTATTTGACCTCGATAATGCGGCCGTGCAGACGGACACGGCCATCGGCGCCTGTCCTTATGCGCAAATACAACAGGTCGTCGCACAGCCGTGCGGTCGGCCGCTTGACGCCGCTCGCCCTGAGGAGCTGCAGCAGCTCCTGAAGTGACAACAGCACGGAAGCCACGTGATCTGGGCTGTCTGCTGGCGCGAAGGCGTCATCGAGATCGCGAAGAGCTGCGATAGCGGCCAGAACACCCACCCTCTCCCGGACCCGGTTGTCGTCGAGGGAGAGCAGGTCCATGTTCCACCTGCCGCTCACTGCATTGCCGAGATCGATCAGCCCTGGGAGAGCGCTCGCTGCCAGGGCTGCGCCCGGCGCGAAGGCACGGGTGAGAGCAACGCGGTACGGCTCCATCCGGGCCGTCACGGTGACGCTGTCCAGTCCTGCTTGCCCGTAGTCGCTGCGGTCGTCGAAATCGACGATGCTTGGGGCCTGCCCAGGTACGGAGGCGAAAGCTTCGGGGCCGAGGAGCCGGTCGGCATGGGTGGTCCAGACGCTGCTCTCATACAGGCCGTCCATGGCGCCGCGGCCGATAACCGTCGTGGTCGCCTGCGTGGTGTTCACACTGATCTGGCCGCGTGGCTGGCCACCCACCAGTTCCAGGGTTCGGCCCAGCAACGCACCAAGCGGGCCCTGGCTGGGATCGATGAACAGCCCGGAAGTGAACTCCATCTCGTTGGTGCCGACGCGGGCATGGCGACCTGGAGCGGTCGCCAGACCGCCGGCCCATGCTGTCGGGGCGCGCTCATCCAGTTGAGCAACCCGTGGCTCGCGCTGGGCCGGAGAACGGAACACGAAGGAGAGATGAGTGAAGCGTGGCCGGGCATCGACAGGTTGGCAGGTGAGGTTGATCCGGCTGCGGATGAACTTGTCAAGGTCGTTGTCGTTGTCAGGGGCCACCAGAGCGGCCAAATGCTCAGGCGTGTGCCCGCCTGCTGTGTACACGGAGACGTCTAGGGCGGGCTTGACCTGGTCGGCGCCGGGTCGGCTCTCACGGCGATAGAAGTCGCGCAGAGCTCCTGCGACGCTGTCGCCGTCTCCGGGCTCGTATACGGCAACGGCGAGGCGCTGTTGCGGGTTTCTATATGTCTCGAAGATGGCCAGGAACTTGTCCAAGCGCCGGGTGATGGTGCGGGGGTCTCCGGCCCCCACGGCCAGAGAGGCGCCGAGCGGCTGGTAGCGGCGCCACAGGCGAGGAGAGCGCGGGTCGGTCTCCCACCAGGTCTCGTCGTGGTGGACGAGAGGCAGCAGGAAGGCGGGGGTGAGCGCTTGGAGATCACGCTGCGGCAGTTGAGCGCTTTGCTGCACCCATTCTGCGGTTTGCGCTGCCAGGTTCAGCGCCCATGCCACGGTAACCGGGTTGGTGGGTGCCAGCCAGCGTTGTCCCTTCTGCGGGTCTGAGACAAGGTCACAGAGCAGCAGGCGGTCGTACTCAGATTTGTAGCGGCCGGGCACGGGCAGCGAAAGCAGAAGTGCCTGATAGGCATCGACGTAGTTTTTGGCCTCTTCTTGCCCGGCGCCGCAGAGCACCGCATGGACGGAGCCGTGGCTGCTGAGGCAGGAGAAGAATGCCCGTCGTGCCGCGTAGAAGGCCTCCACATGCGCAGTGCTGAGCCCTTCTAGGCTCAGGGACTCCAGAGTGCGGTCGGGAACGAGTCTGGGGACGCTTCCGTCACGGGTGACGGTGTAGGCCAGGGCGGCGGGCTGGTTGAGGATGGCTGCTTCGAGTGCCAGCCCGTCCAGGCCGGCGCCAAGAGCCTGGTCCTCCAAGGGCCGGTAAATCCCGCCGCCGCTGAATTCGGGCACATCGGCGTTGCTGAATTTCAACTCCGCGCCGGAAACCGGGAGGCTGGTGCTGGCGCGGGCCGCGGCGAATTCAAGCAGCGCGTGGGCGCCTGTGGCGACGGGGCCGGATGGCGCCGTGCGGGGGCCCTGGCCCCCGCCTCCGTCTTCCGGTCCGGCGTCAGGGTCGTCCCACGGCTTGGGGTCTCCCTCCTGGGGCCCGTCATCATCTACTGGCCCGTCGTCCTCGCCAGTCTCTGGTGTCACTTCCGGGGCAGTGTCGGTCAGGAGCGGGATGAGCCGCTGCTGGCCGGCATACTCGACAAGCACGACGGTCCGTGCGCCGGAGCCGCGGTCCTCCGGGGTGTCGACGGGCAAGGCGCTTCCCAACACCACGCCGTCCGGCCCCACGGCTGCGATGCTCGGCGGATCTGAGGAGATAAACGCCTCCGCCAGCTGATCCAGGTAAAGCTCGCGCTCCACAGGGAACCACGCTCCTGCACCCCGGAAGACGGCCAGATCGAGGTGCTGGCCGCGGCGCAGTTCCAAGCGTCCGAACTGCCACCCTTCTGTCCCTGCGCCGGGAACCTTCAGATGTACGAGCAGTGCAGCCTCATCGACAGTCGTTTCCTCGGGGCTGCGGCCGGCCCAGCGCACCGATGCAGCTTTTTGCAGCCCCTGCGCGGCGCCGGTGAAGGACACTGCCAGGGATTCGTCGTCGGGGCCGATCCAGGCAGCCACGGCATCGCCCTCTGGCAGGAAGGAGCGCACCCCATGCAGCCGCGGCGGCAGGACAAGGGCAGCCCTTGACCGGTCAGGCCGCTCAGGCAGGTCATCCAGGGTGAACGCGTGCCAGTCGAGACCGCTCACTTTATGAGCTTCGAGGACTTTCTTGACGCCTGGCGTGATCTGACCTGCGTGACGGGTGAGTTCTGCTGCCAGATCGCGGTCGGGCCGACTGCGGATCTCAAGCCAGTGGCGCCAGTCCCGCGACTTTCCGAGCCTGGCTGTTGTCGGCTGTGGGTCGGCCAGGTACAGGGGCAGGTCGGCCAGGGCAAGGCCGGCTGCTTCGGTTCCGGCCCAGGTTTCCGAGGCGAACGCGGCGAAGGCATCCAGCAGACTTCCCCCACGGAGCTCTTCCGCAATGCCAGATAGGTCGGCCGCCACGTCGGTGATCACCTGCATCGCAGGCCCGGACGCAGCCTGGGCGATCATCTCGACCAGTTTCCTCCAACGCAGGCGGGCGAGCTGGGCGGCGTCTTCGGCCGCTGTGAGAACCGTCTCGAATGGACGCTGGTCCAAAACGAGCAGAATGCGCGGGGGTCCCTGTTCGTCGTGCGCTGCAAAGTCAGTGCGCAGCGTGCCGGCGTAACCCCGCAGTCCGCGGTTGGGGCCCGGCTGCTCTGGATCCACGAGGTACGGGATAAGCAGGGCGTTGCCTGCGGGGACAGCGGCCATCCGCCTCGGTGTGTCAGCACCGACCGTGACCTCGTGGGTGAGACTGGGTTCCAGTGCAGCGAAGACTGCCGCCGGGGAGATGGACAGGTAGTCCCGCAGAAAGAGGCGGCGGTGTCCGGTGCTGTGCTGCGCATCGTCGATGAGCCCGGAGGCGATCGCGGCGGCCGCTGTCGTTGGCTGGATACCGGTCACAGCTCCTCCTCGTGGCTTGCATCTGAGTGATGGACGTAGGCGCTCTCGCCCGCATCCGAGTAGCGCTTGAGCATGCCCAGCCGAGTGAGGGCCTTCTGCAGCAGCTGTTCTTCTGCAGAGTTCTGCGGCGCGAGTCCGTAGCGCTGCAGCCCCCGCAGGAAGTCGTCCCATGCCACGAGCTCGTTACCGCATACCAGACGCACCAGCAGGTGCAGCATGTCTTCGTCGAGCTCGAAGAACACAGCGGCATTGCCGTTGCTGGCGATCAGGCGGCCCGTGCGGACATCTTTGACAAGCTGGTGCACAACGTCGCGCCCCTCGCGCCGCATAACCGTCCTGCGGCTTTGCAGGAGAGCCGACCGCAGGGCGTGCAGGCCAGGCATGTCGTGGGGCGCCTCAGCCCCGACTGCGCTGTTTCCGCGCAGCTGGTAGAGGTGACACACGGCAAGCAGTCGCGTGACTGCGTCGAATCTGTGCCGCAAGGCGTCGTCGGCGGTGAGCGCGGCGTGCAAGGCCACCAGGTCCGAGGTAGGGATTTCCGGGCCTCCAGCGGCGCGCAGTGCATCGCGCGCAAGGTTGGCGGTGTTGATGGTCACCGGCAAGGGCAGCAGGTACTTGCTGGTCAGGTCCCGGTAACTGGTCACGCACGGTTCGGTCAGCTTGACCCCGCGAAATGACCCGGACCCCGTGCGGAAGAGCATCCGGCCGGACAGGTCGCAGCCTTCGAGGTCACCACAGCAGTCCTTGACGCAGGAAACCTCGTTCAGGTCGGCTTTGTCACCGCCCGGGAAAAGGGCGATGCACTCATCGAGTCGCAGACTAAGAACTAGGCCTGCGCGGTAGAGGCGGGTCGCGAGGTGCAGAGCCAGAAGCATCGTCAGCTGGTGAATGAGGTCCCTGCGCGGCAGATCCAGCGACAGCACTTGCCCGAGGTCATGACGGAACTGTTCCAGGGAGGCAGCGCAGAAAGCTCCCCCGGCCTCCCTAAGGCGCTGCAGAACCGCCTGTGAGCTCGCGATCAGCGTGTCGGCCTGCAAGCCGTCCGGTCCAGGAGAGATTTCAGCAGCGATCTCCAGGACCTTCTTGTCGAGCACCGTCAGATCCTGGTCATCTGCGAAGACTTCGAGGAAGCGTTCCAGGAGGCCGCGGTCAACTTCCCCGGATGGCGTGCTGAGGAGGAAAGGCAGGACCGTCCCGCGGAACATCTTGTAACGGAAGGGCGTCTTGCTGCCCTCGGCTGTTGTCTGCACAAAGGACAGCGGCAGGCGGGAATGCAGAGGAAGAAGGTAGTGTGTCCGCTTCTTGGTGGTTCGTCTGCCAGTTGCAGTGCCCCAGAACTTCGAGCGCATGGCTGCCGCCAGGGCCTGGTGTTGTTGTGGGGAATTGCCTGGCAGTTTCTCGTCGAGGACAGTTTTCAGCGTGGTGTCCAGCGGCAGGTTTGCCCGGGTTGGGCCGGCGTCTTTGACGATCCCGAAGAGGAGTGTGGGGCGGGCCTCACCGTGCGGGGTGTTCGGCCAGACCGTCGGGGCCTGGTGCATCAGCCAGTCCGCAGGCTTCTGGGGAATCGGCATTCCGGGTGCACCGGAGACAGAGATCCGGCTGCCTTCCACCGTTACGCCGAGCGCTGCGCCCGGCAGCTGGTCGGCCAGGCGCTTAAGGGCTGAGGGGTCGCTGATGGTCATCTCACGCAACCTTTTCGATCTTCAGGCGCTGCTGACCGCGGCGCTGCTGTGATGTCACCAGGAACGCCGTGCCCTGGGCCTCGTCCGTGACAAGCAGCGGACGGCTGTCCTGTCCTGCGTGGGCGCGGCCTAGGCGCTCCGCCGCGTAGCGCAGGGAATGGAACCGCTCCATGTCGACTGTCGCGGGAAGGGCACCTTCGGACGCTCGCTGCAACAGCTCATAGAGCGGAAGGTCCAGGTCAACAACCGACCTCCCGATCTTCAAGCGGGCCGTGAGTGGCCGCCAGCCGACCACGGCGCAGCCGGCGGGGTTAAGCGTCTTTGTGCGCTGTGGCCAGACATCGACTTCGTCCGGAAGGCTGATCTGCACGAGGACGCGTGCCGTGCGGCTCTCCGTCAGGCTCTCTGTCGGCAGGAAGAATTCGTGACTCGTCTTGCGGCCGAATGCGCTGACCAGGCCATCACACACAACGTCAATGACCTGGTTTACAGCGTCATCCTGCTGTTCGACCGCAGCCTTGAACTCTGTGGGCACCACTGCTCCGAGCGGGATGCGCCCGGTGAGCCAGTGTGCGCGTACCAGGCCCCGTGCGGCGTCTGGAGGGGTACCGTCGGCCAGCGCCCGAGCCCCCGTGCTGACGGCTTCCCGGCTCCCGTCGCCCTGGCCGAGGACGCTCGTAAGCAGGCCGCCATCCGCCTGAGGGTCGATCCCTACGGCTGCGATCACGGTGTGGGCCTCATCGCTGGCCCGGTAGGACGGGTCGAGTCCGGCCAGTTCCCTGATTAGCTCGCTGTGCGGGGAGACGAAAGCGCCATTGGGAAGCAGGCCTGCCCATACGGCCTCCGCATCCGCTGTCGCAGCGATGCGGGCGACGGCCTCACACGGGTCCCCCTCGGTGCTGATTCCCCCGAGCGCAAGTTCAGCAATGCCGTCCCACAGCTGGCGGGGTGCCACGTCGCGGCCTCGCCGGAGGGCAACCTGCTCAACTGCCTCGTCCAGCGAGGTGCCGATCTGCGGATCGGCCAGCAGCGCAGCATTCGTTCGGGGCGCACACCACGCCGTGACCGTACATGTGCGGCAGCGCTCGGCCCCCCCAAGCACGCCAGCAGGATCGTGCGGTGAAAGGGAGGCAAGCATCCTGTGCAGCAAGCGTCCCTCTCCTCCTGAAGTGGGGCGCTGGTCGAGGTCGACGACAAGCACAGCTTGATCCAGCTCCTCTTTGCGTGCCGCGTCGAGCACCCGGTTTCCGGGAACGCCGAGCACCTTGAGCGCATAGGCCACTACTTCAGCCTGGGCATGCCGCTTACGCTCGGTGAACTCGCGGTGCAGTTCGAGCAGTAGACCTGTGTTGGCGGCGATGAGGGTGAAATCCCCGGCTGGAGGAACACCCTGCTCGAATCCCGCCAGGACGCCGGCGAGCCGTTCAGTCTGGCGCTCGCTCGGGCTGTCGGCGTGCGTTGCGTCCTCCACCACGCGGCTCAGCGCCTCAGCAGGCAGACGGCTCTCCAGCTGCCGGATCAGCGCGCTTTTGCCTCCCCCCGCACTTCCTGTCAGAAGCACCAGGCGGAGCAACGAGTCCGTGCTGATCTTGTCGGCCAGAGCCTCATCCACCGATGTCGCCACGTACATAGCCTGCTGCCGTGACGAGAGCCGTCCGGTGGCCACCACGCTTTCTTCGCCGGAGGCCCGCAGGGCGGCCAGGCCGGCCAGCGGGCTCGGCAGTGACCGGTCGAAGGGGTCAGGGGATACGGTCATGCGGGTTCCTCGTCAACAGGTAGAAGCTGAAGGTGGATACCGGGGAAATCACCGATCCTGTAGGCGGCAAGCCAGCCTGGTATCAGGAGATAGTCGGCTACCGCAGCGATGAGTCCGTCGGCGTCCGCCTCCCATGGATCTAGTCCGGCGCTGAAGGCTGCTCTGACGGCCTGGGTTAGAGGCCCGGGGGGTGTAAGCAGCAGTCCTCCGAGCTCGCTTGCCTCAGTCTCAGATTCGGATCCGATGTAGGGCCACCTGCATTCGGTCTCCAGTAGGAGGTGGGCTGTGGCATGTGAGATCAAGAATCGTCGGGCGACGGGTGTCTGCGCATGCCTGCCCGGCCCCACCTCCGGCGGAGGCACGGAATCTAGGCCCGCCCGTTCGCGGACGGCTCTCCACAGCCTCACGGCATCTACCGCCCGTCCATCCGGCACAAAAACAGGACTGGCCACAGACGCGGCGATCTCCGCCAAGTGCAGCTTGCGCAGGACTCGGTAGGCGGCCTCCGGGTTCGCGAGAGCCAGAGCGAGCGCGGGAGCGGTGATGAGCTTCTGGAGAGCCGGCGCGGGTCGGTCGGCGGCTTCGAAAAGGGCGTTGCCGCAGGCGAGGGCTGTACTCAGGTTCGTGAGGATGCGTTCGCTGAGGCGGTGCCGGTACTGCCCGCGCTCCAGGCGTGAGAGCACGCTGCGATCGATGTCAGCAGCACGTGCCAACTGCTCTCGGGTCATCCCGGCCCGGTTGCGGAAAGCCCGCAGGGCTTCGCCAAACGCAGCGGCAGGCCAACCTTCGGTACCTGCTTGCCGAGTTCCGTCGCCAGTCACAGGTAACACCGTGTCAGGTGAGTGGAATCTACTTCAACCGTTTCGCTGTGTCTTGTGCGCACAAGACACAGGTGGTCATTTAGAGAGTGGAAGCCGTTTGTAGGGTCACGAGGACGGCTCGGTGCAGTCCCGCTACGACCACATCACGCCCGGGAGGCGGCAGGCACTGATGATCGCGCTCACCGGGACGTGGGAGCAGGCGTCGAATGCGCGCCTGGTGATGAGCCCCGGGCTCGCCTGTAACTGCTCTGGAAGCGCTGCCAAAGACTCGCTGATAGGGCGCTGCTCTGGAGGCGATTTCCAAGATATCCTCCAGGATCTCTCCAGGGAGCCTCTAGAGAACAGTTCAGGGCTGGTGCTGATCTCTCAGCACCAGCCCTGAACTGGTATTTCACTTTCCGGGTGGCGGGATTTGAACCCACGACCTCTTCGTCCCGAAGCAACTTGGGTGGGGGTGGTGCCTTGGGCTGGTGTGAGTCTCACCTGGGCTGATGGTCCGCAGGTGTTCGCGTGCGTCCGCCGCTGTTCGTCGGCGTTGTCACGCAGTAAGACACTCATGGCTGCTGCGCAGCTTGCTTCGCTGCCGCGTTCCGGGCGTGAGCTTCGCGTCGCACTCGGCGTTCGCAGTCCGCGATCTGGCGGGCTACGGGGACGCAGGTGGCAGTTCGGATCAACCGCTCGTTTTTGCGATCGACGGAACGGACCGTTGCCTCTCAACCGACGGTGCTGTCCGCTCCGACCGTCCCGGACTGCTCCCCGTAGAAGATCCACCCGAACGGCAAGGCTTCCACGCGCAGGATCTCAAGGTCGTACGTGACGTGGCCCCGCCCGTCGTCGATCTCGGCAAGCACCAGCCGGCGTGCGTCCTCCTCGGTCAGCATCACCCCATTCTGACATGGCACCCTCACATGCTGGTTCGCGTACACCCGCTCTTGGAGTACGGTCAATTGGGCTTTACGAGCTTCGGAGACCGGGCGTCACAGTTGTCACAGGACGCTCGTAGCTGCCGCTGTCTGGCCTTGGTTGATTTCAGGCACGGATGTCACGAGGGCTTGGCTGGAACGAGGGCGAGAGGATGCCTCTCGCAGTCTGACGCGGGCCGTGACATGACTCCGGCGCCCCTTTCAGCGATGTCGGGTGCCTATGTACGAGGTTTGATCAACTTCTCGCCCCTTGGGATTGACGTCATCTGGTGAGGCAGGCCCGATAGCATCGACCTCAGATCGTCCTCTTCCTCACTAGTCGCGAAGATGACCTGGCTGCCAGCGGCCCCGTTTTCAGCAGCTCGCCTCAGGAGTTGCTGAAAGCTAAACCGAGCAGCTTCTTGCTGGCGCGGTTCATCAAAGATGAGCAGCTGAGGATGATTTGTCTGAAACTCCCGCGATACCTCCATAAAGGAAAATAGATAGGCCCAGATTACTCGAATCATATCGCTTGCCGAGAGATCGAACCCAAGGTCGAATCCTTCATGATTAGGACGATAGGTTTTCGGGGAAACATCGATTGAGCGGGGTTCGAGGGATCGGAAACCGTATGCTTCCAGCTGTGACGTCAGAGAGTCTGTAAGCGAACGGATCTTGATTTCGTCGGCAGTGGTTAGCTCCCTCCTCCTTAGAGCGGCTAGAGCTTCTTTGTTTTGCTGCCAAGTCGCCGCGAGTGATTCAAGCTCATCGATCGAAGACTCGATGGAGTCGCGGACACTGCGTAGTGCATTGAGTCTTTCCTCGGCCTTGAACCGTTGAGCCAACTTTGCGCTATCCGGCAGCGAGCTGGGGCTAATGAGGGCGTCTTTCTGCGAGCGGATGGCTGCGCGTAGACTCGCCATCTCTTCGCGCAACCTGAAAACCCTGACCTGGCTAATTTCCGCTACTCGGTCGGCATCTAATTGCATGGAGCGGAAGGTTGTCAATTCCTTATCGAGGTGCGAGATGTTGTCCTCGATAGTCAACGGATAATCGGTAATCTCAAATCCGTCGGGAAGACTTTGACCACACGTTGGGCACGCAGCATCATGCAGACTATAGTTGCCTGTTGCCCCGAGTTGCTCCAGGAGGGCTGCGTCTTTATGTTTCCGCAGGTCCTCTTCCAACGCTTCAATGCGGAGTTGCAGAGATAGAACCTGCTTTTTAGCCTGCTCCCACTCCTCAATTGCCGAGGAAAGCACGATACTAAGTTGAGTCGCCCTGTCTTGATTGAGCGACAAAGACTCTTCTATCTCAGGTGCGGCCTCGCCGACGGATGTTAGACACTGTGCATTCTGCTCCTCTAGGTCAGATGCAAGACGAGTTATCTCGTCATCGAGCGGGGCCCAGCCGGAGCCGGAATCCACTTCTAGAGAGACTAAATCTTCGCGCTGCCAGGAAGAATGCGGTTTCTTAGGGATTCCGCGTACGAGGATGCCAGCGCGAGTGGACATATCTGAAATGTTGCGCTCTACGTTTTTCCAGTCCGCTTCAATAAGTGTGATAGCCGACTCGATCCGTTGCGACTCCAACACCATGTCCATGGCGTCTAGTGACAGGATGAATTCAGCGGAACGTTTCGAAACGTCTTGAATTCCAAGGTAGGTCGGGATACGTGCTTGAACCCCTGACCAACCGTGTTTCTGCTCCACGAAGAAGTAAGGGAAGAGGCACTCAAGGTACAAAGTGCCCTCACTGCCATCCATGCGAGTCACCTTAGGAAGTTCCCACCCAAGGAATTTGGCCAGTTCATGGTGGAATCCAGCCTCCCTTTGAGCCGCTCCCGCCCTGCGAACAAAGTAATCACGCTGGGTGTATGGAGCAGTAGAGTCCGAGAGCGTGGGGCCGTTTCGTGTCCTGATCAGGGTTGTATCGAACCGTGCACTCCTGACGGGACGACCAATAGTCAGAATCTCACCCCGCCCGTTCTCGATTTCGAGCGAAACGCTCGACTCTTCGACGCGATATTCTTGCCCATCGACTTCGACCCTATCGGTCATTGCGTGTGGAAGTGGGATGTCCCGACTGGGACTCATCATCCCTTCTAGACCGAGTCCATAAATTATGGACTGGAGACAGGTGGACTTACCACTTGAGTTATCGGCTCGTAGAATATTAAGGCCAGGGCCGAACTCCAGGACAGTGCCGCAGGTGGGTCCGGTGGTGTGCACGTTGAGAGAGAGTTTCCGGATCTTCAGCATTAAGACCTCCACTCCAATAGCTCGCTCACGGACTTCTGAGTGATGCGAGCGGGTAGCGTGGCAAGGAACTCTTTCTCTGGCACTAGAACTTCCTTATTAGCCCATAGTAGGGTGGCTAGGTGCTCCCCTCTATCTGCCAGGGATACGGAAGAGTTATCGTTCCTCCTTGCCAGGCCCGTGGCGATTGCGAGATTAATTGTGCGGGTTGTCGAGGGGTCATGCCTGATAATAAGGCCGTTTGGCTTGCGATGTTCTAGAAACCACTCCGCGATGACTTTGCGGCCCTGGGTGGATCGCAGAGCCCAGGCTAGGACGTGGATCTGTTCTAGATTTGCAGTATTTGCGCGACAACGTCGCAGAATTAGCACGGCTGAAGCCAGCCTCCAACCTGTGCGAAGATCGCCAGGGATCGGGTCAGGCCGACGAGTGAATACGACGTTGCTAGAAATACCTAAGAATGCCCGTTCTAGGACTGCAACATCACTCATGATGAATCCTCGCTAAGCTCGAAGTCCAACGGGCAGCGCATGAGCCAATCGGCTATTGACCCCCATGACATGGCGTCAATAAAAGAATCATCTAGCGCAGGAACTCGGCGAGCTAGTTCCTCTTTCAGTGATCTCACGATGGTCGTCACGTCGGCCGCGCTGTTGGTGCTACCAGGAGGATACTCAAGGACTAGCTTGCGCTCTTTTCGTACCTTGCTCCCTGTTGCCGCTTCCCATTGATCCGGATACTTCTCCCGGAGGCGAGCTAGCGCATTTTCGGAATCAAGGAATTGGTTGACTAATTGCTCAAGGTAGGTGCGACTGGAGTCTGGGGATAGCTTCAGCTTGGCAAGCTTGGTGAGTGCCATATCGGCTAGTTGAGAATTCCCGGCCATCCAACTGTCTACCTCTCCTGGGGGAGTAGGGATGACGTCGATCAGCGAAATCGCTCGTTCCAAGATTTCGCTTCGCTCTTTTGCGTAGCTGGCATCGGTCGCGACGGTTACCTTGAAATCATCTGTGATGAAAGGAAGGCTTTTCGACCGCACCTCTTCCGACTTCGTGCTGGCGTGTTGAACAAGCTGGGCTGAGTCAAAAATGGGCACGAGGAAAATGTATGTGTTTATTTTGACATCGCCAAGAAGGCGTTGCAGGTCCTTTTGCTTCGTGCTGAGCTTACGCAGGTCAGTCGAAAGCTTGTCGCGTTGTTTTTCGTATCGCTCAGACGTGGATAGCGGTTCTACCGGCGCGTAGCACTGAAATGCTCGGCCGCAGAAGGTGAAGGCCTCAATTCCAAGGTCTCCTCCATGGCGGGCTGGCACCTCTTGTACCTGGTCTGCGCCATAGTGCCGGCGGGCGAGCAGGAGGCAGTACTGCTCCCACTCATCGCCGGAGTAGTGATGTGTTGTTGTCAAGTGGCCCCCCACCCTTGTGGGCTTTGACCAGCGCTGGCGTGCTGGTCCGCCTCGGTGTCGCTCCCGCCTCGGAGATCATAGGGAGGAATCTTTCCCAGGCTGCGCGGTAGCGAATCTCGGCGTCTCAAAACGAGGTTGGCGGCGGGTGTGGCCGGCGACCTGCCTGGCCTGAGGTCGGCCAAGGCCGTGGAGTCGGGCCACAGGATCGAGCCCCTTTGATGACCGGTGAAGTGCCCAGCCACTCGACCACCAGGGACAACCTCGCTACCTGTGGCTGACCGCTGCATCTGGCGTGACAGTGGTTCGAAACTCAGCCGACGACAGGCAGCTATGACGGCGGGTGCGCTGGCCAATCAGGCTAGACAGCGATAGTCGACTGTGGCCGACGCGCCTGCTTCCGTGCGCGACTTGGGCCCCCAGCTTGGGAAGCTGCGATCATCTGCGGCCGGATCGCGTGCTGACCTGGGCGAACGGCCGAGCTGTAGCTTCGTCGGGACCGGATGCTTGCACCGTGATTCCCCGCTGTTCCCCGCTCTGTCTGGTGCGCTTGTGGTGCGGCCGTGGTGCGCTTGCAACGGTTGGCAGGCTTCTCTTCAGCTCACCTGAGGTCTTCGTTGGTGGGAGAACCTTGAAGCCCCAGCGGCAAGGGTCGATGCTGACTCCCCTGGTGCCGCAAGGCTGTGGGTTCGATATGCGCATCCCGACGAGACAGGCCACAATGAGACAGAGGTTTGCAGCCCTGTGCCTGTGGCTGAAAGTCGCAGGCCGTCCAGACGGTCAAGTGGACAGGCGGAAAAACTGCGTAATCCTAGACCTCTCCCCTGCAAGCCCGATTAGCCGTGCTCGATCTAGCCGACAGTTTGCAGGGACGGCGCGATGGGACGCACCAATATGAGATACAAACTTTCCCTGCAGTCGGGGCTTCCATGCAGATAGCGACGGAGCGGATCGGTCACCTGGTGCGTCTTGTGATCGATGCTGTGAATGAGTGTAACCTGCGTTGCTTGTACTGCCATCCCGGCGAGGTTTGGCGCGAGCGCCAAATACCGATCCCAGCGGTGCGCAATGCATTCCATGCAGCCGAAAATGCGGGAGTATTCGAGGTAGTTCTGACTGGTGGTGAGATCACCATGCACCGTGATCTCCCGCAAATCCTTGAGTCCACGCACGCTCTGACGCGGACAGCGTCAACGCTGATTACCAATGCGACTCGCATCACACCTGAGGTCGCGACGGCAATAGGCAGGTCGAACCTTACTCGCGTTTGTACAAGCATCGACGGGGTGACAAACGACCTGCACGGTGCTGCACGGGGCAAGAACCTCCCGAAGGTGCTCCGCGGCCTGTCGCAACTGTGCGAAACAGGTAAGCCGATCACTGTGATCACAGTCGTTCACCGCGACAATTGGGAACGAGTGATCGAGCTGACCGAATACTTGGCGGATCAAGGACTGGCCGAGCAGCATCATCTATGTGCACCAAGCTACTCCGGTCAGGCGCGGGAACACTATCCCAGGATCGCACTGCAGGAGTGCGAGTTCCATGCCGTTCAGCGACTCGTCGATCAACACCATCATGCCATGTTGAGCCGGGGCATGTATTTGACGTTCAATTCACAATGGCCAGCGACTGGTGAACGGACGCTGGTTGTGAATCCTGGCAGAACCATCACATTGCAACAGCTGTCCGAACAGGTCAAAGACACTCTTTGCAACATTCGACCGAACGGTGAATTTCGCCTCCAGGCGGCGACGTGGGGCCGGGAGATGGTAGATAATGCGATCCTTGGGTCTGTTTATCAATATGCTGTGGCCGATCTACTGGAGAGGGCAGAATCTCTTCTAGCTTCCGGGCGACCTAAGCAGCTCCCTAGAGCGGTCGAGGCGCGGCATAAGTTTCAGATCGGTACCCGAGCAGACTCCAGCCTGACCGAGCGCGTCATCGGTCGAGTTAAGGGCGGGGCAGCCGGGGTGGAGATGGTTCCGATCGTCAGCGTAGACAAGCACTGGCTCATGGACAACCCAGCCCCCACAACAGCCCTCACCAGGCAGCTGCGTACACAGCCACAGGCGTACCGCGTGGCGACGCACCCCACCGGAACGGTCCTCATATTCGAGAAAGCGCGGTCGTTGATCACTCTACTGCGCCCCGATGAGTGGCATACTGTCGCTGCGTCCTTCGCAGCATAAGGATCGAACAAGCATGAACCGTTCAGTCGATAGCGCATACGGGCTGCTCTACGCCGACGATGGCCTCGGACAGCTATGCAATAAGGCACTTCTAGAAGCCCCGGCAGACCATCTAACGCGCATGATGGTGCTCTGTCACCTTGCCGCCCCCACGACGCCTGCAGTTCACTTGGCCGAAGCGGTCGGTGGCGACCTCAATGCTGTACGGAGCGCTTACCATTATTGTCGAGATGGCCGGCCAGTGTCACAACTGGTCGAGTCTTTGTTCTATCCCTACAGATTGCGCTGGTCTTTTGCTGCTGCGACTGTGGCCGAATGGCGGCGGACACCTGATCGCCCTGCTCGTATTCTGGCACACGAGCCTGCAATCGCCGACACAGTAGAGATTCACCCTACGCGCGGAACATGTAATTACCGTTGCGCTATGTGTCTCTGGTCGGACCAGCAGGACCTCACCTATACCACGAAGCAGCTGGACCGTGATGGAGTGATGACTCTCGCCGAGTGGAGGAGAATTCTCACCGAACTGAATCAGCAGGGTGTCCGCCGTCTCGTCGTGTCGGGTGGCGGCGAGGCGCTGATTAATCCAGACCTGCCAGAAATCTTGCACACAGCTGCCGACCTTGGCTTCGAAATCTGCGTATACACCACGGGCTTCAGTATGAGGCCTGGAACAACCTTGGCCGAAGCGCTGATGCGCTGCCATCGCATCCGGTTTAGCATCCACTCACCGGACGCATCTACTTACGAGCGAATTGCGGGGACTCGGCCTGCGCAGCGTGCCTTCGATCGCGTAAAGCGAAATGTCCGTGCAATTCTAGATGTTCGGGATGAGGCTCCCCATGTGGGAATCGGCTTCGTAATCCAAGTGCTTAACTATTGGCAGATCGAGAGGATGGTCGAGTTCTCTGAAGAGCTGGGTGTCGATTGGCTTGACATACGAAAGGATGAAGTAGACGTCACCGAAGGGCTAACCGATGGCCAACTTGAGGTAGTGCGAGACCAGTTGCGCCGAGTTCGCTCTCGCTCCTCCGGCAGGATGCGGATTGACATTGGTGACGAACTAGTTTCCGTGGCAAATGGCCAGACAGTTGATCGCAGTCGCACTACGGAATGTCTTGCACGCTATTTCCGTCCTACGATCGGCGCCTACGGGCACTACACCCCATGCGACTTGCAAGCCGAACCGCGTTTCGCAGAGTCCAGCTTCAACCTCGGAGTGGTGAAGAATTCTGGAATCACAGACGTGATAACGGACTCGTCTGGGCGGCGAATCCCCGACGAGTGTTCCCAATGTATGCCCAGCTCGCGCACTGGCAACGCAGTTCTCCATAAGCTTTTGGCTGATCTGCAGGCAGGAATCGGTGTCAGCGAACAGCCCTTCTCACGCAATCTCCACTGAGCGTGACTTCACGAGGTGGGGCGGCGCCGGAGATTTCTCGTCCCGTGCCGGATGACCTGAGTGAGATGTTTGGCGGTCATGAAGGAAGTTATGACCGGCTACGTAGGTCGGCGGAGCGGCTTTGGGGTGGCGCTGCTTTGGCGCGAGTGATCATGGCCCCGAAAGCTTCCGGCGCGTCGGGCAGTCTGTGGACCTGCCCGGTAAAGCACGACGTTGGGGCCATGATCTTCGAGGCTCGCGCCAAAGTGGCTCCGTAAAGCCGTGGAGCCGACCGCCCCAGCCACGACGTACCCCTTCTCTGGCATCAGGTGGCTGATAGCTCTGAGCGCGGCACGGGCGCCGGCCGGGCTGGAGCGGGGCGGAGACAGGAGCGCAGGCCCGGCCGGGGGCCGTGCCGCGCGCGGGGAGCGGAGCGAGCCGCCTTGATCACGTAAAGAAAGTCTGAGCCAACTCGGGTTCGGCTACAGCCTGAACGACAGTTCCAGCTCGTCGCCCGGTAGGTGGAACTCCTCCAGGGCCAAGGGCTTGTCCGCCTCCCCCAGCGTCACGCGGATGACATGCAGGAGCGGCACCCCGTCCGCGAGTCGGAGGGCCTGGGCTTGGTCTGGGAGCGGCATCCGGGTGCGGACGTACTCCGTGAAGTGGAGTTCGTGGCCCAGGTTGGCGAGTGCGCTGTAGAGCTCCGGCGCCGGCGGCGGTGCCTCCTCCTCGTACTTGGTGTCGATCAGTAGTGAGAACGGCACGTACGTCCGGTGGAGTTGCCGGAGGCGGCCATGGTCTGCCGTCTGTAGGGCGTCGTACGTGAACATCGGCTCGCCCGGCGGGATGCGGAGTAGGTCCGCCAGGGCCAACGGGGCGTCGGTGCGGGTGGCTACGGGCGGCTCGGCGTCGGTCCAGCGGATGCCGTCGGCCTCGACGTAACGGCCGTCAGGGGCCCGGCGTACGCCGCGCGGGCGCGTGTGGCTCGGGCGGCCATGGGGTGAGCGGGCGAAGGTGCCGCGGCCCATGATGGCCTCGACGAGACCAGATGCCCGTAGCTCGGAGAGGCCCTGACGGACTGTGGGACGCGTCACGCCGAACTGCTTCGCCAACGCCTCCTCCGACGGGAGCGGTTGGCCGGCTGGGAAGGTGCCGTCCAGGATGCCATCGCGCAGGTAGTCGGCGATCTGCCGGTACTTCGGCTGCGTGTTCTTCGGTGGCATGGGGGCCCTCCCTGGCCGGGGCTTCTGCGGCTGCGCGTCGTCGTGGACGGCTTGTCTACGAGCGTGCACAGCTTCTCTCATCGCCAGGTCGATTGACAACCCGTACTACGGGTTGCACTCTTGTCTGCGTCACCCGTAGTACGGGTGGTCTAGCAGCCCGAAGGATCCGTCTTTGGGCACCAGAGAAGAGGAGATCCGAACAGTGGCAAGCCTTCCGATCGACACCGCGAAGTACACGGGGATCATCTGCGCCGTACCCCCGGCCCCGCGGGTCGCCAACCGAGAGACCGGTCAGCTTCGCGTCGACCGCGAGACCGGCAAGACCATGTACCAAGTCGGGCTCTGCCTGATGGCTGGGTCGTCGGCGGACGTCGTGAACGTGAGCGTGGCCGGTGAACCGAGTGGCGTGCAACTCGGCATGCCGGTCGCCGTGCGGGACCTGGTCGCCACGCCGTGGGAGAACGAGGGGCGCCACGGGATCGCCTTCCGTGCTGCGGAGATCCGACCCCTGAACACCCCCGCCCCGGCGGGTAAGGGGGCCGCGCAGTGATGAACCTGGCCTCCACGACTTCGGCCGGTGCGTCCGGGCCGAGTTGGTTGGTGGTGGCCGTAGTGCTGGTGTCGGGCCTGCTCCTGGCGGGCCCGGCCCTGCGCCGCCGCTACCCCATTGCCTGGTGGCTGTTACTCGGCTTCCCGGTCGCCGCCTTCCGCGTCATGCAGACCTGGCGGCAACTGATGGCCGGGTGTGGACTCGCGGTCAGCCGGCGGCCGGCGCTGACGGTCGTGTCCGGGCTCGTCGGCAACGGGGCGCCTCCGCCTCAGCCGCGGGTGCCTCGTCGCGGGCTCATACGCCCGACCTCCGGCGGGTTCTTGCTGCTGGTACGTCTGTTACCGGGCCAGGTCCCGGAGGACTTCGTCAAGGCTGCGTCTGCCATGGCGGAGGACTGGCAGGTTCACGCGGTGCGGGTGACCTCCTGGAAGCCGGGCGTCGTACGGATAGTCGCCTCGGCGGCCGACCCGTTGGCCGCTCCTCGGATACCCAAGCAGCGGGGCCCTGGTCATCTGCTCAGGGTGACCGTGGGCGCGCTGGAGACCGGTGCCGCGTGGGTGCTCGACCTGCGGCGCGTGCCGCACTGGCTGATCGTGGGCGCCACCCGCTCCGGCAAGTCCACGCTGATCAACGCCCTCGTCGCGGGGCTGGCTCCGCAACCTGTCGCCCTCGTCGGCATCGACTGCAAGGGCGGCATGGAATTGTCCCTCTACGAACCGCGGTTGTCCGCCCTCGCGACCAACCGTGAACAGGCGGTCCGGCTACTGGCCGCGCTCGTGGACCTGACCCTCGACCGCATGACCGTCTGCCGGACGGCTCGCGTGCGCAACATCTGGGGTCTGCCGGACAAGGAACGCCCGGTCCCCGTCGTCGTGATCGTCGATGAGCTCGCGGAACTGTTCCTTGTCGCGAACCGGAACGAGAAGGACGAAGCTCAGGCGGCCGGTACAGCACTGATCCGACTTGCCCAACTGGGCGCGGCCCTGGGGGTGTTCCTCGTCGTCGCCGGCCAACGTGTCGGCTCCGACCTGGGACCCGGTGTCACTGCACTGCGGGCACAGCTCGGCGGCCGGGTCTGCCACCGCGTCGCTGACCCCGGTACGGCCGAAATGGCGCTCGGGGATCTGAATCCCGACGCCCTGAAGGCGGCTCAGGCCATCACGCCGGAACAGGCCGGTACAGCGGTCCTCGCCTCCGGCGACGGCTGGGAGCGGGCCCGTTCGCACCTGATCACGGAGGCAGAGGCGGAAGCCGTCGCCGCCGAGTACGCGCACCTGACTCCCGTCCTGTCCGAACTGCACGTAGAAGCGCCGTGAAAGGGGCCTGCCGTGCTGGTGTCCATGTCCGCCGTCCTGCTGCTCGGCCTGTTGATCTGGTTCCTTCTCCGCATCCGGTACCTGCGGTGGGTCGACGTGCTGCTCTGCGGAGCCTTCGGCTTCCTGCTGTCCAAGACCATGGCCGCGCCGTTCGCTCAGGCCTTCCTCGACGGCGTGAACGGCTTGCTCGGCCAACTCCGCTTCTGAAACCACCGGTTGACCCGAGAGGGGTACATCCCGTGTCTGCATACGTCATCCGCTCCGGTGACCGTACCGCGTTCCTGGCCGGTCTGCGGGAGCTGGTCGACTTCCTGACAGCCAACCCCGCGGTCGTCGTACCGCGCCATGCATCCGTCGCCCTTCTGGTCGACGCATCCGACTCCGCCGGTCGGCGAGAGGGAGTGGAGTGCGTCGCCACTCCGCTCGGTGTGTCCACGGAGGACCTCGGCCAGGGCTACTTCGACGCCCGCCGCGAGTTCGGACCGATCACGTACGTCGTCGTCGCGACCCCGCCCAAGGAACGGCAGTGATCGCCCGCACGAAGGGCTCCCGACGGGGCGCGAAGTCGCCAAACCCGACCCCGTCAGGAACCCACTCCATCCGCCACATGAGCAGTGAAAGGAGCACTCACACTTTGTCCACCGCGCATCATTCGCGCAAATCCCCGCTGCCCGACTGCGAACTCAGGCAGCGAGACTCGGAGGTCTCGACCTGCGCCGGACGGGAACAGGTCGTCCTCGTCGGGCTCGACGACACCGAGCAACGCCTGTGCCCCGCGCACGCGGCGGCACTCTGGCTCACGGATCCGACGTTCCGCTTCAGTGCCAAGACTCGGCCCGAGGGCATCTCGGCCGTGATGGCGCATGCGTTCGGCGGTGGGGGTGGTCGCCGATGACCAAGACCCTCACGACGAACGCTGCTGCCCTGGTCGCCAGGGCATCTGAGGCGGACTTCGCGGCCTGGAGGCGGAACATCGACCGGCTCGGCGGCTGCACCAACCCGATTCACCTGGTCGGTGCGGCGACCGTCTATGACACGACCACGGGCGCGGCCCTGCTCTCGTACGGCTCGGACGTCTACGGCGGTCGCCTGCTCGTCGCGTGCGGCAACCGGCGGGCGACGGTCTGCCCGGCCTGCTCGGCCCTGTACCGGGCGGACACGTACCAACTGGTCCGGGCCGGGCTTGTCGGCGGGAAGAACGTCACGGAGGCGGTGAGCGGCTACCCGCGCGTGTTCGTCACGCTCACCGCGCCCAGCTTCGGCCCTGTGCACACACGGCGGGAACACGATGGGCGTGTACGGGCCTGTCGTCCCCGCCGGGCGGGGGAATCGTGTCCCCATGGTCGGCCGATCGGATGCCTTGAGCGTCATTTGGTGGACGATCTCCGTCTCGGCGAGCCGCTCTGCCCGCGCTGCTACGACTACGCGGGCGCCGTCCTCTGGCATGCGTCCGCCGGTCGGCTCTGGCATCGGTTCGGGCTGGAGCTGCGGCGTGAGGTTGCTCGACGTGCCGGGCTGTCGCGCACGGAGTTCGGGGAAGTCGCCCGGCTCTCGTACGCGAAGGTCGCCGAGTACCAGCGGCGTGGGTTGGTCCACTTTCATGGCGTGATCCGCCTCGACGGACCGGAGGGGCCCGACTCGTCCCCACCGGGATGGGCGACCGTGCCGCTGCTGATCGACGCTGTTCGGGAGGTGGCTGGTCAGGTGCGGCTGGCCGCTCCGGGGGCGGATGTCGTTGGCACGCGGGAGCTCCGCTTCGGTACGCAGGTCGACGTACGGCCGGTCACCTCATACAGGCGGAATGCGGGGGAGCGGCCTGCCTCCGCGGCGGCCGTGGCGGGCTACATCGCCAAGTACGCCACGAAGGGAGCCGAGTCTGCCGGCGCGGTGGACGGTCGGATCTACCACGCGCGGGACATGGTCATGCTGCCGGTACGGGCACACGTGCTGCGCATGATCGGTACGTGCTGGTGGCTCGGCGGTCTGCCGGAGTTCGAGCCGCTCGGGCTGCGTCGGTGGGCTCACATGCTCGGGTACGGCGGGCACTTCTCCACCAAATCACGCCGCTACTCGACGACCCTGACCGTGCTCCGACAGGCTCGTGCCGATCACCGTGCGGAGCAGCAACGGGCTTCCCTCGGCCTGGTCGACGGTCCGGCGGTCACGGTCGGCCAGTGGCGTTACGCGGGTCGCGGCTACTCGCCGGCGGCGGCGCTCCTGGCCGCTTCCGTGCGGGAGGGCGGTGGTCTTCATGACGCGTGACAGCCGCGCGAAGGCGGCCGAACTGCTCACGGTCCGCCAGGTGCTCGACGAGCTGGGCGGCATCTCGCGGCGCACCTTCTATCGCTGGCGGGAACTGCGCCTCGCTCCGCCCTGCATACGGCTGCCGAACGGGGAGCTCCGGGTTCGGCGGGACGTGCTCAACGACTGGTTGGAGGAGCGGGCGGAGGGGGCTGCATCGTGAAGTCGTACAAGGTCGTCATCTGGAAGCTGAGCATCAACCGCTCCGCGAAGAAACCGACGTACCTCGTTCGCTGGTCCGTGGAAGGAGAGCCGTTCCACGAGTCGCACAAGACAAAGGCGCTGGCGGATCGCTTCCGCGCGAAGCTGCTTCGGGCGGCGGACAAGGGCGAGCCGTTCGACACTGTGACTGGTCTGCCAGACTCGTTGCGGGGTGGCAAAGCCGCCTTGTCGTTCCTGGAGCTGGCGCTCAAGTACATCGATGCCCGATGGGCGGAGGCTTCGGCGAAGCAGCGGGACAGCATTACGGACGCCTTGGCAACGGTCCTTCCCGCGCTGGTGAAACAGGTTCGTGGCCGACCTGCTCCGGCTGACCTCAGGCGGGCGCTGCGGTCCTACGTGTTGCCTCCGCCTCGGCGGGAGCGCGAGCGGCCCGAGGAGATCGCGTCGGCGGTGAAGTGGATTGAGAAAGCATCGCTGCCGGTGGCGGAACTCCAAGAGATCGCCCGCGTACACGACCTGATCGACGCGCTCACAAGGAAGCTCGACGGGAAGCCTGCGGCTACGCAGACCTATCGGCGGCGCCGTGCCGTGGTCTTCAACGCACTTGAGTACGCGGTGGAATTGGAGGCGCTGCAGTCGAACCCGCTGAGTAGAGTGCGGCGCAAGCGGGGGAAACGGGCGGTTCAGGAAGTCGACCGTCGGGTGGTGGTCAACCCTCGGCAGGCGCGGGAGCTGCTGACCGCGCTCACGTACGTGGGCGGCTACGAGCGGGCGAGTGGTCGACGACTGCGCGCGTTCTTCGGCTGCCTGTACTACGCGGCCATGCGGCCCGGTGAGGCGCTCGGCCTGCGGCTCTCGGACTGCACCCTCCCGGAGAAGGGTTGGGGCCGTATCGACCTGGCGGAGACCCGACCCACAGCCGGCAAGGCGTGGACCGACTCAGGTGAGGCGCACGACCGGCGGGGCCTGAAGCAGCGGGCGGATGGTGAGGTACGCATCGTGCCGATACCGCCGCCTCTCGTACATCTGCTGCAGGACCACATCAAGGAGTTCGGCACGGCGAAGGACGGCCGGCTGTTCGCGAGCGAGCGGGGCAATGTCGTAGCGGCGTCCTCGTACTCGCGCGCGTGGAAGCAGGCCCGCATGCTGGCCTTCCCGCCCGAACAGGTCGCCTCCGTCATGGCGACTCGCCCCTACGACCTCCGACACGCCGGCGTCTCCCAATGGCTCAACTCAGGTGTCCCCGCTCCGGAGGTGGCGGCTCGCGCCGGCCACTCAGTGGACGTGCTCCTGAAGATCTACGCGAAGTGCATCGACGGCCAGGAAGAGGAGATGAACGACCGGATCATGCAGGGGCTTGGTGACTACTCGGAGGACTGACACAACGCCTTGACCAATACGGGACCCCGGACTGCTCGCAGTCCGGGGTCCCGCCTGTCGGGAGGCGTATACCCTCCTGGGCTGTGGGGTCGGAGAGCGATCCGGCCGGGTCCGATTGGGGAGGCGCTATGGTGCCCGAGCCCGTGAACACGCCTGCAGAGACCCGCGTTCGCCTGAAGGGCGGTGGTTATGCCGTCCTCACACTCGCGGACGTCGCTGTCGCTGCCCTGCATACGCCCGAAAACGATAAGTACGACGTGCTCGCGGTGGTCGGTGGGAAGAACGTCCCCGCCCTCGTGCTCGCGCGGGAGGCGTTGAAGGGCCGAGACCCGTGGAACACCAATGTCGCCGAGATGGCTCTACGCGATCTCGGGTTCAGCATCTTGGTGCGGCGCCGGTTCGACAACGCCACCGGCGAGCCGGTGTGCCTCACCCGTGAGCAGATCAACAACTCTTCGATCTGACCTAACGATGTCTCTGACAGGCTCGATCGAATGCCGGTCCTCGGAGTACGAGCGGCTGGGGCTTTCTGGCCTGTCCACAGGTGGTCCACACGGCTACGCTCAGGGTCTCGCGAAGCGCGTTCTGACCTGCCATGAAGCCCGACAAGATCATTACGTCGTCATTACGTGATCACTGACAAACGGCTGCTTCCGGCGGCATTCGCCTGCACATACGCGAAGACCCCGGCCTCAGCGTTTCCGCTGGTGACGGGGTCTTTGGGCACCTTATGAAGGGTGCCCCCGGCAGGATTCGAACCTGCGCACACGGCTCCGGAGGCCGTTGCTCTATCCCCTGAGCTACGGGGGCGTGTCGGTGTGAGCTGGTGGCTCGTGGCGACGGGTAGAACACTACCAGCTCCCTCGGGGTGATC
This sequence comes from Streptomyces sp. NPDC005303, assembly GCF_040607335.1. NCBI lineage: Bacteria > Bacillati > Actinomycetota > Actinomycetes > Kitasatosporales > Streptomycetaceae > Streptomyces > Streptomyces sp. NPDC005303. The sequence continues at coordinate 161,282 of NZ_JBEXGM010000006.1, read as the reverse complement.
AGGAACGGGTTTCGCGGGGGCGGTTCGCGGGCGTGGGTTCCCCCGCGCGGGGTGGAAGTGGGGAAAACCCGGACGCGGTGGCCGGTCCGCACCTACTCTCGAGTTGTGCCAGGCGCGTCGGGTCGGGTGCTTGTTGTGGACGACAACAAGGTCATCCGGCAGTTGATCAGGGTCAATCTCGAGCTGGAGGGTCTCGAGGTCGTGACCGCGGCCGATGGTGTCGAGTGTCTGGATGTCGTTCATCAGGTGCGGCCCGATGTTGTGACCCTCGATGTGGTCATGCCCCGGCTGGACGGACTGCGGACCGCCGCACAGCTGCGTTCCGACCCCCGGACGGCTCACCTTCCCCTCGCCATCGTCAGCGCCTGTACGCAGCACGAGGTCGACAGCGGTCTTGACGTCGGCGTCGACGCCTTCCTCGCCAAGCCCTTCGAACCCGCCGAACTCGTGCAGCTTGTACGGCAGTTGCTGGAGGGGAGTCGGGAGGGGCGAGGTCCGGAGGAGGGGGACACTCCCCTTGTCGGTGGCGTCCTCGGGGCCGGCGAGACCGAGCGGGCCGGTCGGGCCGGCGGCTGATCCACGCTGGGCGTTGACGATTCCCGCGCATCGGCTCGCAATGACATCGGCGGTCCCAAGAACCGCATCCGGTACCCGGTACCGAGCACTTGATAACCCGGTACCTGCTACCGAGTACTTGATATCCGGTACCTGCTACCGAGTACCTGCTACCCCGTACCGTGCCTGCGCTCCGCATACGTGCACCCCGCACTTCGCACCCCAGACGGCGCCCGGTATACCGACCCGTGCTCCCGCACCCACTACCGCCCCCCGCCAGTCCACATACCGGAACCCCGCGAAACCCGCTCGCCCACCCACCCCCCTCCTCCCATACGCTTGTCCCGTGACCCCCGTCGAGCTCTCCCGCACCGTGCTGCGCGCGGTGCGTCGTGCTGTCGATGACGGGGAGCTGGACGTGGTCGTGCCGGGGCGGGCCGACGTCGCGCCCCCGGGGCCCGGCGGCTGTGGGGACTACGCCAGCAACGTCGCCCTCCAGCTCGCCCGGCCCGCCGGGCAGCCGCCGCTGCGGGTCGCCGAGATCATCCGGCAGCGCCTCGCGCAGAGCGACGGCATCAGCGAGGTCGTCGTCACCGGGCCCGGGTTCCTCAACATCAGCCTGCGGGGGAGCGGAGACGCCCTCGTGCGGGAGGTGCTGCGACTCGGGCAGCGGTACGGCCATGCCGACCGGCCCACCGGGCAGCTCGTGCAACTGCACGCGCCCCACGAGGTCCGCGCCGTCGTCATGATGGACGCCGCCGCCCGCATCCTCCGCTCCCAAGGAGCCCTCGTCCGCACCAGCTGCGTCGCCCGCCCGGAGCCGGCCTGGACCGACATCCTCGGCGTGGAGGTCGACGCGTACGGCACCCCCGAGACTCCCGCCCCTCTGGACGCCAACGTCCGACCCGCACCGGCACCCCCCACCGACCCCACCCCCCTCGGCCGGGACGCCGCCCGCTGGGCGCTCCTCCACCCCGCGCCCCACGACCGGCCCCGCATCACCGCCGACCATCTGGTCCAGCGTGAGAGCAACCCTCTCTTCCGGGTCCGTTACGCCCACGCCCGCACCCGGGCCCTCACCCGTAACGCCGGCGACCTGGGCTTCCACGCCGAGCCCGGGGACATAGACCCACGGGACGCACAGGCGGCGGTACCGGACACCGCCGTACCGGAAACCCTCGTACCGGAAACCGCCGTACCGGACACGACCGCTCTGCGTAACGCCCTCGCCGATCACCCCCGTGTCCTCCAGGCCGCCGCCTCGCACCACGCCCCCGACCGCCTGGCCCGGCATCTCGTCACCGTCGCCGATGCCGTTCTCCCCTTTCTCGTAGCCGTCCTTCCGCGTGGTGCGGAGAAACCCTCGGCCGCCCACCGTGCCCGGCTCGCGCTCGCCGAAGCCGCCGGGGCGGTGCTGGCCGGTGGCCTGTCCCTGCTCGGCATCGACGCACCCGAACACCTCTAGAGAGCCAGTCAAGAAGATGAGCCGTTCCGCACATCCCGCCGGGCCCCGGCACGCCGACGTCCTTCCCGAGGGCCACTACTCCGCGCCGCCCGCCGACCTCAACACCCTCGACCCCAAGGTCTGGGCCCAGACGGTCACCCGCGACGAAAACGGCGTCCTCACCGTGGGCGGCATCACGGCGACGCAACTCGCCGAGCAACACGGCACCCCCGCCTATGTCGTGGACGAGGCCGACTTCCGGGCCCGGGCGCGGGCCTGGCGCACCGCGTTCGGCCATGACGCCGACGTCTTCTACGCAGGTAAGGCGTTCCTGTCGCGAGCGGTCGTGCGTTGGCTGCACGAGGAAGGGCTCAACCTGGACGTGTGCTCCGGGGGCGAACTCGCCACCGCCCTCTCCGCCGGCATGCCCGCCGACCGCATCGCCTTCCACGGCAACAACAAGTCGACGGAAGAGATCACCAGGGCCGTCGAGAGCGGGGTGGGGCGTATCGTCCTCGACTCGTTCCAGGAGATCGTCCGTGTCGCGCACATCGCGCAGAGCCTGGGGAAGCGGCAACGGGTCCAGATCCGGGTCACCGTCGGCGTCGAGGCGCACACCCACGAGTTCATCGCCACCGCCCACGAGGACCAGAAGTTCGGCATCCCGCTGGCCGGCGGACAGGCCGCCGAGGCCGTGCGGCGGGCGCTGAAGCTCGACGGGATCGAGCTCATCGGCATCCACTCCCACATCGGCTCGCAGATCTTCGACATGTCCGGCTTCGAGGTCGCGGCACACCGCGTGGTCGGGCTGCTCAAGGACGTCCGTGACGAGCACGGTGTCGAGCTTCCCGAGATCGACCTCGGGGGCGGCCTGGGGATCGCCTACACCAGCGACGACGATCCCCGTGAGCCGCACGAGATCGCCAAGGCGCTCACCGAGATCGTCACCCGTGAGTGCGAGGCCGCCAAGCTCCGCACGCCCCGCATCTCCGTCGAGCCGGGGCGCGCCATCGTCGGCCCCACCGCGTTCACGCTCTACGAGGTCGGCACCATCAAGCCCCTCGACGGGCTGCGCACCTACGTCTCCGTCGACGGCGGGATGTCGGACAACATCCGCACCGCGCTGTACGACGCCGAGTACACCGTCGCCCTCGTGTCCAGGACCAGCGACGCCGAGCCCATGCTCGCCCGGGTCGTCGGCAAGCACTGCGAGAGCGGGGACATCGTGGTCAAGGACGCGTTCCTGCCGGCCGACCTGGCACCGGGTGACCTCATCGCCGTACCGGCGACGGGCGCCTACTGCCGTTCCATGGCGAGCAACTACAACCACGTGCTGCGCCCGCCGGTCGTCGCCGTCCATGACGGTGAGTCCCGGGTCATCGTCCGCCGGGAGACGGAGGATGACCTTCTGCGGCTCGACGTCGGATGAACCGCCGCGGATAAACCCCCGCAGACCAGGAACGGAAGATCTACGGTCTTCCGCCCCCGGACAAATGAAATAGATGTCTCATAATCCGGACGAGGGGCAGAAACTCCCGTCCGGTGAGTGAGACTGGTTCCACCGTAGACGGTATGAGGAAACGAGGTCGGATGATGCGTACGCGTCCGCTGAAGGTGGCGCTGCTGGGCTGTGGAGTGGTCGGCTCAGAGGTGGCGCGCATCATGACGACGCACGCCGACGACCTCGCCGCGCGGATCGGCGCTCCCGTCGAGCTCGCGGGGGTCGCGGTACGGCGGCCCTCCAAGGTCCGTGAGGGCATCCCGCAGGAACTCGTCACCACCGACGCCACCGCCCTCGTCAAACGCGGGGACATCGACGTGGTCGTCGAGGTCATCGGGGGGATCGAACCCGCCCGTTCCCTCATCACCACCGCCTTCGAGCACGGCGCCTCCGTCGTCTCCGCCAACAAGGCGCTCCTCGCCCAGGACGGCGCCGCGCTGCACGCGGCCGCACAGAAGGCCGACAAGGACCTCTACTACGAGGCCGCCGTCGCCGGTGCCATCCCGCTGATCCGCCCGCTGCGCGAGTCCCTCGCCGGTGACAAGGTCAACCGCGTGCTCGGCATCGTCAACGGCACGACCAACTTCATCCTCGACAAGATGGACTCCACGGGGGCCGGCTACCAGGAGGCCCTCGACGAGGCCACCGCCCTCGGGTACGCGGAGGCCGACCCGACCGCCGACGTCGAGGGCTTCGACGCCGCCGCGAAGGCCGCCATCCTCGCCGGGATCGCGTTCCACACGCGCGTGCGTCTCGACGACGTCTACCGCGAGGGCATGACCGAGGTCACCGCCTCCGACTTCGCCTCCGCGAAGAACATGGGCTGCACCATCAAGCTGCTCGCCATCTGCGAGCGGGCCGAGGACGGGCGGTCCGTCACCGCGCGCGTGCACCCCGCGATGATCCCGCTGACGCATCCGCTCGCCTCCGTCCGCGGCGCCTACAACGCCGTCTTCGTCGAGTCCGACGCCTCCGGCCAGCTGATGTTCTACGGCCCCGGCGCGGGCGGCGCCCCCACCGCCTCCGCCGTCCTCGGTGACCTCGTCGCCGTCTGCCGCAACCGGCTCAGCGGCACGACCGGGCCCGGTGAGTCCGCGTACGCCGCCCTGCCCGTCGAGGGCATGGGCGAGGTCGTCACGCGCTACCACATCAGCCTGGACGTGGCCGACAAACCGGGTGTTCTCGCCCAGGTCGCGACCGTGTTCGCCGAGCACGGGGTGTCCATCGATACCGTTCGGCAGCAGGGGAAGGACGGCGAGGCCTCTCTCGTCGTCGTCACGCACCGCGCGTCGGACGCCGCCCTGGGCGGGACCGTCGAGGCGTTGCGCAAGCTCGACACCGTGCGGGGTGTCGCCAGCATCATGCGGGTTGAAGGAGAGTAACGAGCAATGACCCACCAGTGGCGCGGAATCATCGAGGAGTACCGGGACCGGCTGCCCGTCTCCGACACCACGCCGGTCGTGACGCTCCGCGAGGGCGGCACGCCCCTCGTGCCCGCGCAGGTGCTCTCCGAGCGCACCGGGTGCGAGGTCCACCTCAAGGTGGAGGGCGCCAACCCCACCGGGTCCTTCAAGGACCGCGGTATGACCATGGCCATCACGCGGGCCAAGGAGGAGGGCGCGAAGGCGGTCATCTGCGCCTCCACCGGCAACACGTCGGCGAGCGCGGCCGCCTACGCCGTACGCGCGGGCATGGTCTCCGCCGTGCTCGTCCCGCAGGGCAAGATCGCGCTCGGCAAGATGGGCCAGGCGCTCATCCACGGCGCGAAGATCCTCCAGGTCGACGGAAACTTCGACGACTGCCTCACCCTGGCCCGCGCGCTGAGCGACAACTACCCGGTGGCGCTGGTCAATTCGGTCAACCCGGTGCGCATCGAGGGCCAGAAGACGGCCGCCTTCGAAATCGTCGACATGCTCGGCGACGCGCCCGACATCCACGTCCTGCCGGTCGGCAACGCCGGCAACATCACGGCGTACTGGAAGGGCTACAAGGAGTACGCCGCCGACGGGGTGGCCGCCAAGACGCCCCGGATGTGGGGCTTCCAGGCCTCCGGCAGTGCCCCGATCGTGCGCGGCGAGGTCGTCAAGGACCCGTCGACCATCGCCACCGCCATCCGCATCGGCAACCCCGCCTCCTGGCAGTACGCCCTCGCGGCGAAGGAGGAGTCCGGCGGGTTCATCGACGAGGTGACGGACCGTGAGATCCTGCGCGCCTACCGGCTGTTGGCCGCTCAGGAGGGTGTCTTCGTGGAGCCCGCCTCCGCCGCCTCGGTGGCCGGTCTGCTGAAGGCCGCCGAGCAGGGCAAGGTCGACCCGGGGCAGCGCATCGTGTGCACCGTCACCGGCAACGGCCTCAAGGACCCCGACTGGGCCGTCGCGGGCGCCCCGCAGCCGGTCACCGTCCCGGTCGACGCGGCGACGGCGGCCGAGCGGCTCGGGCTCGCGTAACAGCGCGCGGCATCCCCGACCGGCGTACGGCCGGGCCTTCCCTACCGGGGGTGCACAGGGGGCTTACGACACGCATCGTGCGCCTCCTGTGCGCCCTATGTCGCCACGGAACCTTCCTTCGATAGGCTGTACCGAACCCGCCCGCTGCATATGCCCTCGCGTACAGCGGGGTGCCGTGTCGTCTCCGCGGCCCGCAGGGTCTTCGTACGTCATCGAATGTCATTCGACAATCACGCAGCTCAAGGAGAGTCATCGAGAGATGGCCGGTCCCGCCTTCCGTGCCGCCGCCGTCCGGGTGCGCGTCCCCGCCACCAGCGCCAACCTCGGCCCGGGCTTCGACGCCCTGGGCCTCTCGCTGGGGCTCTACGACGACGTCGTGGTCCGGGTGGCCGACTCAGGGCTGCACATCGACATCGCGGGGGAGGGCAGCGAGACGCTCCCGCGTGACGAAAACCACCTTCTCGTACGCTCCCTGCGCACCGCCTTCGACCTGCTGGGCGGCCAGCCGCGCGGCCTGGAGATCGTCTGCGCCAACCGCATCCCGCACGGCCGGGGCCTCGGCTCCTCCTCGGCCGCCATCTGCGCCGGCATCGTCGCCGCGCGCGCCGTGACCATAGGCGGCGAGGCCCGGCTCGACGACACCGCGCTCCTGGAGCTCGCCACCGAGATCGAGGGCCACCCCGACAACGTGGCGGCCTGTCTGCTCGGCGGTTTCACGCTCTCCTGGATGGAGGCCGGCGCCGCCCGGGCGATCAGGATGGATCCCGCCGATTCCATCGTTCCGGTGGTTTTCGTGCCCGGAAAGCCCGTCCTGACCGAGACCGCGCGCGGACTGCTCCCGCGCACCGTGCCGCACGTCGACGCCGCCGCCAACGCGGGCCGTGCCGCGCTGCTCGTCGAGGCCCTCACCAGGCGCCCCGAGCTGCTGCTGCCGGCCACCGAGGACCGTCTCCACCAGGAGTACCGCGCTCCCGCCATGCCGGAGAGCGCCGCACTGGTGGAGCGGCTGCGGGCCGACGGAGTCCCGGCAGTCATCTCAGGGGCAGGACCCACCGTGCTCGCGCTGGCCGACGCGGACAGCGCCGACAAGGTGGCCCATCTGGCGGGCGGGGGCTGGGCGGCAAACCGTCTGGAACTCGACGCCCAGGGAGCCTGTGTGCTCCCGCTCGCGGCCGCCAGTGACATGTGAGATCCGGCGTGTGCCGGATTTCGAGAGGGGGAATGTTTGTTGGATCCGGTAGTGTTAATCTCAAGTCTGCACCCGACCCCACCATGGCGAGGTGCTTCACGTCCCCGTCCGGGACAGACATTCTTCCGGGAGCCTCCCAAGCCGCACTGCGTTCCGTACGACGTACATGGGCAGTACCTCGTACGCGAGCACTGAGCGACTTGCCGGGCACGCTCCGGAACCGGTGTGACCAAGCCACGTGACACGGACACTCAGTGCCACGGCTATCGGAAGCGCCGTCACCACATTCCTCCGCCGTTCAGGCGGACCACCGCCCCGGCACGGTCCACAAGGATGGGACCGACGTCGGACAGCACAAACGGTCGCCGAGCCAGACAGGCCGACGTCCGCTCCAGGGAAGGACCCTTCGTGAGCGACACCACCGATCTGATGGGCGCACGTGTCGAGGAGACCGCTGCCGCGCCCTCCACGGACGCCTCCGCGCCTGCCACCGGTGCCGGCTCCCGGCGGCGCCGCGGTACCGGCCTCGACGGCATGGTGCTGGCCGAGCTGCAGCAGGTCGCATCCGGCCTCGGCATCAGGGGCACCGCGCGTATGCGCAAGAGCCAGCTGATCGAGGTCATCAAGGAGGCGCAGGCCGGGGGAGGTGCCGCGGCTCCCAAGGCCGCAGCCTCGCCCGCCGGGGACGCCGCCGAGGCCAAGCCGAAGCGCCGCGCCACCTCCAAGGCCCGTACGGGCGACACCGCCGAGAAGAAGGCGGAGGCGAAGGCCGAGGCCCCCGCCGAGAAGGCCGTGGCCCAGCAGCAGATCGAGATCCCCGGCCAGCCGGCCGCCGAGCGCGGAGGGGACGACGCTCCCGCCGAGCGCCGCCGTCGCCGCGCCACCGCCGAGGCGGGCGCCCCCACGGGCAGCGCCGAGACGGTCGTGGCCGAGGCGAAGAGCGAGCCCAAGGCCGAGGCCCCCGCGCAGCAGCCGCAGGGCGACGCCGGTGACGGCGAGGGCCGTGGCCGCCGCGACCGCCGTGAGCGTGACCGCGGCCGTGACCGCGGGGAGCGTGGCGACCGCGGTGACCGTCGCAAGAGCGACGACCAGCAGGGCCAGGGCGGTCAGCGCCAGCAGCAGAACCAGCAGCAGGGCGGTGCCCGTCAGGACCGCCAGGACCGTCAGCAGCGCGACAACGGCCCGCAGGACGACGACGACTTCGAGGGCGGCCGCCGCGGTCGCCGGGGCCGTTACCGGGACCGTCGTGGCCGTCGTGGCCGTGACGAGATGGGCGGCCCCGAGCCGCAGATCAACGAGGACGACGTCCTGATCCCGGTCGCGGGCATCCTGGACATCCTCGACAACTACGCCTTCATCCGTACGTCGGGCTACCTGCCGGGCCCCAACGACGTGTACGTCTCCCTCGCGCAGGTCCGCAAGAACGGCCTGCGCAAGGGCGACCACATCACCGGCGCGGTCCGTCAGCCCAAGGAAGGCGAGCGGCGCGAGAAGTTCAACGCGCTGGTGCGCCTGGACTCCGTCAACGGCATGGCGCCCGAACACGGCCGCGGCCGCCCGGAGTTCAACAAGCTGACCCCGCTGTACCCGCAGGACCGCCTTCGTCTGGAGACCGACCCCGGCGTCCTGACCACCCGCATCATCGACCTCGTCGCGCCGATCGGTAAGGGCCAGCGCGGTCTGATCGTGGCCCCGCCGAAGACCGGCAAGACCATGATCATGCAGGCGATCGCCAACGCGATCACGCACAACAACCCCGAGTGCCACCTGATGGTCGTCCTGGTCGACGAGCGTCCGGAAGAGGTCACCGACATGCAGCGGTCGGTGAAGGGCGAGGTCATCTCCTCGACCTTCGACCGCCCGGCCGAGGACCACACCACGGTCGCCGAGCTCGCCATCGAGCGCGCCAAGCGACTGGTGGAGCTGGGCCACGACGTCGTCGTGCTGCTCGACTCGATCACGCGTCTGGGCCGTGCGTACAACCTCGCCGCGCCCGCCTCCGGCCGCATCCTGTCCGGTGGTGTCGACTCGACCGCCCTGTACCCGCCGAAGCGCTTCTTCGGTGCGGCCCGCAACATTGAGGACGGCGGCTCGCTGACCATCCTCGCCACCGCGCTGGTGGACACCGGGTCCCGCATGGACGAGGTCATCTTCGAGGAGTTCAAGGGCACCGGCAACGCCGAGCTCAAGCTCGACCGCAAGCTCGCCGACAAGCGGATCTTCCCGGCGGTGGACGTGGACGCGTCCGGTACCCGTAAGGAAGAGATCCTGCTCGCCCCCGACGAGCTCGGGATCGTCTGGAAGCTGCGCCGGGTGCTGCACGCCCTCGACCAGCAGCAGGCGGTGGAGCTGCTTCTCGACAAGATGAAGCAGACGAAGTCGAACGCCGAGTTCCTGATGCAGATCCAGAAGACGACGCCGACGCCGGGCAACGGCGACTGAGGCAAAGCCTTCGAAAGGGCCGCCCCCTGTTTCAGGGGGCGGCCCTTTTTGGTGTGTCCTGCCGGGTTACGATCACGTTCTTCGGTCGAATGATCGATCTCTGAACTTCTGATCCCTTGGGGGGACTTGCATGGGTATACCCATGTCCGGAGGCGCCGGCCGGCACAGACGGCGTGCGTGGATCGCGCTGCCCGTCGCCGTGGCCGCCGCGCTGCTGGCCACGTCGGCGAACGCCGCCACCGTCGAGCCCGGGCCGCAGGCACCGGCCGCGCCCGCCGCCGCGTCCGCGCCGTCGCAGGCCGAGCTGAAGCAGCGGATCTCCGAGGCGGCCGCGGTCGTGGACACCTCCCGCACCGCGACCCGGACGCCGGCGAGCGGTGGCACGGTCGACTCCACCATCTCGCCGATGATCATCGGCGGTACGACGACCACCATCAGTTCCGCCCCCTGGATGGCCCAGCTCTGGTACGTCGACGACCAGGGCACCACGGACGAGAGCGACGACACCGGCTTCTTCTGCGGCGGGGCGGTCGTCGCGCCGACGAAGATCCTCACCGCCGCGCACTGCGTCAAGGGCGCCGACTGGGCCAAGGGCGGCTTGGTGGTGACCGGGGCCACCCAGCTGCTCTCCGAGGACGGCGACCTGCACGGCGGTACCGGCACGGCCGTCCTGCGGCAGTGGTACCACCCGTCGTACAACGCGGACACGATCGACAACGACATCGCCGTGCTGACCCTGGCGACCCCCGTCAAGGCCACCCCGATCCGCATGACGACGGCCACCGACACCGCCTCGTACGACCCCGCCACGACCGGCGCCAAGACCGCCAAGGTCTACGGCTGGGGCCGTACCAGCTCCACCAGCGACGACATCTCCCCGACGCTGAAGACGGCCACGCTGCCCATCAAGTCGGACACGACCTGCGCCGCGGCCTACGGCTCCTGGTTCATCAAGGGGCACATGACCTGCGCGGGCCCGCCCGCCAGCGGCCGCGACTCCGGTACGACCGCCATCTGCAGCGGTGACTCCGGCGGCCCCCTCGTGGCGAACGGCCGGATCGTCGGCGTGGTGTCCTGGAACGTCACCGACTGCGTGGCCAAGGGCGCCTACAGCGTCTTCACCAAGGTCAGCAAGTACGTCGGCGCCGCCTATCCGCGCGTCGACGACACCAACCTGAATTTCGACCACAAGGCCGACCTGTGGGTGCGCAAGTCCTCCACCAAGGTCGGCTACGAGCTGGACTCCAAGGGCAGCACCTTCGCCGCCCCGCAGTCCTGGGGCGACTGGAACGGCGTGAACCTGGTCCGGCAGACCGACCTGAACCGGGACGGCTACCAGGACCTCGTGTACCGCGTCTCCGCCACCGGTGACGTCTACTGGCTGAGGTTCCTGCCCGCCACCGGCGAGTGGGCCGACCCGAAGAAGGTCTTCACCGACTGGAAGACCCGCACCCGGATCGTCACCCCCGGCGATGTCACCGGCGACTACAAGCCCGACCTGCTCTCCGTGGACTCCGCGGGCGTCCTGTGGATCTACCCGGGCAAGGGCGACGGCAGCTTCGCGACCCGGGTCAAGGTCGGCGGCGGCTGGAGCCAGTACAACCAGCTGCTCGGCCACGGCGACTTCAGCGGCGACGGCAAGGCGGACATCCTCGCCCGCAACAAGAGCACGGGCGACATCTACCTGTACAAGGGCACCGGCAAGTCCGGCACGGGCGTCTTCGCGGCCCGGGTCAAGGTGCGCAACTGGAGCAGCACGACGTACAACGCCTACGACGCCGTCGGCGACATCACCGGCGACGGCAGGGCCGACCTGCTGGCCCGCACGCCGGGCGGCACGCTCTACCTGTACAAGGGCACCGGCAAGGCGACCAGCGAGATCTTTGCCACAAGGGTCAGCGTTGGTACCGGTTTCCAGCAGTACGACATCTTTGGCTGAAACCGCTGGTGAGCAGGGCTTGCCCTGATGCTCCAGTGACGTGCTGTGACCGCTGCTTCACGTGGCGGTCACAGCGCGTTGTGCAACCCTTTCTCGAGTTTCGCCATCTGACCAGGCGGAGCGACGATGGTGCGATGGGGGCACCGCCCGGTTCGAGCGGAGCCGAGAACTGGGGGAGGGCCTTCCACGACCACGTCTGACCCTGAAAGCAGGGGGTAACCGACCGGACGAGATTCGAGGAGCACATGTCAGCCGAGAGCACGCCCATACCCGGTGGACCGGGGGGCAAGGGACGCCGCCGCAAACCCCGCAGCAGGGGCCGCAAGGGCCTGCTGGTCATGGCGTGGGTCGCCGCGGGGATCGTCGTGGTGGGCGGCACCGGGGCCGGCTACGTGTACTTCAAGCTCAACGGCAACCTCAAGAGCGTCGACATCGACCAGGCCCTCGGCAGTGAACGGCCCACGAAGGTCGACAACGGCTCGGAGAACATCCTCGTCCTGGGTTCCGACACGCGCTCCGGCTCCAACAAGGAGCTCGGCGGCGGCGCCGACGACGGCAGCGCCCGCTCCGACACCGCGATGATCATCCACGTGTACAAGGGCCACAAGAAGGCCACCGTGGTCTCCATCCCGCGCGACACCCTGATCGACCGCCCGCAGTGCACCGACACCGACGGCAAGGACCACGACGCCGCCTCGGACGTCATGTTCAACTCCGCGTACACGACCGGCGGCGCGGCCTGTGCCGTCAAGACAGTCGAGTCCATGACCGGCATCCGCATGGACCACTACCTGGAGGTCGACTTCAGCGGCTTCGAGAAGCTGGTCGACGAACTCGGCGGGGTCACGGTCACCACGACCAAGGACATCAAGGACACCGACAGCCACCTGGACCTGAAGGCCGGCACGCACGAGCTCACCGGCGCCCAGGCCCTCGGTCTCGTCCGCACCCGGCACGGCGTCGGCGACGGCAGCGACCTCGGCCGTATCCAGCTCCAGCAGGCCTTCATCAAGGCGCTGGTCAAGCAGGTCAAGAGCGTCGGCGTGCTGACCAGCCCCAAGAAGCTGTACGACCTCGCCGACACCGCCACCAAGGCCGTCACCGCCGACTCCGACCTCGGCTCGGTCAACTCCCTGGTCTCCTTCGCGAGCGGCCTCAAGGGCATCAGCCCGTCGGACATGACCATGGTCACCATGCCGGTCCGGTACGACCCGGCGAACCCGAACCGGGTGATCGTGCAGGAGACCAAGGCCAAGCAGATCTGGACGGCTCTGAAGAACGACCGGACGATCCCGCGGTCGGCCACGGAAGGCACGGCCACGGGCCAGGCCAAGGGCGTCGTGACCTCCTGAGGGAATAGACCACGACACCCCCTCGTTTTGGGGGATGCGGCCAGTGCTGGCAGACTGGTACGTCGGCCCCGGTTCACGCTCCCGCAGCCCCGCGGTGGCGACCCGGTGCCCTCCCGAAACTAGGAGACACCTTGAAGCGCGACATTCACCCCGAGTACGTCGAGACGCAGGTCAGCTGCACCTGTGGCGCGTCGTTCACCACCCGCAGCACGATCCAGAGCGGCACCATCCGCGCCGAGGTCTGCTCCGAGTGCCACCCGTTCTACACGGGCAAGCAGAAGATCCTCGACACCGGTGGCCGTGTGGCCCGCTTCGAGGCCCGCTTCGGCAAGGCTGCTGCCCAGAAGTAGCGAGCCACCAGCGCCGGTCCACGCCGCACTCCTCGGAGTGCGCCGGGACCGGCGTTTTTGGTCGCCCGCCTTCCCCTTTCGTCCGCAGTACAGGAGCCCTGAGATGTTCGAGGCCGTCGAGGAACTCGTCGGTGAGCACGCCGACCTGGAGAAGAAGCTCGCCGACCCGTCGGTCCACGCCGACCAGGCCAACGCGCGCAAGCTGAACAAGCGCTACGCCGAGCTCACCCCGATCGTCGCCACGTACCGTTCCTGGAAGCAGACCGGCGACGACATCGAGACCGGGCGCGAGTACGCCGCCGCCGACCCCGACTTCGCCGCCGAGGTCAAGGAGCTGGAGAAGCAGCGCGAGGAGCTGACGGAGAAGCTGCGCCTTCTCCTCGTTCCGCGCGACCCCAGCGACGACAAGGACGTGATCCTCGAGATCAAGGCGGGTGCCGGCGGCGACGAGTCGGCGCTGTTCGCGGGCGACCTGCTGCGCATGTACCTGCGCTACGCCGAGCGCGTCGGGTGGAAGACCGAGATCATCGACGCCACCGAGTCCGAACTGGGCGGCTACAAGGACGTCCAGGTCGCCGTGAAGACCAAGGGCGGCAACGGCGCCACCGAGCCCGGCCAGGGTGTCTGGGCCCGCCTGAAGTACGAGGGCGGCGTGCACCGCGTGCAGCGCGTCCCGGCGACCGAGTCCCAGGGCCGTATCCACACCTCCGCGGCCGGTGTGCTGGTCACGCCCGAGGCGGAGGAGGTCGACGTCGAGATCAACCCCAACGACCTCCGCATCGACGTCTACCGCTCCTCCGGGCCCGGCGGGCAGTCCGTCAACACGACCGATTCCGCGGTGCGCATCACGCACATTCCCACCGGAGTCGTCGCCTCCTGCCAGAACGAGAAGAGCCAGTTGCAGAACAAGGAGCAGGCCTTGCGTATCCTGCGCTCCAGGCTGCTCGCGGCGGCGCAGGAGGAGGCGGAGCGCAATGCCGCCGACGCCCGGCGCAGCCAGGTCCGCACCGTCGACCGCTCCGAGAAGATCCGCACGTACAACTTCCCGGAGAACCGCATCTCGGACCACCGTGTCGGCTTCAAGTCGTACAACCTGGACCAGGTCCTGGACGGCGACCTCGACGCGGTGATCCAGGCCTGCGTCGACGCGGACTCGGCAGCGAAGCTGGCGGCCGCTTAAAAGGCCGCCGAAGAGGTACCTACGCACGACCGAGTACGACACGGAGGACTTGCGTGCAGCCATCATTTGGGGGACGACCCCCAAACCCTCGCGGCCTGCTGCTCGCAGAGGTGGCCCAGGCCACCCAGCGGCTGGCCGACGCCGGCGTGCCCTCGCCGCGCAACGACGCGGAGGAGCTCGCCGCGTTCGTGCACGGCGTGAAGCGGGGCGAGCTGCACTCCGTGAAGGACGCGGACTTCGACGCCCGCTACTGGGAGACCATCGCGCGCCGTGAGCAGCGCGAGCCGCTCCAGCACATCACCGGCCTCGCCTACTTCCGCTACCTCGAACTCCAGGTGGGGCCCGGTGTGTTCGTGCCGCGCCCCGAGACCGAGTCGGTGGTCGGCTGGGCCATAGACGCCGTCCGGGCGATGGACGTCGTCGAGCCGTGCATCGTCGACCTGTGCACCGGCTCCGGCGCCATCGCGCTCGCCCTCGCCCAGGAGGTCCCGCGCTCCCGCGTGCACGCCGTGGAGCTGTCCGAGGAAGCCCTGCGCTGGACCCGCAAGAACGTCGAGGGGTCCAGGGTCGACCTGCGCCAGGGCAACGCCCTGGACGCCTTCCCCGACCTCGACGGCCATGTCGACCTGGTCATCTCCAACCCGCCCTACATCCCGCTCACCGAGTGGGAGTACGTCGCTCCCGAGGCGCGGGACTACGACCCCGAACTCGCCCTGTTCTCCGGCGAGGACGGCCTCGACCTCATCCGCGGTCTGGAACGGACCGCACACCGGCTCCTGCGCCCCGGGGGTGTCGTCGTCGTCGAGCACGCCGACACCCAGGGCGGCCAGGTGCCGTGGATCTTCACCGAGGAGCGGGGCTGGGCCGACGCGGCCGACCACCCCGACCTCAACAACCGACCCCGGTTCGCCACGGCCCGCAGGGCGATGCCGTGAGCCGCACTCCCAAGACTCCAGAGCAGTACGTGTACGAGGAGGCCCGCTAGATATGGCACGGCGATACGACACCAACGACGCGACCGACCGCACGACCGGTCTGCGCGAGGCGGCGTCCGCCGTCCGCCGTGGCGAGCTCGTGGTCCTCCCGACCGACACGGTGTACGGCATCGGCGCCGACGCGTTCTCCTCGGAGGCCGTCCACGACCTGCTGGAGGCCAAGGGCCGGGGCCGCAACATGCCCACCCCGGTGCTGATCGGCTCCCCGAACACCCTCCACGGTCTCGTCACCGACTTCTCCGAGCTGGCCTGGGAACTCGTCGACGCGTTCTGGCCGGGCGCGCTCACCCTCGTCGCCAAGCACCAGCCGTCCCTGCAGTGGGACCTGGGGGACACGAGGGGCACGGTGGCCGTCCGTATGCCGCTGCACCCGGTCGCCATCGAGCTGCTGACCGAGGTCGGTCCCATGGCGGTCTCCTCCGCCAACCTGACCGGTCACCCCTCTCCGGAGACCTGCGACGCCGCGCAGGAGATGCTCGGCGACTCCGTCTCCGTCTACCTCGACGGCGGCCCGACCCCCGGCAACGTCCCCTCCTCGATCGTCGACGTCACCCGCGAGGTGCCCCTGCTGCTGCGCGCGGGCGCGATCTCCGCGGACGAGCTCAGGAAGGTCGTACCCGACCTCGAGGTGGCGAATTGACGGCCCCTGACGCGGGGCGTGGCATATGGGACGGGGAAGAGACGCGGACCTTCACAGGGCTCCCGCGTGACAGCTTCCGCATCCTCCACGTCAGCACCGGCAACGTCTGCCGCTCGCCGATCACCGAGCGGCTGACCCGGCATGCCCTGGCGGACCGGCTCGGCGACCCGCTCTGGGGTGGCCTGGTCGTGGAGAGCGCGGGGACCTGGGGCCACGAGGGCGCGCCCATGGAGGCCAACGCGGAGACCGTGCTGGCCGAGTTCGGCGCGGACCCCTCCGGCTTCACGGGGCGCGAGCTGCTGGACGAACACGTGATCATGGCGGACCTGGTCCTGACCGCCACCCGCGACCACCGCCAGCAAGTGATCTCGATGGGCCACTCGGCGGGTCTGCGCACCTTCACGCTGAAGGAGTTCACCCGTCTGGTGAAGGCGATAGACACGGCGACCCTGCCGCCCCTCGAGGAAGGTCTGGTGATCCGCGCACGCGCCCTGGTCCGCGCCGCGGCGGCTCTACGCGGGTGGCTTCTGGCCCCGACCGCCGAGGCCGACGAGGTCTTCGACCCGTACGGAGCACCCCTGCCCTTCTTCCGCTCGATCGGGGACGAGATAAACGAGGCGCTGGATCCGGTGGTGACGGCGCTGACGGGGGTTCCCGCGCGCGCCTGACGCAGGCAGGACCCGAGCCGGCGTTCGGAGTCCGACGCAGCGTGGCGAGGGGCGCGTCGGGGGAGGCGCCGGATCCGGTGGTCATCGCGCTCACCGGTGTACCCACAAGGACGTAACGACCGGGCACCCCACGGGCCCCGGGCCTACATTGGACGTACGTCATCGTCGACGCCCCGGAGTCCACCATGTCGGTCACCCATGCGCCCACCACCGCCGACGTCCTCGCGCGGCAGGACCCCGAGCTGGCCGAGATCCTGCTCGGGGAGCTCGACCGGCAGTCGTCGACGCTCCAGCTCATCGCCGCCGAGAACTTCTGCTCACCGGCCGTACTGGCCGCGCTGGGCTCCGCGCTGGCCAACAAGTACGCCGAGGGCTACCCGGGCGCCCGGCACCACGGGGGCTGCGAGATCGTCGATGTCGCCGAGCGGCTCGCCGTGGAGCGGGCGAAGTCCCTGTTCGGCGCCGAGCACGCCAACGTCCAGTCCCACTCCGGCTCTTCGGCGGTCCTGGCCGCCTACGCCGCGCTGCTGCGCCCCGGCGACACCGTCCTCGCCCTCGGCCTGCCGTACGGCGGCCACCTCACCCACGGCTCGCCCGCCAACTTCTCCGGCCGCTGGTTCGACTTCGTCCCCTACGGCGTCGACGCCGAGACCGGGCTCATCGACCACGACCAGGTGCGCGCCCTCGCCCTGGCCCACCGACCCAAGGCGATCGTGTGCGGCTCCATCGCCTACCCCCGCCACATCGACTACGCCTTCTTCCGGGAGGTCGCCGACGAGGTGGGCGCGTATCTCATCGCCGACGCCGCCCACCCCATCGGGCTCGTCGCCGGGGGAGCGGCGCCCAGCCCGGTGCCGTACGCCGACGTCGTCTGTGCCACCACGCACAAGGTGCTGCGCGGCCCCCGCGGCGGAATGATCCTGTGCGGGAGTGAACTGGCCGAGCGGGTCGACCGGGCCGTCTTCCCGTTCACGCAGGGCGGCGCGCAGATGCACACCATCGCCGCGAAGGCGGTCGCGTTCGGCGAGGCGGCGACACCGGCGTTCGGCGCGTACGCCCATCAGGTGGTCGCCAACGCGAGGGTCCTCGCGGCCGCGCTGGCCGACGAGGGGCTCGTCGTCACCACCGGGGGGACCGACACCCATCTCGTGACGGCCGATCCGGCACCGCTCGGAGTCGACGGCCGGACGGCGCGGGGACGGCTCGCGGCCGCGGGGATGGTGCTCGACTGCTGTGCGCTGCCTCACGCGGACACCCGCGGACTGCGCCTCGGCACGGCCGCCGTGACCACCCAGGGCATGGCCGAGAAGGAGATGGCGAGGATCGCCGCCCTGCTCGCGGAGGTGGTGCGCGGCAAGGCCGAGAGCGTCAGGGCACGTGAAGAAGTGCGGGATCTGGTCGGCGGATTTCCGCCGTATCCGGCCTGAGCGGGGGTATCCGCCACTGCGGGCACAGCCGCACGTGCAACCATCGGCCCTACCCGGAAGTCCACAACCATATGCGTGCGTCGCTAGGGTGTGGGGCTGAGATGGCCAGCGAGACCTGTGGGGAAGCCTGTGCGTGAATACCTGCTGACGCTCTGCATCACGGCCGCGGTGACGTATCTGCTGACAGGGCCGGTACGGAAGTTCGCGATCGTGGCCGGAGCGATGCCGGAGATCAGGGCCCGTGACGTGCACCGGGAACCGACTCCGAGGCTCGGCGGTATCGCCATGTTCTTCGGACTGTGCGCGGGCCTGCTGGTCGCCGACCACCTGACCAACCTCAGCGAGGTCTTCGAGAAGTCGAACGAACCGCGCGCCCTGCTCTCCGGAGCGGCCCTGATCTGGCTGATCGGTGTCCTGGACGACAAGTTCGAGATCGACGCCCTGATCAAGCTGGGCGGCCAGATGATCGCCGCCGGCGTGATGGTCATGCAGGGCCTGACGATCCTGTGGCTGCCCATCCCCAGCGTCGGCTCGGTCGCGCTGACGCAGTGGCAGGGCACCCTGCTGACGGTCGCGCTGGTCGTCATCACCATCAACGCGGTGAACTTCGTCGACGGCCTGGACGGTCTCGCGGCCGGCATGGTCTGCATCGCGGCGGCGGCGTTCTTCCTGTACGCCTACCGGATCTGGTACTCGTACGGCATCGAGGCGGCCGCTCCGGCGACCCTGTTCTCGGCGATCCTGATGGGCATGTGCCTGGGCTTCCTGCCGCACAACATGCACCCCGCGCGGATCTTCATGGGCGACTCCGGCTCGATGCTCATCGGTCTGGTGCTGGCCGCGGGCGCGATCTCCATCACCGGGCAGATCGACCCGGACGCGCTGAAGCTGTTCGCCGGGTCCGAGAAGGCGGCCGTGCACCAGACGGTCCCCGTCTACATTCCGCTGCTGCTGCCGCTGACCATCATCGCGGTGCCGGCCGCCGACCTGATCTCGGCCATCGTGCGCCGCACCTGGCGCGGCCAGTCGCCGTTCGCCGCCGACCGGGGGCATCTGCACCACCGGCTCCTGGAGATCGGGCACTCGCACAGCCGCGCGGTGTGGATCATGTACTTCTGGTCGGCGCTGATCGCGTTCGGCTCGCTCGCGTACTCGGTGAACTCCGCGTCGATGTGGATCGTGCTCGGCGTCGTGTTCCTCAGCGCGATCGGTCTGGTGCTGCTTCTGCTGCCGCGCTTCACGCCGCGTGTCCCGATGTGGGCCCAGCACATCGTGCCGCCGCGCTACCGCCGCGGTCGGCGTGCCGTGCCCGCGGAGCCCGTGGAGGTGGAGGAGCGTGCTCCCGTCGCCGTGGGGGTGGCGGGTGTCAACGGCGCGACCGCGCTGAGCGCCCGTTCGCACGTTCCGGAGAGGCGTCAGGCCGAGACCTCGCGCTGACGCCCAAGGTAAGAATCTGACTAAAGCATTGCCAACGCGTGGGAGTTGGGCGGGGCGACAAATCGCCCTTATACCAGACAACTCCACCGTGTTTCCGCACAGACGCGCAGCTTCACTCTCATGTGTGACAGTGGGCACACCATCTAGGTAAAGACCGCATCAAATAGTTTGTGATACGGTTCACGAGAACCCGGGGCAGAGCCGAAGGACCGTAGTGCGACGGTCCCTTGGCGTGAGGGTCACCCTCGGCCCGGGACTACGCTCGTCCATGACGACACACCCCCCCTTTGAAAGCGGAGTTGCCGCCATGCCGTCCAACGACGTCCGGATCCTGGCTCAGGCCGCCGTGCCCACGGCCGCCGTCGGCGCGATCGCCGCCGTCGTCAGTGGCTTGGTCGTCGGTGGCAAGGGTGCGATCGGATCAGCTGTCGCGACGGTGATCGTGATCCTTTTCATGGGTCTCGGTCTGTACATCCTGCAGCGCACCGCCAAATCGCTTCCGCACCTGTTCCAGGCGATGGGCCTGATGCTGTACGCGACGCAGATCCTGCTGCTTTTCGTCTTCATGGCCGCGTTCAAGAACACCACGCTGTTCCATCCCAAGGCCTTCGCGTTCACGCTGGTCGCCTGCACCCTCGCGTGGATCGCGGCGCAGACCCGTGCGCACATGAAGTCCAAGATCCTCTACGTCGAACCCGATAAATCGGGGCACTCGTCGTGAGGGGTAGGGCCGGGATAAAGACGTCTGAGATCTCCTGCTATCGTCCGGTGCCAACTGCGGCATCGCGGGCGCGGGCATCTGAGCTGACGCCTGCTCAATCGCGAGGCGAGATGCCCACCAGCCGCCCCCACATCCGTAACACCAGTCCCGTGCCGAACCGCGACAGTATGCCGCGCCGACACAACGAGGTTGCCGTACCCATGCGTCACGCTGAAGGAGCCCGCGGTGAGTGCTGACCCGACGCAGGTGCTCGCCTTCGAGACCGATTGCCACATCTTTGACGGCTGTGGCTTCCCCTCTCCCGGCCTGCACTCGTTCCTGTTCGAGCCCATCTGGGGCGACGGGGACAGCAACGTGTACTTCAACAAGACGATGCTCCTGGCGCTCCTCGGGTCGATCATCATCGTCGGGTTCTTCTGGGCCGCCTTCCGCAAGCCGCAGGTCGTCCCCGGCAAGCTCCAGATGGTGGCCGAGGCGGGCTACGACTTCATCCGCCGTGGAGTCGTCTACGAGACCATCGGCAAGAAGGAGGGCGAGAAGTACGTACCCCTCGTCGTCTCCCTCTTCTTCTTCGTCTGGATGATGAACCTCTGGTCCATCGTTCCGATCGCTCAGTTCCCGGTCACGTCGATCATCTCGTACCCGCTGGTACTGGCCCTGATCGTCTACGTCCTGTGGGTGTCGCTGACCTTCAAGCGGCACGGATTCGTCGGCTTCTTCAAGAACGTGACGGGCTACGACAAGTCGCTCGGCCCGGTGCTTCCGCTGGCGATGCTGATCGAGTTCTTCTCGAACATCCTGATCCGCCCGTTCACCCACGCCGTGCGACTCTTCGCCAACATGTTCGCCGGTCACACCCTGCTGCTGCTCTTCACGATCGCCAGCTGGTACCTGCTGAACGGCATCGGCATCGCCTACGCGGGTGTCTCGTTCATCATGACCGTGGTGATGACCGCCTTCGAGCTGTTCATCCAGGCCCTGCAGGCGTACGTGTTCGTCCTGCTGACCTGCACCTACATCCAGGGCGCCCTGGCCGAGCACCACTGAGCCACCCGCACCCGACCTCCACGAATCGTCCGGTGGCCAACCCCCACCGGTCCGTAAAGAAAAGGAAGAACTGGCATGTCCCAGACCCTTGCTGCTGTCGAAGGCTCCCTCGGCTCCATCGGTTACGGCCTCGCCGCGATCGGCCCCGGCGTCGGCGTCGGCATCATCTTCGGTAACGGCACCCAGGCCCTGGCCCGTCAGCCCGAGGCGGCCGGCCTGATCCGCGCCAACCAGATCCTCGGCTTCGCCTTCTGTGAGGCGCTGGCCCTGATCGGTCTCGTCATGCCGTTCGTCTACGGCTACTGATCGCTGATCACAGACCAGCCGACTAGACGAAAGGCATACACATGAGCCCGCTGCTCACGATCGCGGCTGAGGAGATGGAAAATCCCCTCATCCCGCCGATCCCCGAGCTTGTCATCGGCCTGATCGCCTTCGTCATCGTCTTCGGCTTCCTCGCCAAGAAGCTCCTCCCGAACATCAACAAGGTTCTGGACGAGCGTCGCGAGGCCATCGAGGGCGGTATCGAGAAGGCCGAGGCCGCGCAGACCGAGGCCCAGAGCGTCCTTGAGCAGTACAAGGCACAGCTCGCCGAGGCCCGCCACGAGGCCGCGCGCCTGCGCCAGGAGGCTCAGGAGCAGGGCGCCACGCTCATCGCCGAGATGCGCGCGGAAGGCCAGCGGCAGCGTGAGGAGATCGTCGCCGCCGGTCACGCGCAGATCGAGGCCGACCGCAAGGCCGCCGCGTCCGCGCTGCGCCAGGACGTCGGCAAGCTCGCCACCGACCTGGCCGGCAGGCTCGTCGGCGAGTCCCTCGAGGACCACGCCCGGCAGAGCCGCGTGATCGACCGCTTCCTCGACGACCTCGAGGAGAAGGCCGAGGCCGCGCGATGAACGGAGCGAGCCGCGAGGCCCTGGCAGCCGCACGCGAGCGTCTCGACGCGCTGACGGACAACACGTCCGTGGACGCCGGCTCGCTCGCCGACGAGCTGGCCGCCGTCACCGCGCTGCTCGACCGCGAGGTGTCGCTGCGTCGGGTCCTGACCGACCCGGCGCAGCCCGGCGAGGCCAAGGCCGAACTGGCCCAGCGCCTGCTCGGCACGCAGGTCGGCGGCCCCGCCACCGACCTGGTGTCCGGCATGGTGCGTTCCCGCTGGTCGCGCTCGCGCGACCTGGTGGACGCGCTGGAGGTACTGGCCGACATCGCCGACCTCACCGCCGCGCAGCAGCGGGGCACGCTCGACAACGTCGAGGACGAGCTGTTCCGGTTCGGCCGGATCGTCGCCTCGAACACCGAGCTGCGCGCCGCGCTGACCGACCGCGCCGCCACGGCCCCGGCCAAGCGTGAGCTGCTCGCCAGCCTGCTCGGCGGCCGCGCCGATGCGACGACCGCACGTCTGGTGACGCGCCTTGTGGCCGCGCCCCGGGGACGTAGCCTGGAGGCGGGACTGGAGTCCCTGTCCAAGCTCGCCGCCGAGCGCCGGGACCGCATGGTGGCCGTCGTCACCTCGGCGGTTCCGCTGAGCGACCAGCAGAAGCAGCGTCTGGGCGGTGCCCTGGCGAAGCTCTACGGCCGCCCGATGCACCTCAACCTCGACGTGGACCCCGAGGTCGTCGGCGGGATCCGGGTGCAGGTCGGCGACGAGGTCATCAACGGCTCGATCGCGGACCGCATCGAGGACGCCGGCCGCCGCCTGGCGGGCTAGCAGCAACTTCATAGCAGTACGTACTTACGACGGCCCTGGTTGGGCCGTACATGAAGAATCCTGGGGGTCGCCCCCAGACCCCCAAAGTGAAACTTCGGGCCCAACAAGGAGAGCAGGGAACCCAGATGGCGGAGCTCACGATCCGGCCGGAGGAGATCCGGGACGCGCTGGAGAACTTCGTCCAGTCGTACAAGCCGGACGCGGCCTCGCGCGAGGAGGTCGGTACGGTCACCCTTGCCGGCGACGGCATCGCGAAGGTCGAGGGTCTGCCCTCGGCCATGGCCAACGAACTGCTGAAGTTCGAGGACGGCACCCTCGGCCTCGCGCTCAACCTCGAAGAGCGCGAGATCGGTTGCGTCGTCCTCGGTGAGTTCAGCGGCATCGAGGAGGGTCAGCCGGTCACCCGTACCGGCGAGGTCCTCTCCGTGGCCGTCGGCGAGGGCTACCTCGGCCGCGTCGTCGACCCGCTCGGTGCCCCGATCGACGGCCTCGGCGAGATCGAGACCAGCGGTCGTCGCGCCCTTGAGCTGCAGGCTCCGGGCGTCATGGCCCGTAAGTCGGTGCACGAGCCGATGGAGACCGGCTACAAGGCCGTCGACGCGATGACCCCGATCGGCCGTGGCCAGCGTCAGCTGATCATCGGTGACCGTCAGACCGGCAAGACCGCCCTGGCCGTCGACACGATCATCAACCAGCGTGACAACTGGCGCTCCGGCGACCCGAAGAAGCAGGTCCGCTGCGTCTACGTCGCCATCGGTCAGAAGGGCTCGACCATCGCCTCCGTGCGTGGCGCCCTCGAAGAGGCCGGCGCGCTGGAGTACACGACCATCGTCGCCGCCCCGGCGTCCGACCCGGCCGGCTTCAAGTACTTGGCGCCGTACACCGGTTCGGCCATCGGCCAGCAGTGGATGTACGAGGGCAAGCACGTCCTCATCATCTTCGACGACCTCTCGAAGCAGGCCGACGCCTACCGCGCCGTGTCCCTGCTGCTGCGTCGCCCGCCGGGGCGCGAGGCCTACCCGGGTGACGTCTTCTACCTGCACTCCCGTCTGCTGGAGCGCTGCGCCAAGCTCTCCGACGAGATGGGCGCCGGTTCGATGACCGGTCTGCCGATCGTGGAGACCAAGGCCAACGACGTGTCGGCGTTCATCCCGACCAACGTCATCTCCATCACCGACGGCCAGTGCTTCCTGGAGTCGGACCTGTTCAACGCCGGTCAGCGCCCCGCGCTGAACGTCGGTATCTCCGTCTCCCGAGTCGGTGGTTCCGCGCAGCACAAGGCGATGAAGCAGGTCTCCGGTCGCCTCCGCGTGGACCTCGCCCAGTTCCGTGAGCTGGAGGCGTTCGCCGCCTTCGGTTCCGACCTGGACGCCGCGTCGAAGGCGCAGCTGGAGCGCGGCCAGCGCATGGTCGAGCTGCTGAAGCAGGCCCAGTACCAGCCGATGGCGACCGAGGACCAGGTCGTCTCCGTCTGGGCCGGCACCACCGGCAAGATGGACGACGTCCCGGTCAACGACATCCGCCGCTTCGAGAAGGAGCTGCTGGAGTACCTGCACCGCAAGGAGCAGGGCCTCATGACCTCCATCAAGGAGGGCGGCAAGATGTCGGACGACACCCTCACCGCTGTTGCCGACGCGATCGCCGACTTCAAGAAGCAGTTCGAGACCTCGGACGGCAGGCTTCTCGGCGAGGACGCCCCGGCCACGGCCAAGTGACGTAAGGAAGGGACCTGACTCATGGGAGCCCAGCTCCGGGTCTACAAGCGTCGCATCCGATCCGTCACCGCGACCAAGAAGATCACCAAGGCGATGGAGATGATCGCCGCCTCGCGCGTCATCAAGGCGCAGCGCAAGGTGGCGGCCTCCGCGCCCTACGCGACCGAGCTCACCCGCGCGGTCACGGCGGTCGGTACCGGCTCGAACACCAGGCACCCGCTGACCACGCAGGCCGAGACGGTCACGCGGTCCGCGGTGCTGCTCCTGACGAGCGACCGCGGTCTCGCCGGCGCCTTCAACTCCAACGCCATCAAGGCCGCGGAGCAGCTGACGGCACGGCTGGAGCGCGAGGGCCAGGAGGTCGAGATCTACGTCGTCGGCCGCCGTGGTGTAGCGCACTACAACTTCCGTGAGCGCAAGATCGCGGAGTCGTGGAGCGGTTTCACCGACGAGCCCACGTATGCGGACGCCAAGAAGGTCGCGGCTCCGCTGATCGAGGCCATCGAGAAGGACACGGCCGAGGGCGGCGTGGACGAGCTCCACATCGTCTTCACCGAGTTCGTCTCGATGATGACGCAGACGGCGCTCGACGACCGCCTGCTGCCGCTCAGCCTCGAAGAGGTGGCGAAGGAAGCGAAGCCGCAGGGCGAGATCCTCCCGCTCTACGACTTCGAGCCCTCGGCGGAGGACGTCCTCGACGCCCTGCTGCCGCGCTACGTGGAGAGCCGTATCTACAACGCGCTGCTCCAGTCGGCCGCCTCCAAGCACGCCGCCACGCGGCGCGCGATGAAGTCGGCCACCGACAACGCCGGAGAGCTCATCACCACGCTCTCCCGACTTGCCAACGCGGCCCGCCAGGCCGAAATCACCCAGGAAATCAGCGAGATCGTCGGTGGCTCCGCAGCCCTGGCCGACGCGTCCGCGGGGAGTGACAGGTAATGACGACGACAGTTGAGACGGCCGTTGCCACGGGCCGCGTCGCCCGGGTCATCGGCCCGGTCGTCGACGTGGAATTCCCCGTCGACGCCATGCCGGAGATCTACAACGCCCTTCACGTCGAGGTGGCCGACCCGGCCCTCGCCGGCGAGAAGAAGACGCTGACCCTGGAGGTTGCCCAGCACCTGGGTGACGGCCTGGTCCGCACCATCTCGATGCAGCCCACCGACGGTCTGGTCCGCCAGGCCGCGGTCACCGACACCGGCACGGGCATCACCGTCCCGGTCGGCGACTTCACCAAGGGCAAGGTGTTCAACACCCTCGGTGAGGTGCTGAACGTCGACGAGACCTACGACGGCGAGCGCTGGTCCATCCACCGCAAGGCGCCGAACTTCGACGAGCTCGAGTCGAAGACCGAGATGTTCGAGACCGGCGTCAAGGTCATCGACCTTCTCACCCCGTACGTCAAGGGTGGAAAGATCGGTCTGTTCGGTGGTGCCGGCGTCGGCAAGACGGTGCTCATCCAGGAGATGATCTACCGCGTCGCCAACAACCACGACGGTGTCTCCGTGTTCGCCGGTGTCGGTGAGCGCACCCGTGAGGGCAACGACCTCATCGAGGAGATGTCCGACTCGGGCGTCATCGACAAGACCGCGCTGGTCTTCGGCCAGATGGACGAGCCCCCGGGCACCCGTCTGCGCGTGGCCCTCGCGGGTCTGACCATGGCGGAGTACTTCCGCGATGTGCAGAAGCAGGACGTGCTGTTCTTCATCGACAACATCTTCCGCTTCACGCAGGCCGGTTCCGAGGTCTCGACCCTGCTCGGCCGTATGCCCTCCGCGGTGGGCTACCAGCCGAACCTGGCCGACGAGATGGGTCTCCTCCAGGAGCGCATCACCTCGACCCGTGGACACTCGATCACCTCGATGCAGGCGATCTACGTCCCCGCGGACGACCTGACCGACCCGGCCCCGGCCACCACCTTCGCCCACCTCGATGCGACGACGGTTCTGTCCCGTCCGATCTCCGAGAAGGGCATCTACCCGGCCGTGGACCCGCTGGACTCCACGTCCCGGATCCTGGACCCGCGCTACATCACGGCGGACCACTACAACACCGCCATGCGTGTCAAGGGGATCCTCCAGAAGTACAAGGACCTCCAGGACATCATCGCGATCCTCGGCATCGACGAGCTCAGCGAGGAGGACAAGCTGGTCGTCCAGCGTGCCCGTCGCGTCGAGCGCTTCCTGTCCCAGAACACCCACGTCGCCAAGCAGTTCACCGGCGTGGACGGTTCGGACGTGCCGCTGGACGAGTCGATCACCGCGTTCAACGCGATCTGTGACGGCGAGTTCGACCACTTCCCGGAGCAGGCGTTCTTCATGTGCGGTGGCCTGGAGGACCTCAAGGCCAACGCCAAGGAGCTCGGCGTCTCCTGAGCTCACTGAGTTCTGAGTGAACCCTGTGGTTCACACTTGAGGGGGCGGGGCACGTCCCGCCCCCTCCTTCACGCCCACTGCTGCATCCTCTGGGGGACAACCCCCAGACCCCCGGCCGCGTTCCGGGGTGGGCCCCGACACTTTGGTGCTCGGCGCCCCACTAGACTTGCCAATAACACCCGGCGATGAGAGTCGGGTGGTGACCCGAGGAGCCACCTTGGCTGCTGAGCTGCACGTCGCGCTGGTCGCGGCCGACCGAGAGGTCTGGTCCGGCGAGGCCACCCTGGTCGTCGCGCGCACCACGTCCGGCGACATCGGCGTCATGCCCGGTCACCAGCCGCTGCTCGGTGTGCTGGAGTCGGGCCCGGTGACCATCCGTACGAGCGATGGCGGGACGGTCGTCGCCGCCGTGCACGGCGGTTTCATCTCGTTCGCCGACAACAAGCTGTCGCTGCTGGCCGAGATCGCCGAGCTGTCGGACGAGATCGACGTCCAGCGCGCGGAGCGGGAGCTGGAGCGCGCGAAGGCGGAGGGCGACGCCGCCGCCGAGCGTCGCGCGGACGTACGACTGCGCGCGGCGACTGCGCGCTGAACCAGCGCGGAGCCGTATGACGTCACTCAGCCGCGGCCGGCACCGGAGCGATCCGGAGCCGGTCGCGGCTGAGGCAGATCTGGATGTTTTTTCCGTTCCGTTACCTATTGAAGGTACCTAGGAGACGAGGAGGTCGGTGTCGATGGTCCTCGCTCTGACTGTGTGCGGAATCGTCGTGGCCCTGGTGGTGCTGGGGCTGTTCGTCTTCGGTCTGCGGCGCAGACTCATCCAGCGCTCCGGCGGTACCTTCGACTGTTCACTGCGCTGGGACGTGCCGGAGAAGACCGACACCAGCGGCAAGGGCTGGAGCTACGGCGTCGCCCGCTACAACGGCGACCGTGTCGAGTGGTATCGCGTCTTCTCCTACGCCTATCGCCCGCGCCGGGTTCTGGAGCGGGCCGCGATCGAGGTCGCCGGCCGTCGTCTGCCCGACGGGGAGGAGGAGATGGCCCTCCTCTCCGACGCGGTGATCCTCACCTGCCTCCACCGTGGCACGCGTCTCGAACTGGCCATGAGTGAGGACGCGTTGACCGGCTTCCTCGCGTGGCTGGAGGCAGCTCCCCCCGGTCAGCGTGTCAACGTGGCCTGAGCCGAGGCTGATGGTCCCTCGGTGAGGGCCGAACGGCCCTGGGGGAGTACGCCGAAGGCGCGCGGCACAGGCCGCGCGCCCTCAGTGGAACAGTTCGGATCAGCTCAGTCCGCTGTTGATGGCGCTCACCAGCTCGCCGCCCGCGGTGTCGCCGCTGAACTCCCAGAAGAACGCGCCGCCCAGGCCCTGGTTCTTGGCCCAGGTCATCTTCCCGGCGATCGTCGCGGGGGTGTCGTAGGACCACCAGTTGGTGCCGCAGTAGGCGTACGCCGTGCCGGCGATGGTGCCGGTGGTGGGGCAGGACGTCTTGAGGACCTTGTAGTCCTCGATGCCCGCCTCGTAGGTGCCGGGTGCCGCTCCGGTCGCCGAGCCTCCGGGGGCGGCCTGGGTGACGCCGGTCCAGCCGCGGCCGTAGAAGCCGATGCCGAGCAGCAGCTTCTTCGAGGCCACGCCCTTCGACTTCAGCTTGGCGATCGCGTCGGCGGAGTCGAAGCCCGCCGTCGGGATGCCGGCGTACGAGGTGAGCGGGGAGTGCGGTGCGGTCGGACCGTCCGCGTCGAAGGCGCCGAAGTAGTCGTACGTCATCACGTTGTACCAGTCGACGTACTGGGAGGCGCCGCCGTAGTCGGCCGCGTCGATCTTGCCGCCGGAGGTGCCGTCGGCCGTGATGGCCGCGGTGACCAGGTAACTGGAGCCGAACTCCGAACGCAGCGCCGACATCAGGTTCTTGAAGGCTGCCGCCCCGCTGGTGTCGCAGGTCAGACCGCAGGCGTTCGGGTACTCCCAGTCGATGTCGATGCCGTCGAAGACATCCGCCCAGCGCGGGTCCTCGATGACCGACTTGCAGGAGGCGGCGAAGGCGGCCGGGTTGGCCGCGGCCTGGGCGAAGCCGCCGGAGTAGGTCCAGCCGCCGAAGGAGTACAGCACCTTGATGTTGGGGTACTTGGCCTTGAGCTCACGCAGCTGGTTGAAGTTGCCGCGCAGCGGCTGGTCCCAGGTGTCGGCGGCGCCGGAGACCGACTGGTCCGCGGTGTACGCCTTGTCGTAGGCGGCGTAGGTGTCGTCGACGACGCACTTGCCGTCCTTGACGTTGCCGAACGCGTAGTTGATGTGCGTGATCTTCGAGGCGGTGCCCGAGGTCACCAGGTTCTTGACGTGGTAGTTGCGGCCGTAGACGCCCCACTCGGTGAAGTAGCCGAGCTTGACCTTGTCACCGGTGGTGGGCGGCGGGTCGGTGGTGCCGCCGGTGGTGTGCACGGCGACCGCGCCGCTGGCCGGACCGGTCTGGTCGGCGGTGTCGCGGGCCTGCACGGTGTACGAGTAGTCGGTGCCGGCGGTCAGGCCTGTGTCCGTGTACGACGTCGTCGTCACGGTCGCCACCTTGGCGCCGTCGCGCAGGACGTCGTAGTTCTTGACGCCCTTGTCGTCGGTGGCGGCGCTCCAGGCCAGTTTCACCGAGGTGTTGGTGATGCCGGAGGCGGCGGGGGTGCCGGGGGCGGACGGCGCCGCGTCGCCCGGGGTGGAGCCGCCGTCACAACTGCCGCCGTTCAGCTTGCAGTTGGCGGGAGAGCCGGCGCCGGCGCCGTTGAAGCCGAAGGAGGCGGAGGCGCCGGGGGCGAGGGTGCCGTTCCAGGACTTGTTCTTGGCGGTCCAGTGGGTGCCGGAGGAGGTGACGTCGGCGTCCCAGGCGGAGGTGACGGAGGTGCCGGAGGGGAAGTCCCACTCGACGGTCCAGGAGCTGAGGCTGGTGGTGCCGGTGTTCTTCACCGTCCACTTGCCTTCGAAGCCGGTGCCCCAGTCCTGGGTCTTGGCGTAGGTCGCCGTGGCGGTGGTCGCGGCCTGGGCGGGGCTCGCGAGGCCGACCAGGCCGGCGAAGGGGAGCAACAGCGTCGCGAACCCGGCCGCGGCTCTGTGTCTGAAGCGCATCGTGCGCCTCCTAGGGAGGAGTTGGGGCGTGACTGAGCCTCACACCCACGGTGCCGCGAGAATAGAAAGGTCTGGACCACGGGTCAATAGGTCTGGACCACTCTCGTGCAAGCCGCAACCAGCACCTACCGGTGGATCACGCGGGGTGGTCCACCGGCGCCGCACCGCTGTAGCGATCCGCCGAACTGGGAGCTGGGTGGGCGAGGTTGGGGCCGTCGATAAATACTTCGACATCGGGGGCCGCGATCGGGGACGCTTCGCGCGATGACCAGAATCGATGACACGCCGCCCGCGTGGGACGAGCGCACCCAGCTCACCACGTTTCTCGACTATGCACGTGACACCGTCCGCGCCAAGTGCGATGGCGTCTCTGCGGAGAACGCACGCACGTCGCTCCTGCCGGGCTCACCGCTGATGACCATGAGCGGAGTGGTCAACCACCTCCGCTGGGTCGAGTACTACTGGTTCCAGGTGGTCTTCCTCGGCGAGGAGGACCAGGGCCCCTGGACCGACGAGGATCCCGACCGCGAGATGCGTATCGCCGTCGACTTTCCGCTCCCGCGGTTGCTCGACGAATACGCCGAACAGAGCGCCCGATACCGCGAACTGGTCGCCGGGACCGAGCTGGACAAACAGGCCCGGCGAGCCGTCCGCAACGGCCTCCACGTCGACCTCCGCTGGATCCTCCTCCACCTCACCGAGGAGACGGCCCGCCACAACGGCCACCTGGACATCCTGCGCGAGATGCTCGACGGCACGACCGGCGACTAGGACCCGCCCGGGCGATGATGTGACCGGCGGTCTCGTCACCGGCGGTCTCGTCACCGGCGACGACGAAAGGGGCCGACGTACCGGACCGCGGCCTGGAGCGAACCGGTGGGCGACCCGGTCGTCCGCCCACCTGATCGTCGAGTGGCCGAGGCCTTCCCCGAGCGCGAGCGTTAACGCTCCCCGCCCGGCACCCACAGCACGTCCCCGACGTCCTTGTTCGCCGTGCGCGCCAGGATGAAGAGCAGGTCCGACAGCCGGTTCAGGTAGGTCGCCGTGAGCGGGTTCATATGGTCACCGTGCACCTCCAGCGCCGCCCACGTGGACCGCTCGGCCCGGCGTACGACCGTGCAGGCCTGGTGGAGCAGGGCCGCGCCCGGGGTGCCGCCCGGGAGGATGAAGGACCGCAGCTTCTCCAGCCGCTCGTTGAAGCGGTCGCAGTCCGCCTCCAGCTTGTCGACATAGAACTGCTCGACGCGCAGGGGCGGGAAGCCGGGGTTCTCGACCACGGGCGTGGACAGGTCGGCTCCGACGTCGAACAGGTCGTTCTGCACCCGGGTGAGGACCGTGACGACCTCCTCCTCCAGCCCGCCCAGGGCGATCGCCGTGCCGATCACCGCGTTCGCCTCGTTGGCGTCCGCGTACGCGGAGATCCGCAGATCGGTCTTGGCGACCCGGCTCATGTCGCCGAGGGCGGTGGTGCCCTGGTCGCCGGTCCTGGTGTAGATGCGCGTCAGATTGACCATATGGCCAGGGTAATTACGCCCCGGCCGTCCGGAACACGCGTGTGCCGACCGTCACGGCCAGTATCGCGAAACCGACGGCGACCAGGACGCCGTACAGCATGTGATCCGTCGTGTACGCGCCGGCGTACGCGTCCCGCATCGCGTCCACCAGATAGCGGAACGGCATGAAGTGCGACAGGACGTCCAGCCAGGTGGGCCCCAGCGTCATCGGGAGCATCAGGCCGGACAGCAGCATCGACGGCATGCCGATCGCGTTGACCAGCGGCCCGAACTCCTGAGGGGTGCGCACCCTCATGGCCAGCGCGTACGACAGCGAGGCCAGAGAGGCGGTGAGAAGACCGACGAAGGCGAAGCCGATCAGGATCCCGGCCAGCGGTGCCCGCAGCCCCATGGCCAGCGCGGCCAGTACCAGCAGCACCGCCTGGAAGACGAAGACCGTGGCCTCGCGCAGCACCCTGCCCAGCAGCAGGGCGAGCCGGCTGACCGGGGTGACCCGCATCCGCTCCACGACTCCCTGGCCGTTCTCCAGGATGATCATGAAACCTGCGAACAGCGCCCCGAACAGACCCAGTTGGAGCAGCAGCCCCGGTACGAGGACCTGCCAGGAACTGCCCCTCCCGCCGAGCGGGAGACCGGTGAGCAGCGGGCCGAAGAACACCAGATACAGCAACGGCATCAGGACCCCGAACAGCAGCGCGAAGCGGGAGCGCAGGGACTGGCGCAGGTAACGGCCGTAGACGATCGCGGTGTCGTGAAGAAGCATGACTGTCCTATACGGCTACGGGGGCGGCGTCGGCCGGGGCGGGACCGCGGCCGGTGATGGCGAGGAACGTGTCCTGGAGCGGGGCGTCGATCGAGCCCGAGTACTCCAGCTTCAGGGCGCTCGGCGTGCCCTCGGCCACGACCACGCCCTTGTCGACAATGACGAGGCGGTCGGAGAGGGCGTCGGCCTCGTCGAGGTAGTGGGTGGTCAGGAAGACGGTCGTGCCGTACTCGTCGCGCAGGCCGCGGACCAGGCCCCACAGGTCGGCACGGCTGGCGGGGTCCAGCCCGGTCGTCGGCTCGTCGAGGAACAGCACCTTCGGCCGGTGTGTGAGGGCCATCGCGAGGTCGAGGCGGCGGCGCTGACCGCCGGAGAGCGTGCCGCACCTGCGGTCGAGCAGGCCGGTGAGGTCGAGATCGCGGGCCAACTCCTCGGCGCGCGCCACCGCCCGGGGTCTGGGCAGGCGGTACAGGCGGCCTTGGGTGACGAGTTCCTCCCGTACGGAGATCTGCGGATCCACCCCGCCCGACTGGGCCACGTACCCGCACGCCCGGCGCACCCCCATGGCGTCGGTCGCGAGGTCGTGGCCGGCGACGGTGGCGCTGCCGCCGGTGGGGGCCAGGAGGGTCGTGAGCATCCGGAGGGTGGTGCTCTTGCCTGCGCCGTTCGGGCCGAGGAAGCCGAGTATCTCGCCCTCGTGGACGGTGAGATCGACGCCACGGACGGCCTCGACGGGACCTTGCCTCGTCTGGAAAGTGCGGGCCAGTCCGGCCGCGCTGATGACTGCTGTCATGGAGCCAGAAAAACAGAGTCCCTGAAATTTTGCAATGACCCCAAAATTCAAGCGGGCCCAGAAACGAGTTACGATGCGGTCATGGCAGAGGGACTCAGGGAGCGGAAGAAGCGGCAGACCAGGCAGTACATCTCGGACGTCGCCACGGGCCTGTTCGTCGACCGGGGCTTCGACGCCGTGACCGTCGCCGAGATCGCCGACGCGGCCGATGTCTCCGTCAACACGGTCTACAACTACTTCCCGGCCAAGGAGGACCTCTTCTTCGACCGCTCCTCCGCCGTGGTCGACCGGCTCGCCCGGTGGGTGTGCGGTCGGAGCAAGGGGGAGTCGGCCGCCGCCGCGGTGCTGCGCGAGCTGCGCGAGGAGGTCGAGGCGGTCTCGCCCAGGATCGGACTGATGTCCGGCTACGCCGCCTTCATGCGGGTCATCGAGAACGCGCCCGCGCTGCGCTCCCGGCTGTGGGCGATCGGCCAGGAGGTCGAGGCGAACCTGGAGGCGGCTCTGCGGGAGGAGACCGGTGCCACCGACGACGACCCGATGCCGGGCCTGATCGCCGGTCAGATCGGCTGGGTCCACAGCACCGTCATGGCGGTCATCGGCCGCGAGATGGTCGCCGGACGTAATCCGGACGAAGTGTCACGAGAGGTGCTCGTGCTCCTTGACGGCATGGAGCAGTTGTTGAGCGATACGGTGCTCAACTACGCCGTACGAGACCACTAGTGACACCCGCCGGTGTGATGTCCGTCAGATGAGACGTGACGCGCATTACTAACCGGTCACACAGCCCTTCACGGGCGCTAGGGTCCGCGAAAGAGGCAACTCAAACAGGGCGTAAGGCGTTTCAAAGGGGAGTCGCAACAGTGGCACGGAAGCTTGCCGTCATCGGCGCCGGCTTGATGGGTTCCGGCATCGCCCAGGTCTCGGCCCAGGCGGGCTGGGACGTGGTCCTGAGGGACGTCACCGACGAGGCGCTGAGGCGCGGTACCGACGGCATCAAGGCTTCGTACGACAAGTTCGTGAGCAAGGGCAAGCTGGAGGCGCACGACGCCGACGCGGCCCTCGCCCGGATCACCGCGACCACCGACCTGGACGCGGCCGCCGACGCCGACATCGTCGTCGAGGCCGTCTTCGAGAAGCTCGAAGTCAAGCACGAGATCTTCCGCACGCTGGACAAGATCGTCCGCGAGGACACCGTACTGGCCTCCAACACCTCCGCGATCCCGATCACCAAGATCGCGGCGGCCACCGAGCGCCCGGAGCGGGTCGTCGGGGTGCACTTCTTCTCGCCGGTGCCGATGATGCAGCTCGTCGAGCTGGTCCGCGGCTACAAGACGAGCGACGAAACCCTCGCGACCGCGCGGGAGTTCGCCGAGTCCGTCGGCAAGACCTGCATCGTCGTCAACCGGGACGTGGCGGGGTTCGTCACCACCCGTCTCATCTCCGCCCTCGTCGTCGAGGCGACCAAGCTCTACGAGTCGGGCGTCGCGACCGCCGAGGACATCGACCTCGCCTGCAAGCTGGGCTTCGGCCACGCCATGGGCCCGCTCGCCACGGCGGACCTGACCGGCGTCGACATCCTGCTGCACGCCACCAGCAACATCTACACCGAGTCCCAGGACGAGAAGTTCGCCCCGCCGGAGCTGATGCGCCGGATGGTGGACGCCGGTGACATCGGACGCAAGAGCGGGCAGGGCTTCTACAAGCACTGACGGCTTTTCCGTCCCCGTAACCGCACAAGCCCCGCTGGTTTCACCCGCTGGGGTGAATTCGGTATCGGTTCGCTTACAGACGGCAACCTCAGGCCGCCCTACGCAGTCAGAGGTGTCATCACTGGACATCAGATTCGTGGAGTACTACAGGCACTCTCGGGGAGCGCATATGTACATCAGGGGCGACCACGCCGAGCTGGTCGTCGGGGGCCGCCTCGACGTCCGTAGCGCGGCGGACGCCCGTACGGTCCTGCACTCGGCCGTCGACGACGGAGTCGGCGACCTGGTGCTGGACCTGTCCGAGCTGGATTCCTGGGACGCCACCGGTCTCGGGGTGATCATGGGTGCCCACCGCAGGGCAGGCCGCTGCGGCCGCCGGCTGGTGCTGCGCGACGTACCGCCGCAGATGCAGCGCCTCCTGGTCGCCACCCGGCTGCACCGGATCCTTGCGATCGAGGGCGGCATCGGCGTGGAGTCCCTGCCCCGCGTCTGAGCCGGGCCGCCGTGGCGAAACGTATGTCCCGCGCAATCCTCACGAGACTGTGACGTCTCGGACGGCGCGGTACCCCGGGCTGTCGTAGATACTGTGCGAAGGTTTAGGGTTCGGTCGCCTGCTGTCTGCATCCTTTCCAGCGGGCCCGGACCAGAAGCGACAGCGCGGTGTGCTGCAAGGCCGGGAGGGGCCACTGACGGCACACGAGACGCTTTTGGGGGGCTTGAACCTATGGACCCGAACAACCGGGGACCCGAGGAGTACGGCCATGACGACGGCGGCGCGCCGCGTCAGCGGCCTCCCAGGGACTCCCTCACATCCGACTTCGCCCAGCACTCGCCGGCGCTAGCCCGGACCGTGCAGCTCGTCGCGGGCGACTTCCTGCTCACCGTCAACCCCGTCGACGGCAGCGAGATAGAGGCCTGCCCGCCCGGCGAGCGGCCCGGGCGTCCGGAGAAGTTCGGCGCCGCCGAACGGGCCGAGGTGGACCGCGCGGCCCGCCCGCCGGCCCCGGCCGGACCCACCCGCACCGCGCTGCCCCTCCTGGCCCGCCAGGACGAGCGCGAGCGACTCGTACGACTGCTCGCCCGCGGCCGCTCGGTGCGTCTGACCGGCCCCGCCGGTTCCGGCCGCACCAGCCTCCTCGACCTCGTCGCCGAGGACTGCGGGGACCTCGCCCCCGACGGCGTGGTCCGCCTCACCGGCTTCAACCGCACGGTGAGCGAGCTGCTGTACGACCTCTACTACGCCGTGTTCGACTCGCCCCTGCACCGCCCGGACCGGGACGAGCTGCTCTCCCTTGTCCGGGACATCGGCGCGGTCGTCGTCCTCGACGACATCGAGTTCGGCGGCGCGGCCCTCGACGAACTGCTCGACGCCACCCCCGAGTGCGCGTTCGTGATCGGCGCGACGCCCGACGTCCCCGCGCCCTCGGCCGACTCCGCCGTCGAGGAGGTCTTCCTCAGCGGCCTGGAGCGCGCCGACGGCGTGGAGCTCCTGGAGCGTTCCGTCGGCCGGGTGCTGACGGAGGAGGAGTCGAACTGGGCGGGCGACCTCTGGTTCGAGTCCGAGGGCCTGCCCCTGCGCTTCGTCCAGGCCGGTGCCCTGCTCAGGCAGCGCGACCGGCTGCGGGCCGGGGCGAACGCCGTGGACGAGTTCGGCGTCTTCGCGGACGCGACTCCGATCGACGAGCCGTTGGAGGCGGACCCGGGCGAGCAGATACCCCTGCCCGCACTCGGCGAGGCCGCGGCACCGGCCCCGCTGCTCGCCTCCCGGTTGAGCGAGTCCGCACGCGCCACCCTGCGGTTCGCCGTCGCTCTCGGCGGCGAGGTGCCCCACCAGGCGCACCTGCCCGCGCTGATCGGCGACACCCACGCGGACGCCGCCCTCGGTGAGCTCGCGGACTGCGGTCTGGTCTCCCCGGTCGGCTCCCGCTACCGGCTCGCCGCCGGTGTCCTCACCCAGCTGGAGGCCGCCGGGTACGGCGACGACATCGAGACCCGCGCCCGCACCGCCGCCCAGCACTACGGCTGGTGGGCCGGACACCCCTCGGTCACCCCCGAGCGGGTGTGCGCGGAGGCCGACGCCCTGCTCGCCGCCCTCGCCGTCCTGGTCCCGGCCACCACCGCGCCCGACGAGGGCGAGGAGGCCGTCACCGTGCAGCTGGCCCGCACGGCGGCGCCCGCGTTCGCCGCCGGCGGCCACTGGGGCGCCTGGGAGCGTTCTCTGCGGGCCGGCTCCGAGGCCTCCCGGCTCGCCGGTGAGGTGTCCGAACAGGCCTACTTCCACCACGAGCTCGGCATCCTCGCGCTCTGCGGCGGCCAGCTCGACCGGGCCCGCGCCGAACTGGAGGCCTCCATCGGGCTGCGCGGGGCCCTCGCCGACAAGCGAGGGACCGTCGCGGGCCGCCGCGCCCTCACCCTGGTCTCCGACCGGGACGGCAGCGCGTCCGGCCTGGCCGTCGGCCTCGGCGCGACGGCGGGCGAGGAGGTGCCCGACGCCCGCTACGACGAGTCCGCCTCACCGCCCGGGGGAGTCCCCGCACCCTTCCCGCCGCTCCAGCCGCCGGCCGACTCGCAGACGATCGTCGTCCACCGCTCGCCCTCCACGCCAGCGCCCTCGCGCAAGGCACGAGGCGGACTCAAGGGCCTCGCCAAGCGCAACCTCGTCGCGGCCGGCGCGGGTGCGCTGCTGGTCGCGGTGCTCGGCACGGTGGTGACACTGGGCGCCACCTCCGACAACGACCCGAACGCCCCGTCCGACCAGGTCGGCGTCAACCCCTCGGCCAGCGTCGGCATCGACGACGGCAACCTTGGCGCGGACGTCCCGAAGAACGACGACGGCAAGGGCGACACGGGTACGGCCACGTCCCGTCCGACCGATCCCGGGCCCGACGGGACGTACGGGACTTCGGACGATCCGACGCCTACGGGTGCGGCGGAGCCGTCGGACGAGCCGAGTGGGACGAAGGGAACGGGGAGCACGCCGAGTTCGCCGAAGCCGACGACCCCCAAGCCGCCGTCCACGCCGCCCAGCTCGAAGCCGCCGACCAGCGAGCCGCCCACGAGTGAGCCGCCGACCAGCGAGCCGCCCACGAGTGAGCCGCCCACCAGCGAACCACCCACGACCGAGCCCTCCACCTCCGACTCGGCCAGCGGCCCCGCCTCCACCACCCCGGTGGAGACCAGCAGTTCGGCCGGCGCACCGGAGAGCAGCACCGTGAGCTCGCCGAGTGGGTCGGTCATCTAGAAGCACCGCGCGACAACAAGAGGGCCGGGTCCAGAAACGGACCCGGCCCTCTTCGTGGAAGAACTCGCCGTAGCGGAAGACGCGCTGTCAGAACAGCCGCAGCTTGTCGTCCTCGATGCCCCGCAGCGCGTTGTAGTCCATCACATGGCAGCTGATGCCGCGGTCGGTCGCGAGGACGCGGGCCTGCGGCTTGATCTCCTGGGCGGCGAAGATGCCGCGGACCGGGGCGAGATGGGGGTCGCGGTTCAACAGGTCGAGGTAGCGGGTGAGTTGCTCGACGCCGTCGATCTCACCGCGCCGCTTGATCTCCACCGCGACCGTCTGGCCGTCGGCGTCCCGGCACAGGATGTCGACCGGGCCGATGGCCGTCATGTACTCGCGGCGGATCAGGGTGTAGCCGTCTCCGAGCGTTTCGATGCGGTCGGCGAGCAGTTCCTGAAGGTGTGCTTCCACGCCGTCCTTGATCAGGCCGGGATCCACGCCGAGTTCGTGCGAGGAGTCGTGGAGAACTTCCTCCATCGTAATGATGAGCTTCTCGCCCGCCTTGTTGATGACGGTCCAGACGCCTTCCTCGTCGCCGGTCCCCTCCTTCAACGTGCAGGGCGGCGACATCCAGTTCAGGGGCTTGTAGGCCCGGTCATCGGCGTGGATGGAGACGCTTCCGTCGGCCTTCACCAGGATCAGACGGGGGGCCGAGGGCAGGTGGGCGGTGAGCCGGCCCGCGTAGTCGACGGAACACCGGGCAATGACGAGACGCATGGTCGGCAACGCTACTCGACGGGCGCATGTCCACGCGATTCGGCCCGTAAGGCTGCGGAGAAAGCCTGTTCACTTGTGGCCGATTGTGGGCCTATTGGGAGCGCCCTTTGTTCGCATTCTCCTGGTGCCGTCACCGTCCGTTGCCTACCGTAGTAAACGGGAGGTCGCGAAGCGTGTACCGAGCGTGTCCGGCAGCGCGAGCTCCCTCATCTGTCCGGCAACCCCTGAGGAATCGGGGGTGCGAGAGGAGAACCCATGTCGCTCGACGTCTCACCGGCCCTACTCGAGAAGGCCGAGCGAGGCGAGGTCGACGAAGCCGAATTCGTCGACTGCGTCCGGACCTCCCTGCCCTACGCATGGGAGATGATCAGCTCCCTGGTGGCCCAGCTGAAGGTCGACGGTGGCAACTTCGCCGACAACCAGACGCCCCCGCCGGACGAGCAGGCACGCGGTCAGCTGCTGCGTGCGCTTGCGAGTGACGCGATACGCGGCGCGCTGCAGCGGCACTTCGGTGTGCGGCTGGCCTTCCAGAACTGCCACCGGGTGGCGGTGTTCCCGTTGGACTCCTCTGTCGACGAGACGCTGGTCCGCTTCACCTCGGTGCGCAGTCAGCTGCTGAACCAGTCTCCGGAGTTCCGGGACTGCTGACGCGGCGCCGCTCGCTTGCCGCTCCGTACGCGGGAGGTGCATCAGTACCGGGGCGGCAAGCTCCCGCCGGGCAGGGTTGTTCCGTTTCAGGTCAGATGCGGCAGCACTTCCGC
Source organism: Streptomyces sp. NPDC005303 (assembly GCF_040607335.1). Taxonomy (NCBI): domain Bacteria; kingdom Bacillati; phylum Actinomycetota; class Actinomycetes; order Kitasatosporales; family Streptomycetaceae; genus Streptomyces; species Streptomyces sp. NPDC005303. The sequence goes on along the minus strand of NZ_JBEXGM010000006.1, from coordinate 121,506 downwards.
ACCCAGCCGCCGTACGTTCTCCTCGGTGGCCGCCAGGTCTCCCGAGCCCTCGACGAGCAGGGCGAAACGGGATACACCCGTCCGCTCGCTGGTCGCCGCGAGGCGGTCGGCGCACAGCCGGGGCGTGCCCACCGGGTGCAGTCCGCAGAGCAGTTCGGTGTAGGCCACCGGATCGCGCATCTGCCGTGCGCGGCCGTCGACCGTGACATGGGCGCCGAGTCCCTGCCTGAGCCAGCCCGGCATCGCCTTCACCAGGGCCTCCACCGCGTCCGTGCGCCGGTCCGCGATCTGGCAGACACCGGCCGACACATGGGGCGCGTCCAGGACCTTCTCCGGCGTGTGTCCGGCGGCCCGCGCCTGCCTGCGCCACAGGGCTACCATCTCCGCCTTCTCCTCGTCCCCGACATGCATCCCGAGCAGCATCGGCAGCCCGCGCTCAGCGGCCAGCCGGACGCTCGCCGGGGAGGTGCAGGCGACGATCACCTCGGGACCCTCCCCTTCCGTGAGCGACTCCGACGGCCGGGGTACGACGGGCACCTCACGGAACCGGAACCGCTCCCCGGACGCCCCGACGCGGGGTTCGCGCAGCCAGCGCACCAGCAGATCGAGTGATTCCGGGAAGCCCTTCTCGTATGCCTCGAGACCCGACCCGAACACCTCCAGGTCGACCCACGGACCGCCGCGCCCCACGCCCAGCGAGAAGCGCCCGCCGCTCGTCATGTGCAGCAGCGCGGCCTGCTCCCCGAGGGCCACGGGGTGCGCCGTGGGCAGCACGCTCACGGCGGTGCCGACCCGGATACGGCGGGTGCGGCCCAGCAGCAGAGCCGCCAGGGTGATCGCCGACGGGCAGGTGCCGTACGGCACGAAGTGGTGCTCTGCCAGCCAGACCGCGTCGAGTCCGGCCTCCTCCGCGACCTCGGCCGAGCGGACCGCGCGGTGCAGCGCCTCCCCCTGGCCCTGCCCCGGGAACTGGGCCGCCAACACGAAACTTCCAACGTGCATGTGCTTTTCCTGCTTCCTTGGCTCCGACACGGAGCTCCCCCACCCGGCATAACCGTCTGACACGTGCCGAGGACACGGCCTGGCGGAGAGATTTGCCGATTGTCTGCAGAATGGGCGTCCCCGAGGGGACTTGGGGGGGTTGGTGCCCTACGCGTACCCCGACGCGTGCCGCGTAGGCTGGACGCGGTCCCTGCTTCCTGTATAGCCCCGTGAGGTGTCCTGTGTCCCCGCGTCGCAACCGACCCAAGGGTTCCGGTTCGTCGGACTCGGCCGGCCGGAGTGCCGAGGACGACCGTTCCGGCCGCTACGGCGGCTTCCAGTCCTCGACGCACTGGCAGGGCGAGGACTGGAACGTCCGGCATGTGGCGGGGGCGAGCGCGCAGGGCAAGTCGTACCGCTGCCCGGGCTGCGACCAGATGATCCCGGACGGCGTCCCGCACGTCGTGGCCTGGCCGGACCACTCGGGTGTCGACGAGCGCAGACACTGGCACAAGGCCTGCTGGAACGCGCGGGACCGCCGCACCACGCGGGTGCAGCGGTCCCGTAACGCGCCGAGGTTCTGAGGGACTTACACGTCCCGCTTCTCCAGCAGGGCGAAGGCGGCGGCGAACGCGACGGCCGTCACGCCCAGGATGATCCACAACGGGTCCCAGCCCGAAGGGCCGGTCTCGGTGAGGGAGTTGGAGTAGAACACGCTGAGCTGGTTCGGGATGGAGTACTCGAACAGCGCCTGGCGCACGCCCTCCAGGGACTGCGAGAACATGAACAGCGCGATGACCAGCGGGGCCAGCACGACACCGATCATGATGGTGATCGCGCCCGCGGAGTGCCGGATGATCGAGCCGATGACCAGCGAGAGCAGGCCGAGCAGGGAGATGTAGAGCGAGATGCCGAAGGTGCCCTTCAGCCACTCCTGGCCGGTCGGGGTCCGGGCGTCCAGCAGGGCCACGTCGATCAGGGCGACGACGACGACCGAGACCAGGGTGGTCACGAAGGCGACGGCGAAGAACACGACCGACTTCGCCGCCAGGACCCGGCCGCGGGAGGGACAGGCGACCATCGTCGTACGGATCATGCCGGTGCCGTACTCCGAGGCCGTGGTCAGCACGCCGAGCGTGATGACGCACATATTGCCGAGCAGCAGCCCGAAGAAGCCGAACGACAGCGGGTTCTCGTCCCGCAGACTGTCCTGGGACGCGTTGGCCGCGAGCAGCGCGGCGACCGCGAGGCCGATCCCGACGTTGAGCACGACGAACACGCCCAGCGTCCAGATCGTCGACCGCACCGACCGGATCTTCGTCCACTCCGACGCGATGGCGTGCCCGAGGTGCGTGCGCACGACGGGGATCGGCGAGGTGTAACCGGTGTACGACGGCCCGCCCGCCGGCTGCCGGTTCGGCACGGCGGCCTGGGCCTGCGGCATCGAAGGCTGCGGGGTGCTCATCGGGCGTCCTCGGGCTGGGTCGGGGCGGATCCCTGCGGGGCAGGAACGGCGGTCGGGGCGGTCGCGGGTGGCGCCTGCTGCGGTGCCGGTGCCGGTGCCGGTGCGGCGGCCGGGGGCTGGGCGTACGGATTGGGCGCAGCCGCGCCGGGAGCGCCGTACGGGGCCGTCTGCGGCTGGCCCTGCGGGCCCGCGAAGGGCTGCTGGCCGCCCTGCTGGGGCGGCGGCGGGGCGTACCAGTCCGGCTGGCCCTGGCCCGGGACCGGCACGGGGGGCTGCGCGCCCGGCGGCAGGGGCTGCATCAGCCCCGCCTTCTGGTCGATGGTGGACCGGTAGTCCACCGCGCCCTGCGTCATCCGCATGTACGCCTCCTCCAGCGAGGCCTGGTGCGGCGACAGCTCCCACAGGCGTACGTCCGTGTCGTGCGCGATGTCGCTGATGCGGGGCAGGGGCAGCCCGGTCACGCGCAGCGCGCCGTCCTGCTCCGGCAGGACGTGCCCGCCCGCCTCGGTGATCGCGGCCGACAGCTTCTCGCGCAGCTGCGGCTCGGTGTCGGGCGTCCGCACGCGCGCGAAGCCCGCGGAGTTCGCGGCGATGAAGTCCTGGATGCTCATGTCGGCGAGCAGCTGCCCGCGCCCGATGACGATGAGATGGTCCGCGGTCAGCGCCATCTCGCTCATCAGGTGGGAGGAGACGAAGACCGTACGGCCCTCCGCGGCCAGCGCCTTCATCAGGTTGCGCACCCACAGGATGCCCTCGGGGTCCAGCCCGTTGACCGGCTCGTCGAAGAGCAGCACCTGAGGATCGCCGAGCAGCGCGGCCGCGATGCCGAGCCGCTGGCCCATGCCGAGCGAGAAGCCCCTGGAACGCTTCCTGGCCACGTCCTGGAGACCGACCACCCCCAGCACCTCGTCCACCCGGCGGGCCGGGATCCCGGACAGCTGGGCCAGGCACAGCAGGTGGTTACGGGCCGCCCGCCCGCCGTGCACGGCCTTGGCGTCGATCAGCGCACCGACCTGCCGGGCCGCGTTCGGCAGCCTGCGATACGGGTAGCCGCCGATCGTCACCTGCCCCGAGGTGGGGTTGTCCAGCCCGAGGATCATCCGCATGGTCGTCGACTTGCCCGAGCCGTTGGGGCCCAGGAAGCCGGTGACGGTGCCGGGACGCACCTGGAAGGAAAGGTTGTACACAGCGGTCTTGTCGCCGTAGCGCTTGGTCAGGCCGACTGCCTCGATCATGCTCCGCACCCATCGCAAGGTTCAGGACAGCGGGGCACACGCCCCCCGTAAGGGTTAGGAGCTTATCGGGACGCTGACGGTTCCGCTCAAATGAAAGCAAAGGCTCTTCAGGTCACGCGTCCCGCTTCTTCAACAGGACATAACCGCCGATCAGTGCCGCCGCCACCCACAGCGCCATGATCCCGAGCCCGCCCCAGGGGCCGTAGGGGCTGTCGTCGTCGATCGGGGTGACCACCTGCATGATCTTGCTGCCGGCCTGGTCGGGCAGGAACCGGCCGATCTTCTTCGTCGCCGAGACGTTGCCCAGGATGTTGGAGATCAGGAAGAAGAACGGCATCAGGATGCCCAGCGACAGCATCGGCGAGCGCAGCATCGCGGCGACGCCCATCGAGAACATCGCGATGAGGGTCATGTAGACGCCGCCGCCGATCACGGCACGCAGTACGCCGGGGTCACCGATCTCCGCCCGGTGCGAGCCGAGCATCGCCTGTCCCAGGAAGAAGGTGAGGAAGCTGGTGACGAGGCCGACGGCGAGGCAGAGCCCGGTCGCCACCGCGATCTTGCCGGCCAGGAAGGTGCCGCGCTGCGGTACGGCGGCCAGCGAGGTGCGGATCATGCCGGTGCTGTACTCGTTGGAGACGACGAGCACCCCGAACACGATCATCGCGAGCTGTCCGAGGCTCATCCCGGCGAAGCTGATGAACGTCGGGTCGAAGGAGAGCTTGTCCTCGCGGCTCATGTTGTCGAACTCGTTCTTCGACAGGGCCGAGATCAGGACGCCGAGCCCGATGGTGACGACCACGGCGAGGGAGAGCGTCCACACCGTGGAGGCCACCGAACGGATCTTGGTCCACTCGGAGCGGATGACCTGGGTCGCCGCCATGGTCAGTTCCCCTTCCAGCCGTCGCCCCACTGCTGCGGTGGCACGTCGGCGGGTGTGTCGGTGTGGGCGTGGTACTCGACCGACTCCGCGGTCAGCTGCATGAACGCCTCCTCCAGGGAGGCTTGTTGGGGGCTCAGTTCGTGCAGCACGATCTGGTGCTGGGCGGCCAGCTCGCCGATGTACTCGGACTTGCTGCCGTCGACCTCCAGCGTGCCGTTGCCGGTCTCCACGACGGTGACCCCGGCCGCGTGCAGCACGTCGAGCAGGCGCTCGCGCTGCGGGGTGCGGATACGGACGTAGGACCGCGAGTTCTGCGCGATGAAGTCGGCCATGGAGGTGTCGGCGAGCAGCCGCCCCTGGCCGATGACGACGAGGTGGTCGGCGGTCAGCGCCATCTCGCTCATGAGGTGGGAGGAGACGAAGACCGTACGGCCCTGCGCGGCAAGGGACTTCATCAGATTGCGGATCCAGTGGATGCCTTCGGGGTCGAGCCCGTTGACCGGCTCGTCGAACATCAGGATCCGCGGGTCACCGAGCAACGCGCCCGCGATGCCGAGCCGCTGGCCCATACCGAGCGAGAAGCCCTTGGCCTTCTTCTTCGCCACCGCGGTGAGACCGACGGTGTCGAGGACCTCGTCCACCCGCTTCCTCGGGATGCCGTTGCTCTGCGCGAGGCACAGCAGGTGGTTGAAGGCACTGCGGCCGCCGTGCATGGCCTTGGCGTCCAGCAGCGCGCCGATGTACTTGAAGGGGTCCTTGAGCTGGTCGTAGTGCTTGCCGTCGATGCGGACGTCCCCGGCGGTGGGCCGGTCCAGTCCCAGCATCATGCGCATGGTGGTCGACTTGCCGGCGCCGTTGGGACCGAGGAAGCCCGTGACGATGCCCGGTCTGACGGTGAAGGTCAGGTTGTTGACCGCCACCTTCTCGCCGTACCGCTTCGTCAGGCCCGTCAGCTCGATCATGCGGTCCACGCTATGGGTGGGGGTCGGCAGATGCCAATCGTGCGGGCAAACGGAGACCGACGGGAAAGGCAAAAATATCCCAGCCGTCGACCGGGGGAACGCCCACGACGGCCGCCGGCCCGCGGACACGCCAAAGGCCCGCACCTGTCGGGGGAGAAGGTGCGGGCCCTTGATGCCGTCAGGCGGTGTTACCGGGACTGCTGCGCCGGAACCCCGCGGGAGATCGGCTCGTCGTCGGCCGGGGAGCCGGCGGCGGCCACCGCGGCGCCCGTGAGCGTGGCGAGCATCTCGCGCACGTTCGTCAGCTGGGCGTTGATCGAGTCGCGACGGTTCGTCAGAGCCGCCAGCTCGCGCTCGGATTCCGAACGGATGCGGTCGGCCTTGGCGTTGGCGTCCGCCACGATGTCCTCCGCCTGGCGCTGCGCGGTCTCCACCGTCTGGCGGGCACGGCGCTCGGCGTCGGTGCGCAGCTTCTCGGCCTCCAGGCGCAGCTGCTCCGCGCGGTGCTCGATCTCCGCGAGACGCTTCTCCGCCTTCTGCTGACGCGAGGCCAGGTCGCGCTCGGACTGCTCCCGCCGCTTGGCGAGGTTCGTCTCGAAGTCGGCGGCGGCCTGCGCGGCCTTGGCGCGGGTCTCCTCGAAGAGGGCGTCCGCCTCCTCACGCTTGGACTGCGCGTCCTTCTGAGCCTCGGAACGCAGCTGGGACGCGTCGCTCTTGGCCTTCTCGACGATCCGGACGCCCTCGTCCTCGGCCTTGGACTTGCGCTCCGCAGCGAACGATTCTGCGTCGTTGCGAACCTGCTGGGCCGCCGACTCGGCGAGTTCGCGGTGCTGCTCGGCCGCGCGACGGGCCTCCTCGCGCAGGTCCTTGGCCTCCTCCTCGGCGAGGCGGAGGATCTTCTCGACACGCGCGCCGAGACCGGCGTACGACGGCTCGGCGTCGGACACCTGGGCCTGAGCGTTCTGCGTCTCGAGGTGGAGCTCCTCGATGCGCTTTTCCAGGGCGGTGATGCGGGAGAGAGCGCTGTCACGGTCGGAGACGAGCTTGGAGATCCGTTCGTCCACCTGAGCGCGGTCGTACCCACGCCGCACAAGCTCGAAGCCGTAGGGGGAAGTGTCGCTCATGGGGTTCCTGTCAAATGAGACCGGTGAGGTGATAGGGGGAATCCTAGGGGCCGAAGCGGTGTGTCATCGAGCGGATACGTGTTTGATCTGGAGAATGACACCCCTTTTGAGTGGCTAACCGTTGGACGGCTTGCCAAAAACTTGGTCAAAGGCCCCAGATGGCACCGCATTCCGACCAGTCGGTCAGCTGTCCGACGGCTTACCCGAACGAGGGGCGCCGACCGTGGCGCCCGCCTTGACGCCGCCGTCCTTGCCCGCCGTCGGGGCCTCGAAGGACTCCAACGCCTCCAGGACGTCCTGGACACGGGAGATCTCGGTGTTGATGTCCTCGCGGCGGCGGACGAGGACCTCGAGCTCGCGCTTGCCCTCCTCGACCGTGCGCCTCGCCTCACGGATCGCCTCGGCCTTGAGCTCCTCGGCCTCCCGGACCAGCGTGGCCTTCTTCTGCTCGGCCTCCTTCAGGAGCCCCTCGGCCTTCTTGACCGCGGCGATGCGCACCTTGCCGGCCTCCGAATTGGCCTCCGAGACCAGCTCCTTGGCCTTCGCCTGCGCCTTCGCGAGCTGCTCCTCCGCGGCCTTGATGAGCGCGTCGCAGCGGTCGCCGGTCGACTTCATGGTCTCCGCGGCCTCACGGCGGGCCCGCTCGTGCAGCGCCTCGATCTCGCCCGTGATCCGGTCGCGCAGCTCCTCCGCGCGCTCCCTTATGGCGGTGGCGTCCCGACGCGCGCCGACGAGCAGCTCGTCCGCGTCCGTACGGGCCTTCTCCACGCGTGCGTTGCCCTCGACCGTGGCCTCGGACACCAGCCGGTCGGCCTCCGTGCGGGCCGCGCCCACCATGGTGTCGGCCTGTGCCTCCGCGTCGGCGGTGGTCTTGAGCGCCTGTTGCTGCGCCTCGGTGAGCAGCTTGTCCGCCTCGGCGGCGGTCTCCGTGATGAGCGTGTCGACCTGCTCGGCCGCCTCGGAACGCCGCTTGTTGGCTTCCTTGCGGGCCTCGTCGAGGGTGCGATCGGCCTCCGCGCGCGCGGAGTTGACCAGCTCCTCGGCCGCGGCCGCCGCGTCCGCCCTGACCCGCTCGGCCTCGCTGCGGATCCGCTCCGCGTGCCGCTGCGCCTGTCCGACCGTCTCGGCGGCCTCGGCCCGCAGCCGCTCCGCGTCCCCGGCGGCCTCGCCGATCAACTGCTCGGCCTTGGCGACCGACTCCGCGCGTACCCGCTCCGCCTCGGCGACCGTCTCCGTGCGCAGCCGGTCGGTGTCGGTGATGGTCTCCTCGGTGAGCCGCTCCGCCTCGCTGCGCGCCTCGGTGATGAGGGTGTCGGCCTGCCTCGCCGCGTCCGAGCGGATGCGGTTGGCGTCCTCGCGGGCGTCCGCCCGGGTGCGGGAGGCGTCCTGGTCGGCCTGGGCGATCGCGTCCGAGGCCTCGGTGCGCGCCCGCTGGGCGTACTCGGCCGACTCGGACCTGAGCCGCTCCGCCTCCGCGATCGCCTCCGACACGGTGCGCTCGGCAAGGGACTTGGCGGCGTCGGTCTCCTCGGCGGCCTCGCGCCGGATCCGGGCCGCGTCCTCGCTGGCCCGCTCCCGCTCCGAGTAGGCGTCCGAGCGGACCCGGTCCGCCTCCTCCTGGGCCTCGCGCCGGGTGCGGTCCGCCACGTGCTCGGCGGCTGAGCGCAGCCCGGTGATCTCCTCCTGCGCCTGCTCGTGCAGTCCGGCGACCGAGTCGCGCACCTGCTGGGCGTGCTGCTCGGCGGCCGACACCATCTCGGTGGCCCGCCGGTCCGCCTCCTCGACCAGCCGTACGGCCTCGGCCTGGGCCTCCTCCACGCGGTTGCGTGCCGAGGCCAGCAGCTCCTCGCTCTGCTCGCGGGCCCGCTCACGCTCCTGATCGGCCTCCTGGCGGGCCGAGCCGAGGTACTCCTCAGCCTCACGGCGGCGCCGGTTGGCCTCATCCTGGGCGGCGGCCAGCGTCTCGGACGCCTCGGTGGCGAGCCGCTCGGCGGCGGCCTGCGCCTCCGCACGGACCCGGTCCGCGGTGTCCTGGGCCTCGGTCTTGAGGCGCTCCGCCTCGGCGGCGGCCTCGGAACGCAGCCGTACGGCGACGGCCTCGCCCTCGGCGCGGGAGGCGGACGCGTCGGACGCGGCCTCGGTGCGCAGCCGGTCGGCCTCCGCCTCGGCCTGCTGCTGGAGGGTGCGGATCCGCTCGGCGGCCTCGGCGCGCAGCCGGTCGGACTCCTCGGCGGCCTCGCGGCGGATCCGCGCGGCCTCCTCACGGGCCTCGGTCAGGGCCCGCTCGGCGGCGGCCAGACGCTCCTCGGCCTCGGTGCGCAGCCGGGTCAGTTCGTCGGCGGCCTCGGCACGGCGTGCCTCTATGGCCCGCTCGGTCTCCTCGCGCAGTTCGAGGGCGGCGCGCTCGGCGGCGGCTGCGATCTCCTCGGACAGTTCGACGGCCTCGGCGCGCTGCCGCTCGGCCTCGTTGCGGGTGCGCTCCAGGGTTTCCTCGGCCTGCCGGCGCAGCGTGGTGGCGCGCTCGATGGCCTCGGTGCGGACCTTCTCGCTGTCCGTGGTGGCGCTCTGGCGCAGCTCGTCGGCGTCCGCCTTGGCCTTGGAGAGCAGCTCCTCGGCGGTCTTGGCGGCCTCCTCGATCTGCTGGACGGCCTCCTTGCGGGCCTCCGCGCGGATCTTCTCGCCCTCGGCGACCGCGTCGGCGCGCAGCTGCTCGGCCTCGCCGCGCAGCCGGCGGGCCTCCTCCTGCAGCTCGACCGTCTTGGCGCGGTACTCCTTGGTGTCGTCCTTCGCCGTGCCCTTGAGCTGTTCGGCGATGTCGTGCGCCTCGGCGCGCAGCCGGTCCGCCTCGGTCTCCGCCTCGCGACGGATCCGCTCGGCCTCCTCGGCGGCGGCCTTGGTGGTCCGCTGTGCGTCCTCCTGCGCCTTGTTGAGGACGTCCTCTGCGGTCTTGGCCGCCTTGGACAGCTGGGTCGCGCTCTCCTCGGCGGTGAGCGTGCGGGCCTTCTCTGCGGCCTCGGTGACGATCTTCTCGGCCTCGGCGCGGGCGTCCGCGACGATCTGCTCGGCGGCCTCCTTGGTCGCCTCGGCCTCCTGGCTGGCCTCGGTGACCAGCCGGGCGACCTGCTCCTTGGCCGTACGGGTGCGCTGTTCGTTGGCCGACTCCGCGCTCGCGAGCGTCTTCTCGGCGGCCGACTTGGCCTCGGTGAGCACCTTCTCGGCCTCGGCCTGCGCCTTGCGCAGCGCCTCCTCGGCCTCCGCCATCCGCTGTTCGGCGGCCCGGCTCAGCTCGGTGGCCTGGCGGCGGGCGCTGTCCGACTCGGTCGCGGTGGAGGTGCGCAGCTGCTCGGCGTGGTCGGTGGCCTCCTGGGCCTGGGTGGAGGCGGCGTCCAGCAGCCGCTCGGCGTCCGCGCGGGCGCGGCGCAGCAGTTGCTCGGCCTCCGCGCGGGCCGCCTCGGCCTCGCTCTGCAGACGCTGGCGGGCCTCGGTGGTGACCCGCTCCGCCTCGGCACGGGCGGCCGCCATGGCCTGCTCGGCCTCGGCGCGGGACTCGTCCAGGAGCCGGCGGGCCTGCGACTCGCTGCGGGCGCGCAGCTGCTCGGCCCACGCCACGTTCTCGTTGACGTGCGACTCGACGGTCTGCCGGCGCTCGGCCAGCTCCTGGTCGAGCTGCTGGCGGCGGGTGACGGCCTCCTGGTGCAGCTCCGCCTGCAGACGCGCGGCCTGTTCGGCGTGCTCCTGGAGGATGCGCTGGGTCTGGGCGCGGACCTGGCTCAGTTCGCGCTCGGCGTCCTGGCGCAACTGGTCGGCCTGGATCTGCGCGTTCCGCAGCAACTGTTCGGCCTGGTAGCCGATGTCACCGCCACCGAATTCGGGCCGGGACATGAGGGTGCGCCGCGCCTCGTGCAACTTGGCGCGCAGCACCTCGACCTGGTAGCCGAGGTCCTCGGCGTGCTGGATCGCCTTTTCCCGCTCGGTCTTCAGCCGATCCATCTCGGCCTCGAACCGAGAGAGGTGGTCGACGTCAGCCGCCGGCTCTCGCTCCTGGCGTTCGTAGCCCCGCACTGCGCGGTCCCATCCGTCCCCTGGTCGCAAGTCTCTCCTGACGAGCCCCGTCCATCCGCCGAACGGGGCCCCCGGGGAATGGTGTCAGATCAACGGCGGAGCATGGGCTGCCGCCCGTCGCTCGTCCCCCGAAACCCGGACCCCGGCTCGGTTCTGCCGCCATGGGCAGGACCCGGTCGCCCTCGGAAGAGCGGCGACCGCCCCCAACCCTACCGGCCCATATGTACGAGGGTCAGTGCTCAGGTGACTCAACAGGCGCCGAAGTGACCAGTTCTGTGAGTACGCCATGGCAATCCTTGGGGTGCAGGAAGGTGATCCGTGACCCCATGGAGCCGCGTCGCGGCTCCTCGTACAGGACGCGTACGCCCTTGTCCTTGATGTCCGCGGCCTCCTGGTCGACGTCCGCCGTACCGAAAGCGATGTGGTGGACGCCCTCGCCGTTCTTGTCCAGCCACTTGGCCACGGTCGAGTCGGGGCGGGTCGGCTCCAGAAGCTGCAGGTAGGAGGCGCCGCCGTCGGAGGTCTCGTTGATCTTGAGCATGGCCTCGCGCACGCCCTGCTCCTCGTTGACCTCGGAGTGGAACACCTCGAAGCCGTAGGTGGCACGGTAGAACTCGACGGTCTTGTCGAGGTCGAAACAGGCGATCCCGATGTGGTCGATTCGCGTCAGCATGTAGTCAGTGCAGCGCTCGCGGAACGGTTACGCAACGTGCGCGCGATCACACCGACGGCCGGGTGACGGCACGGAGTGCCACTCAGTACATTCGAAGTAAACCCTCGTTCACTCCTCGGCAGTGCAGCCGGTAAGGGGATCGCAGCTCATGTCTTCTGCAACTACCTCGGTGATCGTCGCGGGCGCTCGTACGCCCATGGGACGGTTGCTCGGTTCACTGAAGTCCTTCTCCGGAGCCGACCTCGGCGGCTTCGCGATCAAGGCCGCCCTCGACCGTGCGGGGATCGGTGGCGACCAGGTGCAGTACGTCATCATGGGCCAGGTGCTCCAGGCCGGCGCGGGCCAGATCCCGGCCCGCCAGGCCGCCGTCAAGGCCGGTATCCCGATGAGCGTCCCGGCGCTCACCATCAACAAGGTGTGCCTGTCGGGCCTGGACGCGATCGCGCTGGCCGACCAGCTCATCCGCGCCGGCGAGTTCGACGTGATCGTCGCGGGTGGCCAGGAGTCCATGACCAACGCCCCCCACCTGCTCCCGAAGTCCCGCGAGGGCTTCAAGTACGGGGCGATCGAGATGCTCGACGCCATGGCGTACGACGGTCTCACCGACGCCTTCGAGAACATCGCCATGGGCGAGTCCACCGAGAAGCACAACACCCGCCTCGGCATCCTGCGCCCCGAGCAGGACGAGTTCTCCGCCCTGTCCCACCAGCGGGCCGCCGCCGCGCAGAAGAACGGCGTCTTCGAGGCCGAGATCACCCCCGTCGAGATCCCGCAGCGCAAGGGCGAGCCGGTCGTCTTCAGCAAGGACGAGGGCATCCGCGGCGACACCACCGCCGAGTCGCTCGGCAAGCTGCGCCCCGCGTTCACCAAGGACGGCACCATCACCGCCGGCAGCGCCTCGCAGATCTCGGACGGCGCCGCGGCCGTGGTCGTGATGAGCAAGGCCAAGGCGCAGGAGCTGGGCCTCGAGTGGATCGCCGAGATCGGCGCCCACGGCAATGTGGCGGGCCCGGACAACTCCCTGCAGTCCCAGCCCTCCAACGCGATCCTGCACGCCCTGAAGAAGGAGGGCCTGGAGGTCTCCGACCTCGACCTGATCGAGATCAACGAGGCCTTCGCCGCGGTCGCCGTCCAGTCAATGAAGGACCTCGGCGTATCCACCGAAAAGGTGAATGTGAACGGCGGCGCGATCGCCCTCGGCCACCCCATCGGCATGTCCGGCGCCCGGCTCGTCCTGCACCTCGCCCTGGAGCTCAAGCGGCGCGGCGGCGGTGTCGGCGCGGCCGCCCTGTGCGGTGGCGGCGGTCAGGGTGACGCGCTGGTCGTGCGGGTACCCAAGGCCTGAGTCCCTCTCGGTGAACGGAGCTGTGATGCAGGACGTCTCCTCGCTGGTCGCCCAGGCCAGGGAAGGCCGGCCGCGGGCGGTGGCCCGGCTGATCTCCCTCGTGGAGGGGGCGTCCCCGCAGCTCAGGGAGATCATGGCGACGCTCGCCCCGCTCACGGGCAACGCGTACGTGGTGGGCCTGACGGGGTCGCCCGGGGTGGGCAAGTCAACGTCCACCTCGGCCCTCGTGACCGCCTACCGCAAGCAGGGCAGGAGGGTCGGCGTCCTGGCCGTCGACCCGTCCTCGCCGTTCTCCGGCGGCGCCCTGCTCGGCGACCGGGTGCGCATGTCGGACCACGCCTCCGACCCCGGCGTCTACATCCGTTCCATGGCGACCCGCGGCCACCTCGGCGGCCTCGCCTGGGCCGCCCCGCAGGCCATCCGGGTCCTGGACGCGGCAGGCTGCGACGTGATCCTGGTCGAGACGGTCGGCGTCGGTCAGTCGGAGGTGGAGATCGCCTCCCAGGCGGACACCTCCGTGGTGCTGCTCGCCCCGGGCATGGGCGACGGCATCCAGGCCGCCAAGGCCGGAATCCTGGAGATCGGCGACGTCTACGTCGTCAACAAGGCCGACCGCGACGGCGCCGACGCCACCGCCCGCGAACTCAACCACATGCTGGGCCTGGGCGAGTCCCGGGCGCCCGGCGACTGGCGTCCGCCGATCGTCAAGACGGTCGCCGCCCGCGCGGAGGGCGTCGACGAGGTCGTGGAAGCCCTGGAGAAGCACCGCGCCTGGATGGAGGAGCACGCTGTCCTCGCCGAGCGCCGCCGCGCCCGCGCCGCCCACGAGGTCGAGACGATCGCCGTCACCGCCCTGCGCGAACGCATCGGCGACCTCAAGGGGGACCGGCGCCTGGACGCCCTCGCGGAGCGGATCGTCTCCGGCGAGCTGGACCCCTACCGGGCGGCGGACGAACTGGTGGAGGGGCTCACACAGGGCTGAGCCCTTGGCGGGCGGCCACACCGCATGCTCGCCGCACAGCGGACGACTCAGGCCTTGTCGCCGTCGTCGTCGCGGTCCTGGGTGACCTTGCCCGAGTCGAGGGCGACCTTCCACTCGCTGTGCTTGCCGTCCTTCGCGGTGTCCACGCTCCAGGCCACGGTGCCGTTGTCGTCGTCGAGGCCGACCTCGGTCACCGTGCCCTTCGCGGCGGCGGCCAGCGCGGCCTCGCGGGCGTCGGTGTGCGCGCCCTTGACCGCTGCGAGTTCGGCGCGGTCCTCGGCGTCCTTGTCGTCGTCGGTGTCGCGCTGGGCGCCGAGCACCTTGCCGGAGTCCGGGGCGACCCGTACGTCGTACTCGGTGCCGTCGCCCTTCACGACGGTCACCTCCCACGCGTCGGCGCCGTCGTCGTCCAGGCCGGCGGAGAGGGCGGTGCCCGGGGTGTGCCTCAGGGTGGCTGCGATCGCCTCCGCGGCCGACCGGACGCTCGTGTTCGCCTGGCGCTGCGTCGCCGTCGCGTCGTCGTGCCCGGCCGCGAAGGCCGCGACGGTGCCGCCGGTGGCCAGGGCGGCGGCGGTGAGGGTGGCGATGACGATGTTGCGCTTCATGGGGATTCCTCCAGAGCCGGTCTGCTTCGTTCTGCCTCGTTCGCTTTCGACGACGACCAAGCTGCCCGAGGCGAGCTGAAGCGGGCCTGAAGTCCCCTGAAGGCGCCTTCAGGTTCGCTTTGCGAGGCTGTACGCATGCGCCCGCCCGTCGCCCACCACCACCCTGCTCGAGACGCTGCGCGTCGCCCCTTCCGATTCTTGATCGTCGAGGACGAGAAACGACTCGCCCTGTCCCTCGCCAAGGGCCTCACCGCCGAGGGCTACGCCGTCGACGTCGTCCACGACGGCCGGGAGGGGCTGCACCGGGCCGGCGAGGGGTCGTACGACCTGGTGATCCTCGACATCATGCTGCCCGGCCTCAACGGCTACCGGGTCTGCGCCGCCCTGCGCGCCGCCGGCCACGAGGTGCCGATCCTGATGCTCACCGCGAAGGACGGCGAGTACGACGAAGCCGAGGGCCTGGACACCGGCGCGGACGACTACCTGACCAAGCCCTTCTCCTACGTCGTCCTCGTGGCCCGTATCAAGGCCCTGCTGCGGCGGCGCGGGAACGGCACCGGGGCCTCGCCGGTGCTGGAGACCGGGGCACTGAGAATCGACACCGCCGCCCGCCGGGTCTTCCTCGACGGCACCGAAGTCACCCTCACCGCCAAGGAGTTCTCGGTCCTGGAGCAGCTCGCGGTGCGGGCCGGGGAGGTGGTCTCCAAGGCGCAGATCCTGGAGCACGTCTGGGACTTCGCGTACGACGGCGATCCCAACATCGTCGAGGTGTACGTCAGCACCCTGCGCCGGAAGCTGGACGCGGGCCTCATCCGGACGGTCCGCGGTGCCGGGTACCGCCTGGAGGCCGGGAGATGAGGCGGCTGTTCGGCTCGGTCCGGGCGCGGGCCACGCTGGCCGCGACCGCGGTGGTCGCCGTGGCCCTGGTCGCCGCGGGCGCCGTGGTCCTGCTGTCGCTGCGCAGCAACCTCGCCGGGCAGGCGGACACGGCCGCCGACGGCGCCGCCCGCAACGTGGCGTCGCAGATCGCGCAGGGCGTGCCGTACCGGGAGCTGGACCTCGACGAGGACCACCCGGTCCAGGCGGTCGACCGAGACGGGCGGGTGCTCGCGGTGAGCGAGGACCTGGAGGCGGTCAGCGGCACCGGGAGCCCGGGCGTCACCCCCGTTCCGGGCGCCGACGCCGGGCGGGACGGCGACGAGGACCACTCCGAGGCCGGTGAGGTCGGGCAGGTCACCTGGCACGGGCAGGGCCGGGCCGCCGTGGACGGCGAGAGCGTCGCCTATCGGTTCGCCCAGGTCGAGGTCACGGACCGGAGCGACAGGACGGTCCGGGTGTACGCCGGTGCCTCCCTCCAGGCCCAGCAGGACGCCGTGCACACGGCCGCCACGGTCATGCTCGTCGGCCTGCCCCTGCTGCTCGCCGTGGTCGCCTGGGTGACCTGGACGGTCACGCGCCGAGCCCTTCGCCCGGTCGAGGCCATCCGGGGCGAAATGGCGGCGATCACCGCCTCCGAGGATCTCGCCCGCCGCGTCCCGGTGCCGGACACCCATGACGAGGTGGCCCGCCTCGCCCGCACCACCAACGAGACGCTGGCCGCGCTGGAGACCTCCGTCGAGCGCCAGCGCCGGTTCGTCGCCGACGCCTCGCACGAGCTGCGCAGCCCCGTCGCCTCGCTGCGGACCCAGCTGGAAGTGGCCGCCGCTCATCCGGAGCTGCTGGACCTGGAGGGGGCGGTCGAGGACACCGTACGGCTGCAGCGCCTCGCCGCGGACCTGCTGTTGCTGGCCCGGCTGGACGCGGGGGAGCGGCCGCAGAACACGCGGTTCGACCTCGCCGGAGTGGTCCGGGAGCAGGCGGCGGGCCGGACGGACGTCACCGTCGAGGCCGAGGGCGTGGAAGTGGCCGGATCCCGGGGGCAGGTGGAGCGGCTGCTGGCCAATCTCCTCGACAACGCCCAGCGGCACGCCCGATCGCGGGTCGCCGTGGCCGTACGGAGGGACGGTGGGCGGCACGCGGTGGTCGAGGTCGCCGACGACGGGGACGGGGTGCCGGTGGGGGACCGGGAGCGGATCTTCGAGCGGTTCGTGCGGCTCGACGAGGCGCGGGCGCGGGACGACGGTGGCGCGGGACTGGGGCTCGCTATCGCCCGGGACGTCGCCGCCCGGCACGGCGGCACGCTCACGGTCCGGGACGCGACGGCAGGCGGAGCCCTGTTCGAACTCCGCCTGCCGATCGCCTAGTCCTGTCCCGGTGTCAGGGACGTCCCCGATGCCCGCGCAGGTGCTCCGCGATCGGCTTCAGGGCCTTGTCCAGCTCCGTCAGGGACTCGGGCGACACGAGGTCGATGAAGTGCCTCCGCACAGACGCCACGTGATGGGGCGCGACCTTCTTCATCGTCTCCATGCCGTGCTCGGTCAGCACCGCGTACAGGCCGCGGCGGTCGGACTCGCAGTTCTCGCGCCGGACCAGGTCCGCGTTCTCCATGCGGGTGATCTGGTGCGAGAGCCGGCTCTTGGACTGGAGGGTGGCGGACGCGAGGTCGCTCATCCGCATCCGTACGCCCTCCGACTCGGAGAGATTGACCAGGATCTCGTAGTCGTTCATCGTCAGGCCGAACGGCTGAAGGTCCCGCTCGAGCTGATACGTCAACAGCCTGTTGACCTCCAGGTGGGTGCGCCAAGCGCACTGCTCCGCATCGGTCAGCCAGCGCGTGGCCGTCTCGGTCTCCATGAATGCAGTCTACCTAAAAGGTTGAAAGGCGAACTAATGAGGGTCGTGTGACGGCGTGCACACGTTCGACGTCACACTCCGCAGACTACCGCTCACAGCCCGAAGCGACGCTGGAGGTCCCCCAGCTGTCCGGGAAGGCGCGGTACCCCCGGCTGCTGTGGCTGCCCCGCGGGTGCCCCGTACCCGCCGGGCACTCCGGGCTCGGACGGAACCGCCCCCGTGGCCTGTTCGGCCATCAGGACCTCGGTCGACTGGAGCAGCACGGTGCCGGCCCCCACGAACTCGAACTGGTGCTCCTCCCCGGAGGCCCCGCCGAGGCCCGTCATTGCACGTAGACCGCCCATCAGACCGGCCATGTACCCGTGGTCGTAGTGGTGGCACGGCGAGGGGCAGTCCGCCCAGCCCACAAGCGCTTGCGGGTCCACCCGGATGGGGGGCTCCATGAACACGACGGGGCCGTTGGAGGCGGCCACGAACTTTCCGGTTCCGATGAGAGTCAGGAAGCCCGGCACGATCGACTGCTTGAGCGCGAGACTTGGCTGAAAAGCGAGCAGGTTGCCGGAGCGAATGGTCAGGTTGCCGTCTTCGAGGTCGTACGAATTGACGTCGAAGGCCCGGTCGGCGAGGAGCATCTTGCCCGAGCCCTGCGCCACGACCCAGTCGCTCGCGTGCAGAGGCGAATGGAAGGAAGTACGGATGAGGCCGTCGAGTCGGCCGTGTCCGATGCCGTTGAAATCCATCTGCCCGTAGTAGGCGATCATCTTCCCCTTCTGCAGGAACCACTGGCTCCCCTTGAGCTCCACGCAGAAGGTGTAGTTGTTGACGTTGTCGTCCGACGGCAGCGTCATCGGGTCGTACACGGTGGGGCCCGCGCCCGGGTAGTGGCTCACAGCTTCTCCTCGGACGCCTGGACGTAGACCACGCCGTTCCCGCTGAGTTCCAGCTGGAAGGCCTCGCCGGAGCCCCGGCCCACCATGTCGCGCCAGCCGAGAGCGGTCGACAGCTTGTTGCGGACGTCGCCGTAGTGGGCGACGTAGGCCTGCGGGTCCACGTGGACCGGGCGCTGCGGGGTGATCGGGACCTCGAAGACCCCGCCGTGGGCCATGACGGCCACCGAGCCGTGGCCCTTGAGCGTGGTCGTGAACAGGCCCTGGCCGCTGATCTGGCCGCGCACCATGCCCATGACGCCGCCCTGGGAGCCCATGAACATGGTGCCCTGCTGGAGGGTGCCCTCGAAGGCGAGCAGCCGGTCCGCCTCGACGTACAGGGTGTCGCCGGAGAGGTTGATGACGGTGACGTGGTGGCCGCCGTGCCCGAAGAGCACGGTGCCGCTGCCTTCCACCGTCATCAGGGGCGTGTCCTCGTTGGCCACGCGGCGGCCGATCATCGACATGACGCCGCCCTGGCCGCCCTGGATGTTCGGGGTGAAGGCCACCTCGCCCTTGTACGCCAGCATCGCGCCGCGCTGGCTGAACAGCCGCTGGCCGGGCATCACCGTGGCCTCGACCATCTTGGAGTTGATCTCGCGGAAGGGCATGTCACACATCCCCCGCGATCGTGTTGCGCTCACTGGGCTGGACGTACACCAGACCGTCCCCCTCGAAGCGGATCTGGAAGGCCTCACCGCCGCCCTCACCCATGAACGTGCGGAAGGTCACACCGGACTGGAAGGACTGGCTCAGGTTGCCCTGGTGGGCGACGTAGGCGCCGGGGTCGACGGTCAGCGGGTACTGGCGGCTGACCCGCAGCACGACCGCCGGACCGTCCGACATGATCGCCGCCTGGCCGTGTCCCTCGACCGTGGTCGTGAACAGCCCGTTGCCCTGCGAGGCGCCGCGCAGACCGGTGAAGGACGTGCCCGTCCTCAGGCCGGCGTCGGTCGCGAGCAGGTTGCTCGACTCCACGTACAGCTTGTCCCCCTGGAGACTGACGAGGTTGATCTCCGAGGCCCGGTCCGCGAACCAGCACGTCCCGTGCCCCGACACCTCCATCACGGTCATCTGCTCGCCGGTGATGCGCCGGGTGACCATGCCCCGGATCCCCTCACCACCGCCGCTCATCTTCTTGAACGCCATCTGCCCGTCGTACGCGACCATCGAGCCGTTCTTCGCCTTCACGGCGTCCCCGGTCATGTCGACGGCCAGCACCTTGCTGCCTTGGAGTCGAAACATCGCCACGAGGTGAAGGTAGCTGGCGGCAAGGCCTTCCCGACAGTGCTCGGGGGTGTCGGCGGGGGTCCGTTTTCTGGGTTCGGTGGTCGTTTGTCTGCGGGCCGGTGGGGGCTGGTCGCGCAGTTCCCCGCGCCCCTGGATGCCTGCGGCGGCCCGTTGCGGCCCGGTGGGGGCTTGGGCAGCGCGGGCGGTTCGGTGGTGGGGTCGGGGCCGGGGTGGGGGGTATCCGTCCTCGGTCCGGCGGCAGCTGTCGATCGACATGTACTGGGCAACGGACGCCGGCCGCTGCGGGCGGACACCCCCCACCCCACCCCCTGCCCGCCGCACGCGGCGAACGGCCCGTCCCGCCACCCGGTCCGGCGAACGGCCCGTCGAGGCGCGCGAGGGGCGACAGAGGGCCCGTCCTGGCGAACGGTCCGGCCCGTGGTCTTTTGCGGCGCGCGAGGGGTGGCAGAGGGCTCGTCCTGGCGAACTGTCCGGCCCGTGGTCAGACGGCTCGTCCTGGCGCGCGGTTTGGCCAACGGTTCGTCGTGACGCGTCAGGGATGGCGAACGGCCCGTCCTGGCGCAGGCGACTGCAACCCCCTAGGGGCGCGGGGAACTGCGCGACCAGCCACAACGCACCCGCACCCGCCCGACAACCCCACCCGGCACCCCCCTAGGCGCCCCGCTCCAGCCCAGCGCAGCGGCCACGCGGGGAACTGCGCGACCAGCCACAACGCACCCGCACCCGCCCGACAACCCCACCCGGTACCCTCCGAGGCGCCCCGCCCAAGCCCAGCGCAGCGGCCACGCGGGGAACTGCGCGACCAGCCACAACGCACCTGCACCCGCCCGACAACCCGCCCCGGCACCCTCCGAGGCGCCAAGCCCGGCGCAGCTGCCCGCGACCAGTCACAACGCACCCGCACCCGCCCCCGCCCGACGTGCCCCAAGTCCGGCGACCCCCCGAACAAGGCCCCCCGAACCGTTTGTCACAATGGGCGGACGCTTGTGCGTGCGTTCACAAGTCGTCGACGTACCTCCCACCGAAGGTGACCCGTGGACCTCAAGACAGCCTCCGCCATTCGACGCCTCCGCCTGGTCTCCGCCCCCGAGGCGATCTCGTTCCTGCTCCTGCTCGTCTGCTCGGTGCTGAAGCGGACCACGGACTTCAACGTCGTCCCGGTGATGGGCATGGTCCACGGCGTCCTGTTCATCCTGTACCTGATCTTCTGGCTCGACGCCTGGTTCCGCACCAGGTGGTCCGCGAAGACGGGGATCTGGTACTTCGTCCTCTCCCTGCTGCCCACCGGCGGCTTCTTCGCCGAGCGCAGGCTCAAGCGCGAGGCCGAGGACGCCGTCATCGCCTCCCGTGCCCGCAAGGCGCAGGACGGAGTCGTGAACGCATGATCGTCGCCTTCTCCGTGACCCCCCTCGGGGTCGGTGAGGACGTGGGGGAGTACGTCGCCGACGCGGTGCGCATCGTCCGTGAGTCGGGGCTGCCCAACCGCACCGACGCCATGTTCACCTCGATCGAGGGCGACAGCTGGGACGAGGTCATGGACGTCGTCAAGCGTGCCGTTGCCGCCGTGGAGGCGCGGGCGCCGCGGGTGTCGCTGGTGCTCAAGGCGGACATCCGGCCCGGAGTGACGGACGGTCTGACCTCCAAGGTGGAGACGGTGGAACGGCACCTCGCCGGCTGATCGAGCCCCACCGCGACAGACGAACCCCGGCCCGCGCGGGCCGGGGTTTTCTCGTACCCCGTGATTGAGCGATCGCTCAAAAGCGTGTACCTTCTCGCCCAGGCGGTTTGAGCAGTCGCTCAAACAATGGGCTCACTGGGGGAACAATGGGGCTCTACATAGAGACACGCATCCGTGCCGGACTCGACGACCTCTGGACCCGGACGCAGGAACCGTCCCAGCACCAGCGTTGGGACCTTCGCTTCACCCGGATCACCTACCTCCCGCGCGCGGAGGGCGAGCCGCAGCGCTTCCGCTACGCCACGCGCGTGCTGCCCGGCCTCACCGTCGCCGGCACCGGCGTCTCCGCGGGGGAGCGGGAACGCCCCGACGGCACCCGCACCTCCGCCCTGCGCTTCTCCTCCCCGCACCCGCTCTCGCTCCTGGCGGAGGGCAGCGGCTACTGGCGCTACCTCCCCGACGGCGACGGCGTCGTCTTCCTCACCGGCTACGACTACCGCCCTCGCTGGGGCCGCTTCGGCGCCGTGGCCGACCGCCTGCTCTTCCGCCCTCTCATCGGCTGGGCGACGGCCTGGTCCTTCGACCGGCTGCGGCTGTGGCTGGAGCGGGGGATCACCCCGGAGCGGGCCCTGTGGAACTGGCTCGCCGAGCTCGTGGTCCGCGCCCTCGTCGTGCTCGTCGGCATCACCGGCCTCGGTCTGGAGCGCTTCCTGCGCCTCTTCGGCCCGCTGGCCGCGTCGATGGCCTACCTCTCGCCGCTCCTCCTCGCCCTGGCCATCTCCCTGGCCCTGTTCACGTCACCCCTGCCCGGCACCCCGGCCGCCCGCCGCTGTCTGCGCCAACCGTCCACGCGCGTGCGTGCGCCGCGTGTCCTTCACACCCTGGAGACCCCGCGATGACCTCGCCGTTCAGCACCCCGATGTGCCGTACCTCGATGTTCCGCACGGTGATGGGCGCCGAATTCGACCGCCTCCACCCCCAGCTCCAGCGCCGCTTCTCGGTGGGTCTGGAGTCCGGCGAGGCCTGCACCGGCCGCGGTGTCATGGACCGCGTCTGGCACGGCGGGGCCTTCGTGAAGCCCTTCCTCGCTCTCGGCGCGACCCGCAACATCCTGGTGCCGAGCCCCGGGCGGAGCGTGCCGTTCGTGATCGAGAACGTGCCCTACGTCGACACCCACGGCCGTGAGACGGTGACCTTCGTGCGCACCTTCCGCCTGCCCGGCCGCCCCCGCCGCTTCGACGCCCAGATGGTGCTCAGTCCCAAGGGCGACCGCATCCTCGACTACCTCGGCACCCACCAGCACCTGGCCAGCGAGCTCCACTTCCACGCCGAGCCCGACGGGTCGCTGCTGATCCGCTCCGGAGAGCACCGGTTCCGGGAGGGCGTGGTGGACGTCCGGGTGCCCGAGCTGATCGGCGCGACGGCCGAGGTGCGGGAGTCGTACGACGACCGGGCGGGCCGCTTCCGCATCAGGGTCCGGGTCGTCAACCGGTACTTCGGCCCGCTCTTCGGTTACGAGGGTTCCTTCGAGGCGACGTACAGCGACATCACGGCCTGCGGAGTCCGCCCCGGCCTGCGCCCCGTGCGGGAGGAGGCGCGCGCGTGAGCCCCGAGTCCGCCAAGTCCCTGGAGACCAAGGCCAAACTCCTGGAGGGCGCCCTGCGCACCCTCACCGAACAGGGCATCGCCAAGACCTCCGCCCGTACGGTGGCGGCGGCCGCCGGGGTCAACCAGGCGCTGGTCTTCTACCACTTCGGCACCGTCGACGAACTCCTCGCCGCGGCCTGCCGCTACGGGGCGGAGCGCGCGGTGGCCCGCTACCGGGAACGGCTGGCCGCGGTGACCTCGCTGTCCGAACTCCTCGCGGTGGGACGGAAGGTCCACGAGGAGGAGCGGGCCGGCGGACATGTCGCCCTCCTCGGCCAGTTGCTGGCCGGCGCCCAGACCCACGCCACCCTCGGCCCGGCCACCGCTGCCGGCCTGCAGCTGTGGATCGCGGAGATCGAGCGGGTCCTCACCCGCGTCCTCGCGGCCACGCCCTTCGGGGAGTTCGCCGATCCCGCGGGCCTGGCCCGGGCGGTGGCCGCCTCCTTCGTGGGCATCGAGCTGTACGAAGGGGTCGACGCGGCCGGGGCCACCTCGGCCCTGGACGCCCTGGAGCAGCTCGGCGTGCTCGTCGCCGCGCTGGAGGACCTGGGCCCGGTCGCCCAGCGCGCGGTGCGCCACCATCTCCGCAGGACCGGCCGCCGCTGACCCCGTCCCACCTCCGACCCGAGAGGACCTCATGTCCGACAGCCTCTACGAGACCCTGGACGACCGTTTCCGGCCCTGCACCAACGGCGACAGCAGGCTGGAGACCCTCTACGACGGCTGCCGCTGGGCCGAGGGGCCTCTGTACCTGCCCGCTTGGCGCCAGCTGATCTGGAGCGACATCCCCAACGACCGCATCCTGCGCTGGGACGAGGCCACCGGCACGGTCGGCGTCTTCCGCGCCCCGGCCGGCAACACCAACGGCAACACCGTCGATCCCCAGGGCCGCCTCGTCAGCTGCGAGCAGGGCAACCGCCGCGTCACCCGTACCGAGCCCGACGGCACGGTGACCGTGCTGGCCGAGCGCTATCAGGGCAAGCGCCTGAACAGCCCGAACGACTCCGTCGTACGCTCCGACGGCACGATCTGGTTCTCCGACCCGGACTTCGGCATCCTCAGCGACTACGAGGGGCACCGGGCCGAGTCGGAGATCGGGGCGTGCCAGGTGTACCGGATCGATCCGGTCACGGGTGAGGTGTCGCTCGCCGCGGACGGGCTGGACGGCCCCAACGGGGTGATCCTGTCCCCCGACGAGCAGCGGCTGTACGTCTCCGACTCACGAGCGGCCCGGATCCACCGGTACGACGTCCACGCCGACGGCACGCTCTCGGGCGGCACGGTGTTCGCCGAGGCGCGCGAGGGTGTCCACTTCGACAACATCCGCTTCGACGACGAGGGTCGGCTGTGGGCCGCCGCCCTGGCCGACGGCATCCACTGCTACGACCCAGACGGCACGCTGATCGGCCGCGTGCGGGTGCCTGAGCCGGTGGCCAACGTGACGTTCGGCGGGCCGAAGGGGAATCGGCTGTTCATCGCGGCCACGAGTTCCTTGTACTCGCTGGTGATGTCGGTGACGGGATCGGCGAGGGTGTAGTCGGGTGCGGGCCGGTGGGGGCTGGTCGCGCAGTTCCCCGCGCCCCTGAGTAGTTGCGGTCACCCGCGCTACGACGGGCCGTTGGCCGTACCGCGCGCCCCTGTGGACCGTTGGCCGCGTACGGCGCGCAGGGGACGGGGTGGGGGGTGTCCGCCCGCAGCGGCCGGCGTCCGTTGCCGAGATCTGATTCAGGGGCCGAGCCGCCGGACCGAGGACGGACACCCCCCACCCCGGCCCCGCCCCACCCACCGAACGGAACGCGCATCACAAGCCCCCACCGAAGCCGCAACGGGCCGCCGCAGGCATCCAGGGGCGCGGGGAACTGCGCAAAACGCCCGCCCCCACCGAATCCGCACTCGGACGGTCTGAAGGGCGAGACACTGCTGACCACGATGTGACCGGCCGGTAAGGTCGGTGCCGTGCCGAAGCCGCTCAGTCTTCCCTTCGACCCCATCGCCCGCGCCGACGAACTCTGGAAGCAGCGCTGGGGAAACGTGCCGTCCATGGCCGCGATCACCTCGATCATGCGTGCGCACCAGATCCTGCTCGGTGAGGTCGACGCGGTGGTCAAGCCGTACGGGCTGACGTTCGCGCGGTACGAGGCCCTGGTGCTGCTCAACTTCGCCAAGGCGGGAGAGCTGCCGATGTCGAAGATCGGTGAGCGGCTCATGGTGCACCCCACGTCGGTCACCAACACCGTGGACCGCCTGGTCAGGTCCGGTCTGGTCGACAAGCGCCCCAACCCCAACGACGGCCGCGGCACCCTCGCCTCCATCACCGACAAGGGCCGCGAGGTCGTCGAGGCCGCCACGCGGGACCTCATGGCGATGGACTTCGGGCTCGGTGTGTACGACGCCGAGGAGTGCGCGGAGATCTTCGCGATGCTGCGGCCGCTGAGGGTCGCCGCACACGACTTCGACGAGGACTGACCCGGGGCAAGATCTCCCGGAACGCGTGGTTACGCTCGTAGGCATGAAAAAGAGCGTGCTGACCCGCTACCGCGTCCTGGCCTACGTCACCGGTGTGCTGCTGGTCCTGCTGTGCCTGAGCATGATCGCCAAGTACGGCCTCGACATCGACGGCGCCGCGGACTTCACCCGCGTCGTCGCGATCGCGCACGGCTGGCTGTACGTCGTCTACCTCGTCTTCGCCTTCGACCTGGGCTCCAAGGCGAAGTGGCCGGTCGCCAAGCAGTTGTGGGTCCTGCTCGCCGGGACGATTCCCACGGCGGCCTTCTTCGTCGAGCGGAAGATCAGCCACGAGCTGGAGGGCAAGATCGTCGACGCGTCTCCGGCGCCCGTCAAGGCGTAACGCGTAACCCCACCCCACCGCCGTACGGCACTCGTACGGCGGTTGCCCTTCGCGTTTACTTGGACGTCCTAGTAACTTCGATGGTATGGACGCTGACGCCATCGAAGAGGGCCGCCGTCGCTGGCAGGCCCGGTACGAC
The DNA here is from genome assembly GCF_040607335.1 of Streptomyces sp. NPDC005303. NCBI lineage: Bacteria > Bacillati > Actinomycetota > Actinomycetes > Kitasatosporales > Streptomycetaceae > Streptomyces > Streptomyces sp. NPDC005303. Next base: position 95,967 of record NZ_JBEXGM010000006.1, on the reverse strand, counting down.
GCCTCGCGCAGGCGTGAGGCCGACTTCACCACGCTCTCGGGGGACCCCGTGGAGCCGGTGTACGGGCCGCGGCAGGGCGACACGTACGAGGGCTTCGAGCGAATCGGGTGGCCGGGGGAGTACCCCTTCACGCGCGGGCTGTATCCGACCGGCTACCGGGGTCGGACCTGGACCATCCGACAGTTCGCCGGGTTCGGCAACGCCGAGCAGACGAACGAGCGGTACAGGAAGATCCTCGCCAACGGGGGCGGCGGCCTGTCGGTCGCCTTCGACATGCCGACCCTGATGGGGCGGGACTCCGACGACCCCCGTTCGCTCGGCGAGGTCGGGCACTGCGGGGTCGCCATCGACTCGGCAGCCGACATGGAGGTCCTGTTCCGGGACATTCCGCTGGGCGACGTGACGACGTCCATGACGATCAGCGGACCCGCCGTCCCCGTCTTCTGCATGTACCTGGTCGCGGCCGAGCGGCAGGGCGTGGACCCCTCCGTCCTCAACGGCACGCTCCAGACGGACATCTTCAAGGAGTACATCGCCCAGAAGGAGTGGCTCTTCCAGCCCGAGCCGCACCTGCGCCTGATCGGCGACCTGATGGAGTACTGCGCGGCCGGCATCCCCGCCTACAAGCCGCTCTCCGTCTCCGGGTACCACATCCGCGAGGCCGGTTCGACGGCGGCGCAGGAGCTGGCGTACACGCTCGCGGACGGGTTCGGGTACGTCGAGCTGGGGCTGTCGCGCGGTCTTGACGTCGACGTGTTCGCGCCCGGGCTGTCCTTCTTCTTCGACGCGCACGTCGACTTCTTCGAGGAGATCGCCAAGTTCCGGGCGGCGCGGCGCATTTGGGCGCGCTGGATGCGGGACGTGTACGGGGCGCGGTCCGAGAAGGCTCAGTGGCTGCGGTTCCACACCCAGACCGCCGGGGTCTCGCTGACCGCGCAGCAGCCGTACAACAACGTCGTCCGTACGGCCGTCGAGGCGCTCGCGGCGGTGCTGGGCGGAACCAACTCACTGCACACCAACGCCCTGGACGAGACCCTCGCGCTGCCGTCGGAGCAGGCCGCGGAGATCGCGCTGCGCACCCAGCAGGTGCTCATGGAGGAGACCGGGGTCGCCAACGTGGCCGATCCGCTGGGTGGTTCGTGGTTCGTCGAGCAACTGACGGACCGGATCGAGGCGGACGCGGAGAAGATCTTCGAGCAGATCAAGGAGCGGGGGACGAGGGCCCATCCGGACGGGCACCACCCGATCGGCCCGATCACGTCCGGGATCCTGAGCGGGATCGAGGACGGGTGGTTCACGGGAGAGATCGCGGAAGCGGCCTTCCGGTACCAACAGGCCCTGGAGAAGGGGGAGAAGAGGGTCGTGGGGGTGAACGTCCACCACGGGTCCGTCACCGGCGACCTGGAGATCCTGCGGGTGAGCCACGAGGTGGAGCGGGAGCAGGTGCGGGTGCTGGGCGGCCGTAAGGCGGCGAGGGACGAGGCAGCCGTGCGAACTGCCCTGGAGGGGATGCTCGTCGCCGCGCGGGAAGGGGCCAACATGATCGGGCCGATGCTGGACGCGGTGCGGGCGGAGGCCACGCTCGGGGAGATCTGCGGGGTGCTGCGGGACGAATGGGGGGTGTACACGGAGCCGCCGGGGTTCTGAGCCCCACGGCGCGGCGGTCCCTACTTCCCGTTCTCTCCCGCGAGACCCGTCAACAGGACCTGGGTGAAGCTGTGGACCCACGCTTCGTCGGCCGGCTCCGCGCTCACCAGCGTGCGGTGGACCACCGCGCCCGCCACCATGTCGAAGATCAGGTCGACCGTGCGGGCCGCCTCGGCGGGGTCCGCCTCCTGGGGTAGTTCGCCGCGGGCCTGGGCGCGTTCCCGGCCCTCCAGGACCAGCCGTTTCTGGCGGTCGACGATCGACGACCGGATGCGCTCGCGCAGCGCTTCGTCCCGGCACGATTCCGCCACCACCGCCATCAGGCCGTTCTTCGTCTCCGGCCGCGCCAGGATCGCCGCGAACTGGAGGACCACGCCCTCGATGTCGTCGGCCAGGGTGCCGCAGTCGGGGAGTTCCAGTTCGTCGAAGAGTTCGGCCACCGCGTCGACGACGAGTTCGTTCTTGCCGGCCCAGCGGCGGTAGAGGGTGGTTTTCGCGACCCCCGCACGGGTAGCCACATCCCCCAGCGTCAGCTTCGACCAGCCCAGCTCCACCAGCGCGTTCCGCGTCGCCGCGAGGATCGCGGTGTCCGCGGCGGCGCTGCGCGGGCGACCTGTGGCGCGGGGGGCGGGGCTGCGGCTCTGCATTCTCCGACCATAACCGGCCGTTCTTGTGGGGCAGTGAGGGAGATCACCGGGGTGGGGTACCGGGCAGGCACTCGGTGCCATTACGCTACGACTCGTAGCGAAAGCTCGCGACGGACGTACGCGGGCGACGGCACGCACGGCGTGGGGTGGGGACCCGGCGTCAGGACCGCGCTGCACGACCGGCTTTCACATCGCTTTTCACACACGCGCGTGTACGGGGGAGGATAGACGCATGCAGCCACGGAACATGTCCATGAGCGGAGTCGTCGACCTCGCCGCGGTGAAAGCGGCCCAGGAGGCCAAGGCGAAGGCGGAGCAGGCGCGGGCCGAAGCGGCCAGGCAGGGCGGCGGGCCCGGTGCCGTCTCCCCGTCCGATCTCGTCATCGACGTAGACGAGGCGGGCTTCGAGCGCGATGTCCTGCAGCGGTCCACCGAGGTCCCGGTCGTCATCGACTTCTGGGCCGAGTGGTGCGAGCCCTGCAAGCAGCTGAGCCCGGTGCTGGAGCAGCTCGTCGTCGAGTACAACGGACGCCTGCTCCTCGCCAAGATCGACGTCGACGCCAACCAGATGCTGATGCAGCAGTTCGGCATCCAGGGGATCCCCGCAGTCTTCGCGGTGGTGGCCGGCCAGGCCCTGCCGCTCTTCCAGGGCGCGGCGGGCAAGGAGCAGATCCAGCAGACCCTGGACCAGCTGGTGCAGGTCGCCGAGCAGCGCTTCGGGCTGACCGGCCTCACCGTCGACCCGGAGGCCCAGCCGGGCGCCGCTCCGCAGCCCGCGGCCGTGCCCGCGGGACCGTACGACGCGCTCCTCGAAGCCGCCGTACGCGCCCTGGACGCGGGGGACTTCGGCGGTGCCGTCCAGGCGTACAAGAACGTACTGAGTGACGACCCCGGCAACAGCGAGGCCAAACTGGGGCTCGCACAGGCCGAGTTGCTCCAGCGGGTGCAGAGTCTCGACCCGCAGCAGGCGCGCAAGGAGGCGGCCGAGAAGCCGGGTGACGCGCAGGCACAGATCGCCGCCGCGGACCTGGATCTGGTCGGCGGCCATGTGGAGGACGCGTTCGGGCGGCTCATCGACACCGTGCAGCGCACGGCGGGTGACGAGCGGGACACCGTAAGGATTCGGCTACTTGAGCTCTTCGAGGTGGTCGGTGCCGACGATCCGCGGGTGTCGGCGGCCCGCAGGGCGCTGTCCCGTGCCCTGTTCTGAGCGGAATCCGAGCGGGGCGTGAGCCCGGTTCTGACCAGTCGCTAAACACCACGGCATGTGATGCCGGAGTGAAAGATTGGCCACCAGGGGGTCACTGCGGCCGCGCTTTGCCAAAACTTGGCAATCGCGGCCGCTGTTACTTCCAGTAAGCCAAGGGCGTTGATCTGTCGGATTCTGTCCATCGATCAACTGCTTTGTCCTCCCCCTGTTTGCCACCCAGCGTCGCCGACCGAGACCGGTGGGTCGTTGTTCGGTTATCCCGCCGTTACTACCGAGTAACGAAGCCCCTTGTGCGGGCGGCGAGAATGCACCACGATCGGCGACGCTCGGTCCTTTCCCGTACCCCGACAGCCGGTCGGGCCGCGGGATTCCGTGGGTCCCCACCGAGCAGAGCCGGCGGCAGGTGCGCCGGTTCTTGGACAGGGGGGTCTTCGCCCATCCGGCGAAGCCTGTCCAGCAAGGTTGTGCGTGATGTGTGTCAGGCGCGACCAGTGGTTGTCGCTCGGGGGTGATCGCCGGTGATCGGTGCGCGGTTCGCGCCTCCGAAGGCAGGCGCTCTCCTTCCCGAGGACGTAGCACTTCTCCCATCCCTGCCCGGCTGAGCCGTCCTTTCGAGAGGGCAGTCAGGGTCAGGAGATGTACGTCCGAGAAGGAGGAAATATGGAGTCCCAGGTGCGTGGCGGGACAAGATGGAAGCGGTTCGCTGTGGTCATGGTGCCCAGCGTCGCCGCCACGGCAGTGGTAGGTGTGGCCCTCGCGCAGGGCGCGCTCGCCGCGTCGTTCAGTGTGTCGGGGCAGGAGTTCAAGGTCCGGGCCGGCCAGCTCGTCGGCTACGACATGAACCAGTACGGCGCCATAGACTCCGGCAAGGGTCTTGACGGCAAGGACCAGGCGCACCCGGTGTCGGTGTCGGCGTTCGACCACGCCACGATCACCAACATGTGCCAGTCCGTGGTCACCCCGGTTCCGTTCCTGAACAAGTCGGTCACCCTGAAGCTGACCGCGGGTGACAAGGGCACGGCGGTCGAGGCCGACAAGATCTACATCGATGTCGCCAACCTCGACGCGAAAGATGCCGTGTTCTCGGGCATCAACATCGGTGTCCCCGCCGGGACCACCAAGGGGAACACCCCGAAGCCCAAGACCGCGGACGGGGAGCAGTCCAACCCGTTCGGGTTCGCCCAGCAGGCCGACAAGGCCGTGCTGACCGATGTGAAGCAGACGGCGTGGGCCACCACGGCCGGCACCTTCAAGCTCTCCGACCTCCACATGGGTCTGAGCTGGGGCAGCGGCGACGGGATCGAGTGCTACTAGGCGCTCAGTGACGGGCGGGGGAGCCGTTACGGTCCCCCGCCTGCCATCTCCCGCCCGTCGCCTTCACATCCCCCACCTTCATCATCGCGATACACCCTCATCAAGAGCAACGCCGCACCAGGGAGCTGTTTTCCATGAGCGCCGAGAGTCCTGCCGCGCCCGGCCAGTTCGACCGCCGGAGGCAGCAGTTCCGCGCCTGGCGGGGCACCCGTCCGTTCTGGGCGGGGCTGTTCGTCATGATCAGCGGACTTCCGATCATGTACTTCCCGTATGCGCACCTCAAGCTCGGTGGCCTGACCATCGCCATGGCCACCACGGCGGGCGCGGGATCCCTGATCATCGGCGTACTGCTCGTCGTCCTGGGCATCACCCTCTGGTTCCAGAAGCACGTACGCACCTTCGCGGGTGTCGCGGCGATCATGCTCGGGCTGGTGTCCCTCCCCGTCTCCAACTTCGGCGGCTTCATCGTCGGCTTCCTCTTGGCGCTGTTCGGCGGGGCGATGGCCGTGGCGTGGGCGCCGGGTGTACCGCCCGCGGAGGAGCCGGCCGTCCAGGACACGACCGGTGAGGGCGGCGCGCCCGAGGCCACGGACTACGACACCACGCTCCTGCGGCCGGTGGACCCAGTGGGCGAGCCGAACGATCTGTCAGGAACGAGCCCGGTCAACGGGGCGAACGGGAGGCACAGTGCCGGCTGACGAGGCGACCCACGGGGCTGACGTTGAGGCCTCCCGTGCGAGATCCGGGCCCCGCCACGCGGCACCCAAGAAGCCGCTGATCACCAGGTTCCACATGCCGGCCGGCAAGGCGATAGCCATGGCGGCGATGCCGACGGCCGTCCTCATGGGCATCGGGTTCACACCGACGCTCGCGCTGGCCGATGACGCACCGACCGCCAAGAGCCTGACGGCGGACGAGTACAAGGACTGTGTCGCGGCACTGGACGGCAGCGCCTCGCCGTCCGCGTCGGCGAGCCCCTCGGGCGACTCCGACGACGCCACCGCGACCCCGTCCCCCTCGGCCTCCGCCGGCTCGGCATCGGACTCCGGCTCGGGCGGCTCCTCCTCGTCGGGTTCAGGTTCCGACGACAAAGCCACGCCGACACCCTCGCCGTCCGCCTCCGCGAGCAAGGAGACGGAGGAGAGCGGCTCCTCCTCCACGAGCTCGGGCTCCGACACCGCGACGCCGTCCCCCTCCGCCTCCGCGAGCGACGACGGCAACCTGCTGACGGACATAGGCGACGCGATCACCGGGATCTTCACCGGCGGCAACTCCTCGTCGAGTTCGACCGCGAGTGAGCCGAGCGCCACCCCGACTCCGTCCGCCTCCGCCTCCCAGAGCGCCACGGACCCCGTCAAGGAGACGACCGACAAGGTCACCGACACGGTCAAGGACACCGTGAAGGACACGACCGACACGGCGTCCAAGGCGGCCGAGGACACCACCAAAGCCGTCGAGGACACCACGAAGGCGGCGGAAGAGGCTGCGGCCGACGCCACGGCCTCCCCGAGCCCCTCGGCGAGCGCCGGCACCGACCCGGAGGACTGCCCGGCCGCCACGGACGACGTGGGCGACACCGAGCCCGGTATCACGGTGGCGGACAACTCCTGGACCCTGAAGGCCAGTTCGCTGCTCCTCAAGGACGCGGACTACCAGGGTGTTGTCAAGGTCAGGACCGCGAGCGGCAAGACCAAGAAGGTCCTGAAGTACGTCATATCCGGCGGCACCGAGATCGGTGACCTCCACCAGACGGTCACCGACCGCGGCACGACGTATCACGTGCAGGCGGGCAAGGGTTCGAAGTCAACGATCACCGGCGACAAGACGGTCATGTACACCGAGAGCATCTCCGGCAACCTGCTGGGGCTGATCCCGCTCACGTTCAGCCCGGACAGCCCCCCGCCGCTGAACATCCCGATCATCTACTTCACCAATGTGACCGTCCAGCAGGCCGCCCAGTACGGCGGAACGCTGACCGTGCCAGGGATGCGCCAGTACAGCGAGGGCTGAGCGCCGCCCCCACACGAACCTTTCCGGGAGCCGCAGAAAGACTGTGCCCCGCCGGGCCCGGCCCGGCGGGGCACAGTCGTGAAAAATCCCTTCACAGAATCCACATGGTTCCCTACGGTTGCACGTGCCGTGGACATGACCAGACGCGGCGCGGGGGCGGCACCGGGGAACACCTGACCTGTGTTCACGGCGTCTTGGTGTGCGCGTGCGGGTCCCCGCCGACCCCACCGACGGGAACCTCTCGCCTTGATACGCATCTCCCTCAGCCGCCCCCTGCGCCGGGCGGCCGCTCTCGCTCTCGCGGGCGCCGTGACCACCGTGGTCGCGCTCACGACAGCGCACACCGAGTCACCCGGACCGCGTCCCGCGGAAGCGGCCGCCACCGACGGCGCCCCTCTCCTCCAGCAGGCCGCTGCCGACGGCACCGGCCTCCTCCCGCTCCTCGCCCGCGGTAAGGACGGCCACCTTTGGGACTACGAGGCCAAGGGCACCGGCGGCTGGAAGGCCCGCGCCGACCTCGGCACCGGCTACTCCGTGGCCACCGCGCTCGCCCAGGCCAATGTCTCCGACAACGGCCGCGGCAACGACCTCTACTTCCGGATCGGCGGCACCCTCTACTACACCGCCGAACGCGGCAACGACACCAAGGTGCTGGGGACCGGCTGGGACCAGTACAACCTCCTCGTCTCCGTGGGGAACATGGCAGGCAGCGCCCAGCCCGACCTGGTCGCCCGCGGCACCGACGGCCAGCTGTGGCTCTACCAGGGCAAGGCCGACGGCACCCTCGCCGCCCGGGTCCGGATGAAGGACTCCACCGGCTGGAACGGCATGAGCGTCATCGCCGGACGCGGTGACTACACCGGTGACGGCATCGCCGACCTCATCACCCGCAACAGCACCGGCAGCCTGCTGATCTACCCCGGCACCGGCAAGGCCACCGCCGACGGGGTCCTCGGCACCTCCGTCACCGCGGCCACGACCGGCTGGAAGGACTACACCGCGGTCGTGTCGACCGGCGACAACACCGGCGACGGCAAGACGGACCTGATGGCCGTCGACTCCGCCGGCGCCCTGTGGCTCTACAAGGGCACCGGCTCCGCCACCGCCCCCTTCAGTGCCCGTGTGCAGATCGGCACCAGCGGCTGGACCCAGTACAACCTCCTGTTCTGAGCCCCCTTTCCGCCGTTCTCACAGACAGGTTTCCCATGCGTACGAACACACGCAGACGGGGGCTCTTCCCGAGATCCCGTTTCCTGCCCTTGACCGCCATGGCCGTGGCCGCCGCCATCGCGGTGACGGGTGGTCAACTCCCCGACCTCGCCGGGCAGTCCGAGCGGACCGCGAGCACCGCCGACCCCGTACCCACCGCCTTCGACGCGAAGGCCGCCGAGCGCGTCCGCCAGGAGCAGTGCCTCCTCAGCGGGGCCCTGCGCAAGGGCGGCCCCGCGATGAAGGAGACCGCGCGGGCCGGCCTCATCGGCACCGAGGACCAACTGCACACGGCCGCAGACCCGTCCTACTGGAAGACCACCGCACTCCACACGGCGTACGAGAAGGACAAGGCCGCCGCCGACGCCAAGATGGACGAGCTGGCCGCCCGCCCCCGCGTGTGGGAGGCGTCCCTCGGCGTCCAGAACCCGCCCCCGCCCTACACCTACACCGGTTTCACGTGGGTGGAGGACAAGGACGACCCCTTCGCCAAGGTCGGTCTGTCGTCCTGGGTCGCCGCCCAGTTCTGGAAGCAGGAAGGCGACTTCTACGTCGACCCACACCCCCTGGCGAACAAGACGTCCGTCGACGCGGCCACCGCCGTCTACAAGGCCCGCTACTCTCCGGACGCCTACGAGGACTACGAGGACCGCCAGGCGTGGGAGTCGCTGCAGTTCATGCACGACATGTACGCCGACGACGCCCGGCTCTTCCTCCAGTACGGCGGTTTCCCGACCACCGCTCCCGACCCGGACTCGATGGAGTTCCGGATCGACGTGGAGAACCTCAAGGCCCGCTTCGCGTCCTGCGCGTACACCGACCCCCAGGACCCCCACCAGGTGCTCGGCGACGAGATCGCCACGGCCCACACCGAGTGGCAGTCGGAGATCGACGGGCAGAAGACCCAGCGGGACGCCATCATCCGGGCCGAGAAGCAGGCCAACGCCGACCTGTCGACGGCCTCGCAGGCGCTCGGTGAGGCCCTCGCCCAGTCGCTGATCGCGAGCCGGCTCACGGACTGGCAGGCTTACTGGACCGGCCAGAAGCCCGCCGACCACCCGAACGACTACCCGACCACGGCCGAGTTCACCCAGGTCAAGAAGTGGATCACGGACGCCCAGGGCCGGGCCGGCGGCCGCCTCTACGTCGCCTCCCGCGCCGCGCTGTCCGCGAAGACGCAGGCCGACGCGGTCACCCAGGCGCAGACGCAGGCGTACGGCATCGCCGACGCGGCCGGTCTGCCGCGCGGCCGGGGTCTGCTGTACGGCCAGCAGGCCGCGCAGGTCGCCAAGGCGTCGGCGGCGGCCACCCAGGCCGCGGCGAAGGCCGTGGAGACGGCGTTCAACGCGACCCGCGCCTCCGCCGCCGACAGCAAGACGCTCGACTCCCTCGCCAACACCCAGGCGCACGCGGCCAAGGCGGAGTTCCGGCGCATCGCCGCGCAGGAGGCCGAGGCCCAGGCCAAGGCCGCCGCCGAGGGGGCCGCGGCGCAGGCGGAGGAGGCGGCCAAGCACGCCTCCGAGGCCAAGGCCGCCGAGAACAAGGCGAAGGCGGCCGAGCAGACCGCCAAGACCGCGGCTGCCGACGCGAGGGCCAAGCGGCAGAAGGCCGAGTCCGAGCGGGACTACGCCAAGTCGCAGGCGGACCTCGCCGCCGCCGAGCGGCAGAAGGCGCACGAAGCCGAGGGCCGCGCCCAGTCCCAGCGGCAGATCGCCGCCGACAAGCTGTCCGACGCGCAGGCCGCGGGCGGTACGGCCGCCGACAAGAAGGACGCCGCGCTCGCCGCCGAGAACCGGGCGAAGAACGCTCGCAACGGCGCGCTCGCCGCCGAGGACCGCCGTGACGCCCTGGTCGCCAAGGCGGAGGCCGCGGAGGCGTTGCTCGCCGCCGTGGACGGCACCGCCGACGCCATCGAGGCCCGGCAGGCCGCCACCAAGGCACGCTCGGCGGCCGACGACGCCACGGCCGCGGCCACACAGGCCCGCCAGGCGGCGAACGAGGCCACCGCGGCGGCCACTAACGCGCGAGAGGCGGCCACCAGGGCCCAGGGGGCGGCCAAGCGCGCCCAGGCCGCCGCGGACGGCGCCCAGCGCGATGTCGCCATCACCGGGGCCGCGGTGACCAAGGCCCACGCGGCCGCCGCCGACGCGATCGCCGCGTCCCGTGCCGCCAAGTGGAACGCGATCGCCGCCAAGGCCGAGGCCGAGGCCGCGCAGAAGGCCGCCGCCAAGGCGCGCGGTGACGCGTTGGTCGCCCGCTCCGAAGCCTCCCTCGCGGGCGCCGACGCGATCCGCACCGCCGGGCACGCGTACTCCACCGCGCAGGCCGCCGCGGCCGCCCGGGACTCGGCGGCGAAGGTCGTCAAACCCGCCAACGACGCCATCGAGCTGGGCTCCCCGTACGCGGAGACCGACTCCTCCGCGGGTCTCGCGGTGCTGACCGGTCAGGCCGCGAAGACGGCCGCCCAGCAGCAGGTCGCCGTCGCCAACGCCAAGGCGGCTCAGGCCAAGAAGGCGGCCGCCGAGGCCAAGGCGCTCGCGGCCCAGGCGAATGCCGACGCGAAGGCGGCGGCGGAGGCGGCGGCGAACGCTGCGGAGTGGGCCGCGCAGGCCAGCACCTCCGCCGCGGCGGCGCAGGCCTCGTCGGACGCGGCCGCCGGCTCCGCCAAGGCGGCTCAGCGGTCCGAGGCCAACACCGTCGAGTACGACAAGCAGGCGGTGGCCGACGCCGCCGCCGCGCAGACCGCGGCCACCGCGGCCGACGGCTACGCCACCGACGCGGACGCCTCCGCCGACGACGCCGAGCGGGACGCGGCGAGCGCCCGCAGCGCGGCCGACGCGGCCGAGGCCGACGCCTCCACCGCCCGGTCCGTCGCCGACAAGGCGGAACAGGACGCGACCGAGGCCGAGGCCGCCGCGGCCAACGCCCGCAACCTCGCCGTGGAGGCCGCCGAGGCCGCCATCCGCACCCAGCAGGTCGACTTCGAGGACCGCAAGGAGCAGGAGCGCACCGCCGACGGCGGCGGCACCGGTGTCGAGGGCGTCGTGATGAAGCCCAGCGGCGACTCCAAGGTCGACATCAACCCGCTGAGCGACTGCGTGGGCAGCCACTCCGGTGGCGACATCGGCTGCGAGATCGACCTGGAATTCCACATCTACGGCGAGATGGACTTCTACGTCGAGTCCTGCCCGCTGCCCGGTGTGGACCGCGCCCACTGCGGCTCGGCGATCCAGCGCGACTACCTCACGAGCTCTCCCCTGGACGTCAAGTTCAAGGAGAAGAACGTCCACATCGACGGGATCAAGCTCACCGAGTCCGTCCTCAAGGCGGTCGCCACCGGGGCCGTCGCGGACATCGTCGGCTGCTCCAAGGGCAAGCTCAGCAGCTGCGCCTGGCTGTTCGGCAGCATCATCATCCCGGGCCTGCTGGTGAAGGCGGCGGAGGCGGCGTTCGCGGTCCGGACGGCCATGCGTGGCGGGGCCGGGCTGGGCGCGGCCATGTGGAGCCTGCGCGGGTCGGGCCTGGCGGCCTCCGCCATCGCCCGGCTGGAGGAGGCGGGGATGCAGGCCCTGCTCTCCATGTGCTTCCCGGCCGGGACGAAAGTCGCCACCGCCGACGGTTCGAAGAACATCGAGGACATCGAACTCGGCGACCGGGTCTGGTCCATGGACCAGCGGACCGGCGAGAAGTCCCTCAAGCCCGTCACCCAGCTGTTCCACCGGGTCGTCGATCGGCTGGTCCGCGTAGAGACGGCGCACGGCACGGTCCAGTCCACGGAGAACCACCCCTACTGGGTCCGGGACCGGGGCTGGACCGAGGCCCGTGACCTTCGCTCCGGCGACGCCTTCCAGACCCTGGACGGGGGCAAGGACACGGTCACCGGTACGTCCGTTGCCGCCGGAGCCGTCCAGGTCTTCAACTTCCAGGTCGCGGACAATCACACGTACTACGTGTACGCGGGCCCGACACCGGTGCTCGTTCACAACACCTGCGTCGACGACATCATCAAGAATCTCGTCAAGGACGGCGACCACATCGTCCTCGGGATCAACCCGTACTCCGATACGCTGGCAGACACCCTGAAGGGCGGCGCGCGGACGTTCAACAACAAGCACCTGTTCGACAGGCCGCATCCGAACTCTGACGGTCGACCGATCTGGATGGTCGCCGTGGAGGACACCCTGTCGAATTCCCGGGTGAGAGTCAGTGTCTCGCTCGACGGTGTCCCGGACGCGAAGAACGCCGCCGATGCCTTGGAGAAGCTCATCGCCCGAGGCAGGCCCCTGATCGGCAATGACTGGAGGCCGGCCGCACAGAGCGGCAACGGCACCGCCTGGGAGATGGCGACTCTCCGGCTCAAGGTGGTCAACGGCGCGAGACGATGGACGGACTTCGACTGGTACATGACCAAGCCGGGCGAAAGAGCGCCGAGTCTCGTCACCGACATGCCCGTGCCCGACTGGGCGATGTGACCCGAGAGCCCAGAGACCGAGAGAACCCCGACACAGGGAGAACAGCAGCAATGCCAGAGTTCGTGCGTGAGGGGCGGTTGTTCCGCGTGGTGAGCTTCGCCCCGTCGCACCGCCAGCTCATCCTGCGCAGTGACGCCACTCTGATCGACGGGACCGATACCCGAGTCGAGGTGTACTTCGGGCACGTGGAGCTGATGCTCCTCAAGCCGATCTACGAGAAGGGACTCCGGATCCGCAGGGCAGGCGAAGCTCATTTCGCAGAGCTGAGGGAGCGTCATGGCCTCAGCGCGGAGGACGCCGCCTACGTGTGGTTGATCGACCCGGCCGGTGGCGACTTCGTCGTCTCCGGCCGGCCCGAATGGCGTGAGGCCGCCTGTACGTTCGAGCAGCCCTCTTTGTTCGACTACACCCACTCCTGGCCCGAGGGCTTCCCCATGGAGTCGGGCACCGTCGGCTGATCCCCGACACCGAGAACACCCGAGGGCGCCCCCTGCCACAGGGGGCGCCCTCGCTGTCGTACCGCCGGCGGCTACTGCGCCGTGCCGCCGATGTGGTGCACGCGGAGCATGTTGGTGGTGCCGGCCACGCCGGGGGGCGAGCCGGCGGTGATGATGACGATCTCGCCCGGGTTGAAGCGGTTGATCTTGGCGATCTCCTGGTCGACCATGTCGACCATCTCGTCCGTGGTGTTCACGAACGGCACCACGTGCGACTCCACGCCCCAGCTGAGGGTGAGCTGGTTGCGGGTGTTCTCGTCGGTGGTGAAGGCGATGATCGGCTGCTGGGCGCGGTAGCGCGACAGGCGGCGCGCGGTGTCGCCGGACTGGGTGAAGGCCACCAGGCCGCGGCCGCCGAGGAAGTCGGCGATCTCGCAGGCCGCGCGGGCGACCGAACCACCCTGGGTGCGGGGCTTCTTGCCGGGGACCAGCGGCTGCAGGCCCTTCGACATCAGCTCCTGCTCGGCCGCGACGACGATCTTCGACATCGTCTTCACGGTCTCGATCGGGTACGCGCCCACGCTCGACTCCGCCGACAGCATGACCGCGTCCGCGCCGTCCAGGATCGCGTTGGCCACGTCGGAGGCCTCGGCGCGGGTCGGGCGGGAGTTGGTGATCATCGACTCCATCATCTGGGTCGCCACGATCACCGGCTTGGCGTTGCGGCGGCACAGCTCGATGAGGCGCTTCTGCACCATCGGGACCTTCTCGAGCGGGTACTCGACGGCCAGGTCACCACGGGCCACCATGACGGCGTCGAACGCCATCACGACGCCCTCCATGTTGTCCACCGCCTGCGGCTTCTCCACTTTGGCGATGACCGGGACCCGGCGGCCCTCCTCGTCCATCACCTTGTGGACGTCGTCGACGTCCTTGGCGTCCCGCACGAAGGACAGCGCGACCATGTCGCAGCCCATGCGCAGCGCGAAGCGGAGGTCCTCGACGTCCTTCTCGGACAGCGCGGGCACGTTGACCGCCGCGCCGGGCAGGTTGATGCCCTTGTGGTCGGAGACGACACCCCCCTCGATGACCATCGTCTTGACCCGCGGGCCCTCGACGTCCAGGACCTTCAGCTCGACGTTGCCGTCGTTGATGAGGATCTGGTCGCCACGGGAGACGTCACCGGGCAGGCCCTTGTAGGTCGTCCCGCAGATGGTCTTGTCACCCGGGACGTCCTCGGCGGTGATGACGAACTCGTCACCGCGCTCCAGCTCCACCGGACCCTCGGCGAAGGTCTCCAGGCGGATCTTCGGGCCCTGGAGGTCGGCGAGGACACCGATGGGGCGGCCGGTCTCCTTGGCGGCGGCACGGACGCGGTCGTACCGCCCCTGGTGCTCGGCGTGCGAGCCGTGGCTGAAGTTGAAACGGGCCACGTTCATGCCGGCCTCGATCAGCGAGACCAGCTGCTCGTGGGAGTCGACCGCGGGGCCGAGAGTACAGACGATTTTCGAACGGCGCATGGGGCGATCCTATCGGTTTGTTTCGCAACGGAATATTCCGTCTGGCGGAAGATACAAATGGGCGCGGCCGCGCTCAGTTGCGGTTACTGCTCAGTTGCTTTCTTCTCCGACCAGTGCGTAGGTCTGTGTCGCGATTTCCAATTCCTCGTCCGTGGGCACCACGGCCACCGCCACCCGGGCATCCGCCGGCGAGATCAGTCGCGGCTCGTCGCTCCGGACGGCGTTCAGCGCGTCGTCCACCGCCAGGCCCAGGGACTGCAGGCCCGCCATGGCGGCCGCACGCACCGGTGCCGCGTTCTCGCCGACGCCGGCCGTGAACGCGATCGCGTCCACGTGGCCGAGCACCGCGTAATAGGCGCCGATGTACTTCTTCAACCGGTGAATGTAGATGTCGAATGCGAGCTTCGCCTGTTCGTCACCCTCGTCGACCCGGCGGCGGATCTCCCGCATGTCGTTGTCCCCGCACAACCCGATCAACCCGCTCTTCTTGTTGAGAAGAGTGTCGATCTCGTCCGTGGACATTTTGCCAACACGCATCAAATGGAAGATGACGGCAGGATCCATGTCTCCCGAGCGCGTACCCATCACGAGCCCTTCCAAAGGCGTCAGCCCCATGGAGGTGTCCACACACCGCCCGCCCCGCACGGCGGACGCGGACGCGCCGTTGCCGAGGTGCAGCACGATCACGTTCACCTCTTCCGGCGCCTTCCCCAGCAGCTTCGCCGTCGCCCGGGACACGTAGGCGTGCGAGGTGCCGTGGAAGCCGTAGCGCCGGACGCGGTGCGCGTCGGCGGTCTCCACGTCGATCGCGTAGCGCGCGGCCGACTCCGGCATCGTGGTGTGGAACGCGGTGTCGAAGACGGCGACCTGGGGCAGGTCCGGGCGCAGCGCCCGCGCGGTGCGGATGCCGGTGAGGTTGGCCGGGTTGTGCAGCGGGGCCACCGGGATCAGCCGCTCGATCTCGGCGAGCACGGCCTCGTCGATCACGGTCGGCTCGGTGAAGGTCTTCCCGCCGTGCACCACGCGGTGGCCTATCGCGGCCAGCTCGGGGGAGTCGAGGCCGAGCCCGTCCTTCGCCAACTCCTCCGCCACGGCCTTCAGCGCGGCGTCATGATCGGCGATCGGGCCGGTCCACTCACGGGAAGCGCCCCCCTGGGGGGTGTGCTTGAGCCGCGAGGACTGCTCACCGATGCGCTCGACGAGCCCCATGGCCGGCCGGCTGCTGTCCCGCATGTCGAGCAACTGGTACTTCACCGACGAGGAGCCGGAGTTGAGGACGAGGACACGGGTGGCGCTCACTGGGCGGAAGCCTTCGCGGTAGGGATCTGGGCCTGGATCGCCGTGATGGCGACGGTGTTGACGATGTCCGAGACCAGCGCGCCCCGGGACAGGTCGTTGACGGGCTTGCGCAGGCCCTGGAGCACCGGCCCGACGGCGATCGCGCCGGCCGAACGCTGCACGGCCTTGTAGGTGTTGTTGCCCGTGTTGAGGTCGGGGAAGATCAACACGCTGGCCTGGCCCGCGACTTCGGAGCCCGGCAGCTTGGTCTCCGCCACGGTCGGCTCGACGGCCGCGTCGTACTGGATCGGCCCCTCGATCTTGAGATCGGGGCGCCGCTGCCGTACCAGCTCGGTGGCCTCGCGCACCTTGTCGACGTCGGCGCCCGAGCCGGACGTACCGGTGGAGTACGACAGCATCGCGATCCGCGGCTCCACACCGAACTGCTCGGCGGTCGCGGCCGACTGGATGGCGATGTCGGCCAGCTGCTCGGCGTCGGGGTCGGGGTTCACGGCACAGTCGCCGTACACCAGCACCTTGTCGGCGAGGCACATGAAGAAGACCGACGAGACGATGTCGGCGTCCGGCTTGGTCTTGATGATCTCGAAGGCCGGGCGGATCGTCGCCGCCGTGGAGTGCACCGATCCGGACACCATGCCGTCGGCAAGGCCCTCCTGGACCATCAGCGTGCCGAAGTAGTTCACGTCGGAGACGACGTCGTAGGCCAGCTCGACCGTGACGCCCCGGTGCGCCCGCAGGGCCGCGTACTTCTCGGCGAAGGTGTCGCGCAGTTCGGAGGTCGCCGGGTCGATCAGCCGGCAGTCGCCGAGGTCGATGCCGAGGTCGGCGGCCTTCTTGCGGATCTGGTCGACCGGGCCGAGCAGCGTGAGGTCGCAGACGCCCCGGCGCAGCAGGACCTCGGCCGCGTGCAGCACGCGCGGCTCGGTGCCCTCGGGCAGCACCACCCTGCGCCTGTCGGAGCGGGCCGTCTCCAGGAGCTTGTGCTCGAACATCATCGGCGTGAGGCGGTCGCTGCTCGGCGCGGAGACCCGGCCGGCGAGCTCGGCGGTGTCGGCGTACCGCTCGAACAGGCCGAGCGCGGTCTCCGCCTTGCGCGGGGTGGCCGCGCTCAGCTTCCCTTCCAGCGCGAAGAGTTCGGCGGCGGTCGGGAAGCTGTTGCCCGCCACCGAGAGCACCGGGGTGCCAGGGGCCAGGCGGGCGGCGAGGGTGAGGACCTCGTCGCTCGGCACCTCGTTCAGGGTGAGCACCACACCGGCTATCGGCGGGGTCCCGGCGCTGTGCGCGGCGAGCGAGCCGACGACCAGGTCCGCGCGGTCGCCCGGGGTGACCACCAGGCAGCCCGGGGTCAGGGCGCTCAGGAAGTTCGGCAGCATCGCGCCGCCGAAGACGAAGTCCAGCGCGTCCCGGGCGAGCCCGGAGTCGTCCCCGAGGATCACCTTGGCCCCCAGGGCCTGCCCGATCTGGGCGACGGTCGGCGCCGCGAGGGCGGGCTCGTCCGGCACGACGTAACAGGGCACCGGCACCCGGCCCCGGAGCCGCTCGGCGATCTCGTCCCGGTCTTCACGGCCCACCCGGTTGGTGACCATGGCGAGCACGTCGCAGCCCAGGCCGGCGTAGGCCCGGTAGGCGTTGCGGGTCTCCGCGAGCACCGACTCGGCGGGCTGCTTGCGACCGCCCACGACCGGGATCACCGAGGCGCCGAACTCGTTGGCCAGTCGGGCGTTGAGCGAGAGCTCGTCCGGGAGCTGGGTGTCGGCGAAGTCGGTGCCGAGGACCAGGACGACGTCGAAGTCGCGGGCCACCAGGTGGAAGCGGTCCACGAGGGTGGAGACCAGCTCGTCGGTGCCGCGCTCGGCCTGCAGCGCGGACGCCTCGTGGTAGTCGAGGCCGTACACGGTGGCCGGGTCCTGGGAGAGCCGGTAGCGGGCGCGCAGCAGTTCGAAGAGCCGGTCGGGACTGTGGTGCACCAGCGGCCGGAACACCCCCACCCGGTCGACCTGGCGGGTCAGCAGCTCCATGACCCCCAGCTCGACGACCTGGCGGCCGTCGCCGCGGTCGATCCCGGTCACGTACACGCTGCGGGTCACGCGTGCTCTCCCTCTCTCACGGATCTCACTCGCACTGGTCATGAAAATCGCCCACCGAGGTGAGCGGAAACCCTCTTGACAGTACCCCGGTCGATGGATAAGGCGCCCGTCAGCACGGCATGCGACGGTGCTCCGCGGGACGTGAAAGAATCGGGACAGGCTCACCGGTATCAACAGCGAGCAGGAGACACAGCACGATGCGCATCGGAGTTCTCACCGCCGGCGGCGACTGCCCGGGTCTGAACGCAGTGATCCGGTCGGTCGTGCACCGAGCGGTCGACAATTACGGCGACGAGGTCATCGGCTTCGAGGACGGCTACTCCGGCCTCCTGGACGGCCGCTACCGCGCCCTCGACCTGGACAGCGTCAGCGGCATCCTGGCCCGCGGCGGCACCATCCTCGGCTCCTCCCGACTGGAGCGCGACCGGCTGCGCGAGGCCTGCGAGAGCGCCTCCGACATGATCCACGAGTTCGGCATCGACGCGCTGATCCCGATCGGCGGCGAGGGCACCCTCACGGCCGCCCGCATGCTGTTCGACGCGGGGCTCCCGGTCGTCGGCGTCCCCAAGACGATCGACAACGACATCTCCTCCACCGACCGCACCTTCGGCTTCGACACCGCGGTCGGCGTCGCCACCGAGGCCATGGACCGCCTCAAGACCACCGCCGAGTCCCACCAGCGGGTGATGGTCGTCGAGGTCATGGGCCGGCACGCGGGCTGGATCGCGCTGGAGTCCGGCATGGCCGCCGGCGCCCACGGCATCTGTCTGCCCGAGCGGCCCTTCGACCCGGCCGACCTGGTCAAGATGGTCGAGGAGCGCTTCGCCCGCGGCAAGAAGTTCGCCGTGGTCTGCGTCGCCGAGGGCGCCCACCCCGCCGAGGGCAGCATGGACTACGGCACGGGCGAGATCGACAAGTTCGGCCACGAGCGCTTCCAGGGCATCGGCACGGCACTGGCGTACGAGTTGGAGCGCCGGCTCGGCAAGGAGGCCAAGCCGGTCATCCTCGGCCACGTCCAGCGCGGCGGCGTGCCCACCGCGTACGACCGGGTCCTCGCCACCCGCTTCGGCTGGCACGCGGTGGAGGCCGCGCACCGGGGCGAGTTCGGCAGGATGACCGCGCTCAGGGGCACCGACATCGTGATGGTGCCGCTCGCCGAGGCGGTCACCGAGCTGAAGACGGTCCCCAAGGACCGGATGGACGAGGCGGAGTCGGTCTTCTAGATCCGCCGGGCGCTGCTACGGCCGTCTCTCGACCGCCTCCCAGAAGCGCTCCACGATCTCGTCCAGGAACTCCTGGCCGGCCTCGCCGGAGCGTTCGCCGCCTCCGCCCCAGCTCAGCGTGGACACCATCTGCCCCTGGTACTGCCGGTGCAGATCCATCAGGGTCTCCTCCACCAGGCGCCGGTCCAGGGGCACGATCTTGGCGACTTGACGGACGTACGCCTGCCAGCGGGTGCAGACCGCGCCGCGCAGGCATTCGGTGAGCCGCTTCTCGCGTCCCGTGACGGCGACGAAGTCCGGCAGGTTCAGCTCCAGCAGGTCGGCGAGGGCGGCGGACTGGCGGTCGGTGCCCCGCCACTCGTCGTGCTCCTCCATGCCGAGGTAGACGAGCAGTTCGAGTCCCACGGCACGGGCCACGTCCTCGGGGGCGATCCCGCGCGCGACGCGGTGCTCGCGCAGGGTGCGGGGACGGCCGATCAGTTCACCGGGGGAGCACCACAGCACGCCCGCGAGAGCGGTGAGTTCCGGACTGGTCGGGCAGACGATCCCGCGCTCCCAGGCGACGACGAGATCCGGCGTGACGTAGGGGAGCCCGTACGAGACGCACAGCCCGTAGGCCACGTGCTCGGGCCCCATGCCGAGAGCGGCACGGAGTCTGCGGGCGGTGAGGTTGTCGAAGGGCGGTCCGGGCTGGTTCGGCAGGGCGGGAGGTCGGCGCACGGCCCACAAGCTAGGGGCGCCGGTGTGCGGTGACTACGGTCTGTTCGGCCAGGATCACGGATTGTGCGAACCTACGGTTTCGACCGTGCATTCGGGCTGGCCGAAGATCCTCTGTCGCCGGCGCGGGGGCGGTGGCGAGGATGGCGCCGGGTGCCCGGACGGGTGGCCGGAAAGAGGTGTGATCTTCGTGTACGAAGTGAATGGCAAGGTAGAGGGGCATATTCGCGAGCGGCTGCTGGCGCCGAACTTCTGGCATCTCGCCACGGTCGGTCCGGACGGAGCGCCGCAGGTCTCGCCCATGTGGGCGGACATCGAAGGTGAGTACGTCATGGTCAACACGGCGATCGGACGTGTGAAGGAGGAAAACCTGCGGCGCAATCCGAACGTTTCCCTCTCCCACCACGACCCCGACAACCCCTACGACCGCGTCGAGATCCGGGGCCGGGTGGTGCGGTTCGTGGAGGGCGAGGAGGCGGAGCGCTCCATGGACCGGCTCACCCGGAAGTACATCGGCGAGGAGCGCTATCCATGGCTGCTGGCGGGGGAGCGAAGGGTGATGCTGCTGATCGAGCCGGTGCGGGTGCGCAGGGTCGTGGGCGTGGAGCCGTTCCGTCCCGGGGTGCTGCCTTCGTGAGCCGGCTCATCCCTTGACCGCCCCGCCCAGCGCGAACCCTCCTCCCAGTCGCCGTGCGATCAGCACGTACAGCAGGATCACCGGCGTCGAGTAGACGACCGAGAACGCGGCGAGCCGGCCGTACGCCACCATGCCGCGGTTGCCGAAGAACTCGTTGATGCTGACGGAGGCCGGCATCTGGTCCGGGGTGAGCAGCAGCATGAACGGGACGAAGAAGTTGCCCCACATCATGACGAAGGAGAAGACGGTCACGACCGCGACTCCGGGGCCCATGAGGGGCAGCACGATCCGGACGAGCGACTGAAGGGAACCCGCCCCGTCCGTCCAGGCGGCTTCCTCCAGCTCCTTCGGCACGCCGTCCATGAAGTTCTTCATCAGCCAGATGGCGAAGGGGAGTTGGGAGGCGGCGAAGAACAGGATCGTGCCCTGGAAGGTGTCGATCAGGTCGACCTGCACGAACAGGGCGTACACCGGGACCATGATCGCCGTGATGGGCAGACTGGTCGCGAAGAGGATCGACAGCAGGAACGGGCGGTTGAGACGGGAGCGGAAGCGGGACAGCGGATAGGCCGCGAGGGCCGCGCAGACCACCGTCAGCAAGGTCGCCCCACCGCACAGGATCAGGCTGTTGAGCAGCGGGGTGAAGGTGATCTCCGGGGTCAGGATGGCGTCGAAGTTCTCGAGAGTGACACCGTCGGGGACCTTCACCCTCAGGTCGGCGTGCGGGTCCAGCGCCGACAGGACCACCCAGGCGAGCGGCAGCACGAAGGCGGCGGCGACCGCCAACAGCCCCGCGTCGGCGGCCAGTCGGCGGTTGCGGCGGCGGTCGGACACGGCCTCAGACCTCCGTCCGCAGCAGGCGCATGTAGACCACCGAGAACAGCGAGCCGACTAAGAGCAGCAGCAGGGCCACCGCGGTGCCGTAGCCGATCATGCTGTTCTGGAAGGCCTGTTCGTACATGAACAGGGGCAGTGTCTGGCTCTTGTCGCCCGGACCGCCCCTGGTCATCACCCAGATCAGCCCGAACACCGACAGGGTCTGGAGGGTGTTGAGCATCAGATTGGTGCCGATGGAGCGCCGGATCATCGGCAGGGTGATGTGCCACATCCGGCGCCAGCCGCCGGCGCCGTCGACCTCTGCGGCCTCCGTGATCTCCTTCGGGATCTCGCCCAGCGCCGCCGTGTAGACGAGCATCGAGAAAGCGGTGCCCCGCCACACGTTCGCGAAGGACACCGCCAGGATCGGCAGCGTGAACAACCAGTTCTGGGACGGGAGATGGAGCAGGTCGAGCAGGGCGTTCAGGGTGCCCTCCTTGCGGAAGAAGGCGTAGAGCAGGAAACCCGCGACGACCTCCGGCAGCACCCATGCCGTGATCACGATGCCGCCCGTGAGCGTGCGCACGGGCTTCGAGGCGCGCTGCATCAGCGCCGCGAGGGCCAGGCCCAGCGTGTTCTGCCCGACCAGCGACGACACGACCGTGAACACCAGCGTCAGCCATACGGCGTTGAGGAACTCCTCGTCCTTGAAGGCCGTACGGAAGTTCTCCAAGCCGATGAACGACGACTGCGCCTGACCGGTCAACTGGAGGTCGGTGAAGGCGATCCAGGCGCAGTAGGCGATCGGCCCGGCGAGGAAGAGGATCAGCAGGACGAGCGCGGGGGCGACGGGGAGGGCGCGGGTGAGGGAGCGGAGGTTCACTTTTCGATCACTTGGTTGTCCGTGGCCTCCTTGAGCGAGTCGTCGTAACTCCTGGCCGCCTCCTCGACGGGCACGTCACCGGTCGTCACGCCCTCCATCGCCTCCTGGATCGCGGTGGAGACCTTCGGATACGCCGGGTACGCGGGCCGGTAGTGGGTGCTCGCGACCAGGTCGGTGAAGAACTTGATGCCGGGCTGGGCCTTGGCGTACGCGGGGTCCGCGGCCACGTCCTCGCGTACGGAGATGCCGGAGTTGGCGACGTACCACTTCTGGGCGTTGGCCTTGGTCTGCATGGTCTTCACGAACTCGAAGGCGAGGTCGGGGTTGCCCGCCTTGGCCGGGATCGACCAGGTCCAGCCGCCGGACATGCTCACCTTGCCGGGGGCCTGCCCGTGCTGGGTCGGCATGTACGCGAGGCCCAACTCGCCGGACCACTCGGGCCATTCGTGTCCGCTGCCGGGCAGCCAGTCCTGCGGGAGCCAGGAGCCGTCCAGGTCGATGGCGAGCTTGCCCTTGGGGAGCAGGTCGCCGCGGACGATGGTCTGGATGTTGGGGTCGAGGGCGGTGGAGACGTCCGGGCCGAGCTTCTCCCGATAGACCGTCTCGACGAAGGAGAGGGCGTCCTTGAAGCCCTGGCTGCCGGCGATCCACTTCTTGGCGGAGTCGTCGTACAGGCGGTCCTCGGTGCCGTAGAGCAGCATCTCGAAGCCCTGCATGGTGGCGGCCTCGCCCGCGGGCTTGCCGGTGTAGACGTTGAGGGGCGTGACGTCCGGGACCCTGCGTTTGATGGTGCGGGCGGCGTCGAGGACCTCGTCCCAGGTCTTCGGCTGCCAGTCCGCGGACAGGCCCGCCTTGGCGAAGATGCCCTTGTCGAACCAGAGCCCGCGGGTGTCCGTGCCGTCCGGGACGCCGTACGTCTTGCCGTCCTCGGCCTTCGCCGCGGCCTTCGCGGTGTCGATGAACCGGTTCCAGTCCGGCCACTTGGCGAGGTAGGCGTCCAGCGGCTTCAAGTACCCGCTGGTGATGTCGGAGTTGATGAGGAAGGTGTCCTCGTAGACCAGGTCGGGCGCGGTCCTCGCGGAACGGAGCATCTGCTGGAGCTTGGTGTAGTACTCCGAGTCCGGGGCCTTGATCGGGACGAGCTCGACCTTCTTGCCGGGGTTCGCCTTCTCGAACTGCTTCTTTACGTCCGCGAGATAGTCGTCCATCACGTGGATGGAGTTGTCCGTGGACTGCTTGAAGGAGATCTTCACGGTGTCCGGATCGCTGCCGGAACCGCCACCGCAGGCGGTGAGGGCGGATGCGGCGAGGGCGGTGGCGAGCAGGGAGGGAAGTACGGCGGTGGGGCGCACGGGCATGTCCTCCTACGGGCTCACGTCGTTGTGGCCGGGACGGCTGCCGTGTGAACGTAAGAGGGGTGGTCTAGTCCCGTCAATGACCGTGCACCGCCTCGGACTTACTGCTGGCCCTTCACCCACCGGTACTGCAGCTCCGGCCGCCCCACCGTCCCGTACTGCGGACTGCGGGCCGCCCGGCCCGCGTCGACCAGATGCTCCAGGTAGCGGCGGGCGGTGATCCGGGATATGCCGACCACCTCGGCGAGACCGGTCGCAGTGAGGCCCTCCGCGCAGTCCCGCAGGGCCACCGTCACCCGCTCCAGGGTCGGTGCGCTGAGCCCTTTGGGCAGGGCGGCCGGGCCCGGTGCGCGGAGCGTGGCCAGCGCGCGGTCCACCTCGTCCTGACCGCTCGCCTCACCGGCCGCCGCGTGGAACTCCGCGTACCGGATCAGCCGGTCCCGCAGGGTGGCGAAGGTGAACGGCTTCAGCACGTACTGCACGACACCCAGCGAGACCCCCTCGCGCACGACCGTCAGGTCCCGGGCCGACGTCACCGCTATCACGTCCGCCTGATGCCCCGCCGCGCGCAGCGAACGGGCCAGCTGGAGTCCGTGCCCGTCCGGCAGATGCAGGTCGAGCAGGAGCAGGTCGACGGGCGTACGGTCCAGCAGACGCCGGGCCTCGGCGCCGGTGTGGGCCTTGCCCACGGCCGTGAAACCGGTGACCCGGTTGACGTACAGGACATGCGCGTCGGCGGCGACCGGGTCGTCCTCGACGACCAGCACACGGATGGGCTGCGGCGTGCTCATACGTCCCCTCCGGGGACCGGGGCACCACCGGGGACCGGGGAGCCGTTGGGGGGCGGGGGGGCGTCCGGGGGGGCTTCGGCGGCCGTGGAGTGTTCCGGGCCCGGTGTGTTTGCGGGGGCCGGCGTCGGGGGGCCTTCAGGTGCCGTGGCGCTTGCGGGGGCCGTAGAGCCTTTCGGGCCCGGTGTGTGTTCCGGCGCTGTGGAGCGTTCCGGGCTCGTGGTGCCGTCGGGGGCTGTGGCGTTTGCGGGGGCCTCGGCCTCGCTGTCCAGGGGCAGCCGTACCTCGAACTCCGCGCCGCCGCCCTCGGCCTCTGTCACGGTCAGCGTGCCCTTGCAGCGGTTGACCGTCTGCCGGACGAGGGCGAGGCCGAGGCCGCGCCCGCCCGGACCCGCCGGCTTCGTCGAGAAGCCGCGCTGGAAGACCGCCTCGGCGTGGGCAGGGTCGACGCCCGCGCCTGTGTCCGAGACCCGCAGGACCAGCCCGCGGCCCGCCGTACCCTCCGTGTACGCCGTCACCGTCACCCGCGCCCGTACGCTGCCCTGCGCCGCGTCCACCGCGTTGTCGATGAGGTTGCCGAGGATCGTGACCAGGTCCCGGGCGGGCAGGGTCTCCGGAAGCAGCCCGTCGTCCAGCCGGCTGTCCTCCGAGACGACCAGCTCCACGCCCCGCTCGTTCGCCTGTGCGGTCTTGCCCAGCAGCAGGGCGGCAAGGACGGGCTCGCCGACCGCCGCCACGACCTGGTCGGTCAGCGCCTGCGCCAGCTCCAGTTCGGCGGTCGCGAACTCCACCGCCTGTTCCGCGCGGCCCAGTTCGATCAGGGAGACGACCGTGTGCAGCCGGTTCGCCGCCTCGTGGGCCTGGGACCGCAACGCCTGGGTGAAGCCGCGCTCGGAGTCCAACTCGCCCATCAGGGACTGGAGTTCGGTCACATCGCGCAGGGTGACCACAGTGCCGCGCTGCTCTCCGCCGGAGACCGGGGAGGTGTTGACGACCAGGACCCGCGTGGACGTCAGGTGGACCTCGTCGACCCGCGGCTCCGAGGAGAGCAGCGCTCCCGTCAGCGGCGCCGGCAGCCCGAGGTCCGCCACCGACCGCCCGATCACCCCGTCCTGCGAGGACACGCCCAACAACTCCCGTCCGCCGTCGTTGATCAGCGCGACACGGTACTGCCCGTCCAGCATCAGCAGCCCCTCCCGTACCGCGTGCAGGGCGGCCTGGTGGTAGTCGTGCATGCGGCTGAGCTCGGCCGCGTTCATGCCGTGGGTGTGGCGGCGCAGCCGGGCGTTGACGACGTACGTGCCGATGGCGCCGAGCGCGAGCGCGCTGCCAGCGACGGCGAGCAGGGCGGTGAGCTGGCCCTGCACCCGCTCGCTGATCTTCTCGACCTGGATGCCGGCGCTGACCAGGCCGATGACGTTCCCCTTGTCGTCCTTGACCGGGGTGACCGCGCGGACGGAGTAGCCGAGAGTGCCTTTGTACTTCTCCGTGAAGGTATGGCCCTTGAGCGCGCGCTCGGTGTTGCCGAGGAAGTGCTTGCCGATCTGCCTCTTGTCGGGGTGGGTCCAGCGGATGCCCCGCGGGCTCATGATCGTGACGAAGTCGACCTCGGTGTCGGCCATGACGCGGAGCGCGTAGGGCTGAAGTTCGACCGTGGGTTTCGGCGTGCCTATCGCCTCCCGCACGGACGGCGAGTCCGCGACCGCCCGCGCCACGGCCCTGGCCTGAACCCGCGCCGTCTCCTCGGCCTGGCTCCGGTCACTGACATACGTGAACAGCGCGTACCCCGCCACGACCACGGCGATCAGCACGGCCTGCATGGCGAAGAGCTGGGCCGCGAGGCTCCGGGGTCTCGGTACGGGGATGCGCATGTCGTCAGTGTGCCTCCATGGCTGATTGTGAACTAAATGAACGGAAGGGTGACCGCCCTCACAGGGCGGGAGATAGTCACGGCATTCCCCTAAAAGCCCGGACGTGAGCCGCACGCCGGTCATGCCGACGAAGACGTCAAGGAGGGCAGCCGTGGCCGCCAGCACCCCCGATACGGCACCCGCAGTCAAAAAGGACCGCACTCACTACCTGTACATCGCGGTGATCATCGCGGTTGCCCTCGGCATCACCGTCGGCCTGGTCGCACCCGACTTCGCGGTCGAGCTGAAGCCGATCGGCACCGGGTTCGTGAACCTGATCAAGATGATGATCTCGCCGATCATCTTCTGCACGATCGTGCTCGGTATCGGATCGGTACGGAAGGCCGCCAAGGTCGGCGCCGTCGGCGGTATCGCGCTGATCTACTTCACGATCATGTCGCTGGTCGCGCTGGGCATCGGCCTGGTCGTCGGCAACATCCTGGACCCGGGCACCGGCCTCGCCGTGACCGACGCGGTCAAGGACGTCGGCCACGCGCAGGTCAGCGCGGAGGCCAAGGACACCACCGAGTTCCTGCTCGGCATCATCCCGACCACCTTCGTCTCCGCCTTCACCGAGGGCGAGGTGCTCCAGACCCTGCTCGTCGCCCTGCTCGTCGGTTTCGCGCTGCAGGCCATGGGGCCGGTCGGACAGCCGGTCCTGCGCGGTGTCGAGCACATCCAGCGGCTCGTCTTCCGGGTCCTCGCCATGGTGATGTGGGCCGCCCCGGTCGGCGCCTTCGGTGCGATGGCCGCCGTCGTCGGCTCCGCGGGAGTGGACGCGCTCAAGGATCTCGCGCTGTTGATGGTCGGCTTCTACATCACCTGCTTCCTGTTCGTCTTCATCGTGCTCGGCACCCTGCTGCGGCTGGTCGCGGGCCTGAACATCCTGACGCTCTTCAAGTACCTGAGCCGCGAGTTCCTGCTGATCCTGTCGACCTCCTCCTCCGAGTCCGCGCTGCCGCGGATCATCGCGAAGATGGAGCACATGGGCGTCAGCAAGCCGGTGGTCGGCATCACCATCCCGACCGGCTACTCGTTCAACCTCGACGGCACCATGATCTACATGACCATGTCCTCGCTGTTCATCGCCGACGCCATGGGCACCCCGATGTCGATCGGCGAGCAGATCCCGCTGCTGCTCTTCCTGTTCGTCGCCTCGAAGGGCGCCGCCGGTGTCACCGGCGCCGGTCTCGCGACCCTGGCCGGCGGTCTCCAGTCGCACAAGCCCGCCCTGGTGGACGGCATCGGCCTGATCGTCGGCATCGACCGCTTCATGAGCGAGGCGCGCGCCCTGACCAACTTCGCGGGCAACGCCGTCGCCACCGTCCTGATCGGCACCTGGACCAAGGAGATCGACCGCGAGCGCGTCGACCAGGTGCTCGCCGGTCACCTGCCCTTCGATGAGACGACGCTCCTCGATCACGACGAGGAGACCACGGCGGACATCCCCGAGCAGGGCGGCGAGAAGGAGCTGGCCAAGGCCTGAGCGGCCGGACGCCGATGGCCGCAGGGCCACACAGAACCGAGCCGGGCCCGACCTGAACCCGGGCCCGGCTCCCGCCCCGGGCGGCCGAGTACTCCCCCGTAGCTCGGCCGCCCGGACCCCCTTGCCGAAGGGGTTCAGTCGCTCAGTCTCGCCACCAGCGCGGTGGCCAGAGAGGCGGGTACGCCCGCCGCGGTCAGAAGGGTGACCGCGGTGGAGCGGCCCGCCTCTTCCGCGTCCAGCAGCCCGTCGTTCACCGCCTCCATCACCGCGAACATCATCTGCTCGTGGACGTAGGCGAGGGCGGGAGCGGGCAGCGGTGAGACGAAGACTCCCTCGTCCAGACCGCGCTGGAGCAGTTCGGTGCTGGCCTCGCGCACGGGGGCGAGCCGTTCGCGGATGCCCTGCACGGTGACGCTGCGCTGGGCGAGCGTGACCAGGACGCGATAGCGGTCGGCGACCTTCCAGACCGCGAGCACGGAACCCGCCACGGCCTGCGCCAGGTCCTGAGCCCCCTCGCGGCCCGCCGCGTGCGCGTCCGCCACCGCCTCCACGGCCCCGTCGACGAGCGTGCCGATCAGCGCCTCACGGCTCGGGAAGTGGCCGTACACGGTCCGCCGTACGACGCCCGCGGCGCGCGCGATCCGGTCCATGGACGCGTCGGGGTCCCGCAACAGCTCGGTGAGTGCGACGTCGAGAATGCGGCGGCGGTTGGCGTCGGCGCGACTGGAGTGGCCCGTGGTCATGGGCGCCATTGTGCCCTTCCCGGCCGCACTTGCACGTCGTTGTGCAGCAGGCGTCCCACGGCACGGCACACCACGTCATCGAGAAAGTGGACATCGCTGTGCAAGACAAGGAACTGATCGGTGCCCGCAGACTCACCGAACTCTTACCCGGGGCCACTAGCGTGCCGACCTCGGACGGCACGCTTTTCCATCGGAGGCACACGGGGGATGAAGATCGACTGGGACCGGCGGACCTGTGCGCGCCGCGGTCATGTGACGTACGCGCCGGACGAACCCCGCCTCAGGGAGCGGCTGCACGCCGAGACCGCCCTGGGCGGGGCGTGGCGCTGCCTGCGCTGCGGGGACTTCGCCCTCGGTGAGCCGCACGGCTCGGGACCCGCGGACCACGCGCCCCTGGTGCCGCGCGGCAAGGTGCTCAGGGACCTGTTCGTGCTGCGCTTCCTCGCGATCGAGCGGGCGGTGCGCGGGGTGTTCATCGTGCTGGCCGCGGTGGCGGTGTGGAAGTTCAGCAACAGCCAGGATTCGGTGCGCAGGCTCTTCGACGAGTATCTGGACGTCTTCCGGCCGGTGTTCAGGCACTTCCACTACGACCTCGACCACTCACCGATCGTCGACACCCTTCAGAAGACCTTCGGGTACAAGCACAGCACCCTGGTCCTCGTCGCGGTGCTGCTGCTGGCGTACGCCCTCATCGAGCTCGTCGAGGCGGTCGGCCTCTGGTACGCCAAGCGCTGGGCGGAGTACCTGACGGTGGTCGCGACCGCCGCCTTCCTCCCGCTGGAGATCTACGAACTCACCGAGCGCATCAGCTGGTTGAAGATCGCCACCCTGTTCCTCAACATCCTCGCCGTCCTCTACATCCTCCTGGTCAAGCGCCTGTTCGGCCTGCGCGGCGGCCACCGGGCCTTCGAGGAGGAACGGCAGAGCGCGTCGCTGCTGGAGGTCGAGGAGGCCGGCGGGCTGCGTGAACTCAGTGCGTCCGGTCAGGGGTCCCCACAGCCGTGAAGGCGCCCCGGGCACGGCAGTAGGCGCGCGAGTGGGGGCCGAGGGCGGGTCGAGGCCGAGACCCGGGCGGAGTGGATTCAGCGAGGCAGGGACCCGGCGGCTCTCCCGACCTCCGCTCCGACCGGATCGCGCGCTGTTCGGCGCCCGCCGGGACCTCGCTGACCGCCCTCGCCGACGCCGGGGGCCGCTAGGCCCACGGATCCGTGATCTCCCGCAGCAGCGTCAGCGCCTCGCGCAGCTGCTTCATACGGCGCCTGCCGAGGTGTTCCTCCCACTCCTTCTCCACCTCCGCCACCACCCCGTCGGCGACCTCCTTCGCCGCCCACGCCTTCGCCGCCCCGCGCACCAGCCGGGCCCGCTTGTCGGTCGGATCCGGGACGCGGGTGACGTAGCCCGACTTCTCCAGCTGGTCGACCAGGAAGCCCGCGGTCTGCTTGGTGATCTGGGCCTGCTCGGCCAGTTCCGTCAGCCGGGTGCCCTCGGGGCCGATCCGCTGCATGACCCGGGCCTGGGCGGGCGTGAAGTCGTCGAACCCCGCTTCCGCGAGCGCGGCGAAGATTCGATTCTCCAGGGCCCGGTACGGGAGGAACAGGAGCAGCCCCGTGTTGAGCTCGCTCTCGGCCACCATCGTCGACGCTCCTTCGCGCTGCTTGCACTCACACTGCTTGAACTCGCGTTTGCTTGAACTCACAGCGCTTGACATTGGTCAGAGTCTCTGACTACTTTGGTCAGAGAAGCTTACCACTTGAGGTGGGTGATTCCCGTGGGCGCAGTGCTGGACACCGACGAGCTCTGGCAGGTCGTCGACCGGGAGCGGGCGAGCCTGGCCGACCTGCTGGAGGGCCTGAGCCCGAAGGAGTGGGAGACGCGCACGCGGTGCGGGGACTGGCGGGTCAGGGACGTCGCCGCGCATCTGACGGTCGCGGCGCGTTTCTCCACCGGACAGGTCGTACGGGAGATGGTCCGCGCCCGGGGGAACTGGAACCGGATGATCCACGACTCGGCGGTCCGCGAGGCCGAACTGCCGGTCGCCGAGATCGTCGCCAACCTCCGTTCGATCATCGGCTCCCGGCGCCTCGCGCCCACCACCTCACCCCACGAACCCCTCCTCGACCTCCTCGTCCACGGTCAGGACATCACCCTCGCCCTCGGCCGTGACCGCGCGGTGCCGCCGGCGGCCGCGCGGGACGCCGCCGACCGGGTCTGGACCATGCGGTTCCCGCCGCGCCCCTGGCCCCTGCCGAAGGCACGGCTCGTCGCCACCGACATCGCATGGACGCGTGGGGCCGGTGAGGAGATCCGCGGTCCCATCACGCCCCTCCTCCTGCTGCTCACCGGGCGCCCGGAGGCGGCCCGGGAGTGGGCCGATCGCACCGGGGAGCCGTGGACGGGGGTCACGGCTTCCCGGTGACGGGGAGTGGGGGCTGATCGAGCCGGACGGGGACGGAGGCGGCCCCCAGGCCGTCGCCCCCGTACAGGCCGGGCTTGGCTCCGAGCGGCCCTGGCACCCCCTTCGACACGGCCCTGTCGCGCCTTTCCGCCGGCAAGGCCACTCGCCGCCGGTGTTGCCCATGCGGCGATGGGCTCGTGTGCGCGGATACGGTCGGCGTGGTCGGCCGGCCGCCCGGTGAAGTCGTCGTCCCCGCACGGAACGGGGGCCACGCTGACCGCCGTAAAGGGAAAGCAGGGGTCCACCGCGGAAACCGATTCCGCCTGCCGCCGCCCTCGCCGCAATGGAAATCGAGCAATGGGGGCCGTCCCCGCTGCCGCGCGGACCGCTCTTGCCTTGACGTCGGCGTCAAGGACTACGTTCGTAGGCATGCGAATCGGCGAGCTGGCCGCACGGGCCGGGACCACCACGCGGACGCTGCGCTACTACGAGGCGCGGGGTCTGCTGCCCGCGCGGCGCGGGCACAACGGCTACCGGACCTACGACGAGGACGACCTGAAGCTGCTCCGGCAGATCCGGACGCTTCAGGACTTCGGGTTCGACCTGGAGGAGACACGGCCGTTCGTGGAGTGTCTGCGGGCCGGTCACCCCGAGGGCGACTCGTGCCCGGCCTCGCTCGCGGTCTACCGGCGCAAGCTCGGTGAACTGGACGCGCTGATCGGTGAGTTGCAGACCGTGCGTGCCCAGGTCGGGCAGCAGCTGGAGCGGGCCGAGCGGGCGCGCGCCGTGCTGGCCGCCGACGCGGAGGTTCCGGGCGGTCCGGAGCCGGTGTGCGAACTGGGAGGGGACCACAGGTGATCAGGGCAGCGGGTGTGGCCGAGGTGACGGACACGGACTTCGGGACGGAGGTGCTCGGTTCGGAGCTGCCGGTGCTGGTGGAGTTCACCGCCGACTGGTGTCCGCCGTGCCGGCAGATGGGGCCGGTGCTCGCGGCTCTCGCCGCGGAGGAGGGCGAGCGGCTCAAGGTGGTGCAGCTGGACGTCGACACCAATCCGCTGACCACGAACGCCTACAAGGTGCTGTCGATGCCCACCTTCATGGTGTTCCGGGGCGGGGAGCCCGTGCGCTCGATGGTGGGGGCGCGGCCGAAGCGGCGGCTGTTGGAGGAGCTCACGGACGTCCTGTGAGCTGACGCAATACAGAGAAATCCCCCGGACGATTGCGTCCAGGGGATTTCTTTGCGTATATTGAATGGTTCGCGACTTCATGCATATCGAGTCGCAAAGAAGCTCAGTGAGCAGAGTATATCCGGGCGGGAGTGGAATTGTCAAACACCGGCTTTCCGGACGATGAATTGCGGCAGGAACAGGAATTCATCGACGGGCTGTACACACATGTGGACGCCCTGCGCGGCGACACCGAGGCCTCCGTCACGGACGCGCTCGGCCAGGGCAACACCCCCATGCAGGCCCGGCTGGAGCGGGACATCCTGGTCGCCGAGCGCTCGGGGCTGCTGGCCGCGCTGAACGCGGTCGACGGTTCCCTCTGCTTCGGCCGGATCGACCTCACCTCAGGCATCACCCACCACATCGGCAGGATCGGACTGCGCAACGACGACGCCGACCGCACCCCGATCCTCATCGACTGGCGGGCCGACGTCGCCCGCCCCTTCTACCTGGCCACCGGCCACACCCCGATGGGCCTGCGCCGCCGTCGGCACATCGGCACCGAGGGCCGCCGGGTGACCGACCTGCACGACGAGATCCTCGACCTCGGCGACCAGGAACGGACCGGCCACGAGGACCCGACCGGTGACGCCGTCCTGCTCGCCGCGCTCAACTCCGCGCGCACCGGCCGCATGAGCGACATCGTGCAGACCATCCAGGCCGAACAGGACGAGATCATCCGCGCCCCCCACCGCGGGGTCCTGGTGGTCGAGGGCGGCCCGGGCACCGGCAAGACCGCCGTCGCCCTGCACCGGGCCGCGTATCTCCTGTACGAACACCGGGAGCTGCTGGCCAAGCGGGCCGTGCTGATCGTCGGCCCCAACCCGGCCTTCCTCGGCTACATCGGCGAGGTGCTGCCCTCGCTGGGCGAGACGGGCGTGCTGCTCGCGACGGTCGGGGAGCTCTTCCCCGGTGTGAAGGCGACGGCGACCGACAGCCGCGCCGCGGCCGCGGTGAAGGGGCGTGCCGCCATGGCGGACGTCCTCGCCGACGTCGTACGCGACTGGCAGGCGCTGCCCGACCCGGTGATCGCGATCGAGCACGACCGCGAGATCCTCATGCTCGACGACGGCCTGGTCAAGGTCGCCCGCGAGAAGACCCGGGCCGCCCGGCTGCCGCACAACGTGGCCCGTGAGTACTTCGAGGGCCACATCCTCAACACGCTCACCGACATGGTCGCCGAGCGCATCGGCACGGACCCGTTCGACGGGACGAATCTGCTGGACCCGAGCGACATCACGCAGATCCGCGACGAACTCGCCGAGAACCCCGAGGTCTGGGCCGCCATCGACCAGTTGTGGCCACGTCTGACCCCGCAGCGGCTGGTCGCGGACTTCCTCGCCGATCCCGTCGGCCACCTCCCCGACGAGGACGCGGCCGCCATCCGCCGCCCGGTGACCCGCGGCTGGACGGTGGCGGACGTGCCCCTGCTCGACGAGGCGGCCGAACTCCTCGGTGTGGACGAGCGGTTGGCGCGCGCCCGGGCCGAGCGCGAGCGCGAGAGTCAGGTCGCGTACGCGCAGGGCGTGCTGGACGTGTCGTACGCCTCGCGCACCTACGAGTTCGACGACAAGGACGAGGAGGACTCCGAGGTCCTGTCCGCGCACGACATCATCGACGCCGAGCGGTTCGCCGAACGGCAGGAGGAGGACGACCACCGCAGCGCCGCCGAGCGCGCGGCGGCCGACCGCACCTGGGCGTTCGGGCACATCATCGTCGACGAGGCGCAGGAACTGTCGCCGATGGCCTGGCGGTTGCTCATGCGGCGCAGCCCGACCCGCTCGATGACCCTGGTCGGCGACCCCGCGCAGACCGCGGAGGCGGCGGGCGTGGGGTCATGGCAGGAGATCCTGGAGCCGTACGTCCAGGACCGCTGGGAGCACGCGAGGCTGGGTGTCAACTACCGCACCCCGGCGGAGATCATGGAGCTCGCGGCGGCCGTGGTGCGCGCGGAGAACCCCGGTTTCGAACCCCCGAGTTCGGTCCGTTCGACCGGCGTACGGCCCTGGGTGCGCGCCACCGACGACCTGCCCGGCGCGGTCGCGCAGGCGGTGAAGGAGCTGACCCCCGCCGAGGGGCGGCTCGCGGTCATCGCCCCGCGCCATCTGCACCGCAGGCTGGCGGCCCGGCTCGACGGGGTGACGGCGGGCGCGGAGCCGGACCTGACACGAACCGTCGTACTCCTCGACCCCCGGCAGTCGAAGGGGCTCGAATTCGACTCCGTGCTCGTGGTCGAGCCGGGGCTGTACGGCACGAGCGACCTGTATGTGGCGCTGACCCGGGCGACCCAGCGGCTGGGGGTGCTGCACACGGGCCGGCTGCCGAAGGCCCTGGTCGACACATCCGTCCCAGGGATCACCGTGACGTAACAGTTCACGCCATGGTCACTGCGTGTGCACGGCCGGTGCGGTAAGCGTGTTCGGTATGGAAGCCCATTCCCACACGACCCCGCCGGCCGGCGGCCCCGCACTCGGGTCGCTGCCCGTCGAGCCGCTGCTCACCGCCGAGTTCGACGTCGACCCCGGCGCGGTGTACGAACGACTGCGCGGCACCTACGGACCGGTCGCGCCGGTCGGTCTTTTGGGGGTGCCGGTATGGCTGGTGCTCGGGTACACCGAGGTCACCGAGGTGCTGCGGAACGAGACCCTGTGGCGGCGGGACATCCGGTACTGGCGGGCGCGGGCCGAGGGGCGGCTGCCGCGGGACTGGCCGCTGCTGGCCGGTTACGAGGTCCGGCAGACGATGTTCATGGACGACGAGGAGCATCTGGGCTCCCGGCGTACGCACCACTCGGCGCTGAGCCCCTTCCAGGACGCGCGGAGTCCGGAGGGCTGGGAGCTGCGGGTCGCCGTCGCGCGGTACGCCGACGAACTGGTCGGGATGCTGGCGGCGGAGTCGGGGGCGGTGGGGTTCGCCGACCTCGGGGCGCAGTACACGAGGCCGTTGCTGCTGATGGTCACGACCAAGTTGTTCGGCTGTCCCGTGGAGTTGGGCGACGAGCTGGTCATGGACCTGTGGCGGATGCTCGACGGAGGGCCCGACTCGGGGCCGGCGACGGCGCGCGCACTGGGAGCCTTCACCCGTCTCGCCGCGCATCGCAGGGCCCGGCCGGGTGACGACCTCACGTCCTACATGCTGCTCGCGGACCCCAGGCTGAGCGACGAGCAACTCGGGCGGGAGCTGTTCATGAACGCCGTGTACCTGAACGACATCACCGGGAACATGGTGCTCAACACCCTGCTGGAGGTGCTGCGCGGCAACGCGACGGTCCGGCGCAGCCTTTCGGCGGGCCAACTGGGAGAAACGGTCAACCGGGCGGCGCTGGCGAATCCTCCGGTGGCCAACATGTGCTTCCGCTTCGCGGCGCGGGATGTGCGGCTGGGGGAGGTGTGGGTGCGGGCGGGGGACGCGGTGTCCCCGTCCGCCGCGGCCGCCCACCGTGACCTGCTGGCGCTCGGTTCCTCGCACCTCGTGGGCTCCGCGGTGTCCACCCGGGCGCATCTGGGGTGGGGTGCGGGTCCGCACCAATGCCCCAGTGCGGCACGGGAGTTGGGCGGGCTGATCGTGACTACCGCGGTGGGGAGGGTGCTGGATCACTTCGTCCGCGCGGAGCTGACCCTGCCGCCGGATCAGTTGCCGTGGCGGTCGGGGCCGGTGGTGCGGGGGTTGCGGTTGTTGCCGGTGCGCTATGAGCTGGGGGCGGGGGTGACTGCCGCGCCCCGGCGTACGACGCCGTCCCTGAACTCGGCGACTTCGGCGACTACGGCGACTTCGGCGACGGAACATGAACCCCGCGGACTGCTGGCGATACTGCGCAAGCTGATGTTCGTCGGCCGCTGAGAGTGTCCGCCCCCTCAGACGCCGGACGGGCTGAAATCGGCCCCTCCGGCGTCTGAGAAGCGGCAGTCGATCCCTACGCCGGCCGCAGCCACACCGTGGCCAGGGGTGGGAGGGTCACCTGGATGCTGGCCGGGCGGCCGTGCCAGGGGGTGGGGTCCGGTTTCACCACGTCCGGGTTGGTGACGTCACCGCCTCCGTACCTCGCCGCGTCCGTGTTCAGGGTCTCCAGCCAGGCCGGGACGTCGTCCGGGGCGCCCAGCCGGTAGGCGGGGCGGACCACGGGGGAGAGGTTGGTGACCGCGAGGAGGGGGGAGCCCTCCGCGTCGAACCTCAGGAAGGCGAAGACGTTGTCCTCGGACGCGTCGCCCACGATCCACTGGAAGCCAGAGGGGTCCGTGTCGCGCTGCCACAGGGCCGGGGTGTGGCGGTAGACGACGTTCAGGTCGCGGACCAGGTCGCGGACGCCCCGGTGGTCGGCCTCGGCCCCGTACGCCGGGTCCAGCAGCCACCAGTCGGGCCCGTGCGCCTCCGACCACTCCGCGCCCTGGGCGAACTCCTGTCCCATGAAGAGGAGTTGCTTGCCGGGATGCGCCCACATGAAGGCCAGGTAGGCGCGGAGGTTGGCCCGCTGCTGCCACCAGTCACCCGGCATCTTCGACACCAGTGAGCGTTTGCCGTGGACGACCT
Organism: Streptomyces sp. NPDC005303; assembly: GCF_040607335.1. Classification (NCBI taxonomy): domain Bacteria; kingdom Bacillati; phylum Actinomycetota; class Actinomycetes; order Kitasatosporales; family Streptomycetaceae; genus Streptomyces; species Streptomyces sp. NPDC005303. The sequence goes on along the minus strand of NZ_JBEXGM010000006.1, from coordinate 59,409 downwards.
CGTCGTGGGAGATCGGCAGGACGTAGTTCTCGCTGTACGCGTACACCATCGAGAACGTCATCTCGTGGTGGTGGTACTTGCGGTGCACGGGCTCGTGGGCCATGTAGTCCAGCGAGTCGTGCATCCAGCCCATGTTCCACTTCAGGCCGAATCCGAGACCGCCGAAGCCGCCCGGGCCCATGTGGTGCGTCGCGCGCGTCACACCGTCCCAGGCCGTCGACTCCTCCGCGATCGTCACCACGCCCGGCACCCGACGGTACACGGTCGCGTTCATCTCCTGGAGGAAGTCCACCGCGTCCAGGTTCTCCCGGCCGCCGTGCACGTTCGGGATCCACTGGCCCGGTTCGCGCGAGTAGTCGAGGTAGAGCATCGAGGCGACCGCGTCGACCCGCAGGCCGTCGATGTGGAACTCCTCGCACCAGTACACGGCGTTGGCGACCAGGAAGTTGCGCACCTCGCGGCGGCCGTAGTCGAACTCCAGCGTGCCCCAGTCGGGGTGCGCCGCGCGGAGCGGGTCCTCGTGCTCGTACAGGGTGCGGCCGTCGAACTCGGCGAGCGCCCAGTCGTCGCGCGGGAAGTGGGCCGGCACCCAGTCCATCAGTACGCCGATGCCGGCCTGGTGGAGCGCGTCGACGAGGTACTTGAAGTCGTCGGGGGTGCCCAGACGCGCCGTGGGCGCGTAGAAGCCGGTGACCTGGTAGCCCCAGGAGCCGCCGAAGGGGTGCTCGGCGACCGGCATCAGCTCGACGTGGGTGAAGCCCAGGTCCTTGACGTAGGCGGGCAGTTGCTCGGCGAGCTGACGGTACGTCAGGCCCGGTCGCCAGGACGGGAGATGGATCTCGTAGACCGAGAAGGCGGCTTCATGCGCGGGAGCGCCCTCCGCGCGGCGGGCCAGCCACTCCCCGTCCCCCCACTCGTGGTGCGATGCGTGGATGATCGAGGAGGTGTTGGGCGGGACCTCCGTGCGGCGGGCCAGCGGGTCCGCGCGCAGGGTCTTGGAGCCGTCGGGGCGGGTGATCTCGAACTTGTACAGCTCGCCCTCGCCGACGCCGGGCACGAACAGCTCCCAGACGCCGGTGGAGCCCAGCGAGCGCATCGCGAACGCCGAGGGGTCCCAGAAGTTGAAGGTGCCGGCCACTCGCACACCGCGCGCGTTCGGCGCCCACACCGTGAAGCGGGTTCCCGGCACGCCCTGGTGGGTCATGGGCCGCGCGCCCAGGGCCGTCCACAGCTGCTCGTGCCGGCCCTCGCCGAGCAGGTGCAGGTCGAGGTCGCCGAGCGCGGGCAGGAAGGTGTAGGCGTCCTCGGTGTCCTGGACCGTCTCCTCGTACGCGACGAGCAGCCGGTAGGCGGGGATCTCGCGCATCGGCAGCAGGGTGGAGAAGAAGCCGTCACCGTCGTCGTGCAGTTCGGCCCGCACGTCCCCGGCCACGACCGTGACACCGAGGGCGTACGGGCGGAACACCCGGAAAGCCACCCCGCCGGGAACCGGGTGCGCGCCGAGCACCCCGTGCGGGTCGTGGTGGGTGCCGGAGAGCAGCCGGTCCCGGTCGTCGGCGGGTACCTCCGGTGACGCGGCCGGGACCGAGAGGGATGCGTCCGGTGCGGGGACCGGCTCCGCGACCGGCACTGCGACCGGCTCCGCCACGGGGCTCTCACCGGCCGCCTTCGGCACCGGGGTCTTCTTGGCCGCCACCTTCTTGGCGGTTGTCTTCTTGGCCGTCACCTTCTTCGCGGCGGCCTTCTTGGCGGTGGCCTTCTTCACGGCCGGCTTGTCGACGCCTGCCTCCTTGACCAGCGCCTTCTTGGCCACGGCTTTCTCGGCACCAGCCTTCTTGGCCACGGCTTTCTCGGCACCAGCCTTCTTGGCCACGGCCTTCTCGCCGCTGCCCCCCTTTGCGACGGCCTTCACGGCACCGGCCGCTTCGGCGCCGACCTTCTCGGCACCGGCCTTCACGGCACGGACCGTTTCGGCAGCCGCGGTGCCGACAGTCGTCTTCCCGGCAGTCCTCTTCCCGGCGCCAGCCTTCTTCGCGGTCGCCTTCTTGACCACCGGCTCCGCCTTCTTCGCCGAGGCTTTCTTGGTCACTGCCTTCTCCGCGACCTTCTTCTTCGCAGTCTTCTTCGGTTCCGAGCCGCTGGGGGTGGGCGGAGTCACGGGTAAAGCCTCCTCGGCGGGAGTCGGGTCGGTCAGATCAGGTCGGTTGTCGCGTACCGCGCCACCGCGGCCATCGGCACCTGCAGCCAGTCCGGGCGGTGCCGGGCCTCGTAGACGACCTCGTAGATCGCCTTGTCGATCTCGTACGCGCGCAGCAGCACCGGATCGGTCCGCGGGTCCACGCCGCTGACCTCGGCGTATCCGGAGCAGTATGCGGCCCGGCACGCCTCGGTCCAGCCCGGTACCGGCAGGTCGGTCGAGTGTGCCGCGTAGTCGAAGGAGCGCAGCATCCCGGCGATGTCCCGGGCCGTGGGCTGCGGCAGCCGACGCTCGGAGAGCAGCTTGGACGGCTCGCCCTCGAAGTCGATCAGCGACCAGTGCCCCGCGGCCGAGCGCAGACACTGGCCGAGGTGGAGGTCGCCGTGGATGCGCTGCGCGGTCCAGGTGCTGCCCTCGGCGGCGAGATCCCCCAGCGCGGTGAACGCGGAGCGCAGGCCCGGCGCGTGCGGGCGTAGCGCGGGGACCGCCTGGAGGGCCGCCTCCAGCCGCTCGATCATGCCGTCGACCAGCAGCTGCAACTGCTGGTGGCCGAGTGTCACGGTCGGCAGCGCGCGGGCGAGCGCGGTGTGCACTTCGGCGGTGGCCCGCCCGAGAGCGTGCGCCTCGGCACTGAAGTCCTCACCCTTGGCGAGTTCCCGCAGGGCCAGTTCCCAGCCGTCCGACGCGCCCTGCACGAAGGGCTGGAGCACACCGAGGGTGTACGACTCACCCGCCAGCTCCGCCCGCAGCCACCCCGTCGGCGCGGGCACCCGGGGGCAGCCCTCGCGGGCCAGCGCCAGCGGCAGCTCCAGGTCGGGGTTGACGCCGGGCACGATGCGGCGCAGGAGTTTCAGGATGAACGTATCTCCGTAGACGATCGACGAGTTCGACTGCTCGGCGGTCATCACCCGGGCCACCAGACCCTCCCGGATCTCCTGGTGCGGGTCCCGCTCGAAACAGAGCCCGCCGATCCGGGTCCCGGAGCGGATGGCCTCCAGGAGCAGTTCGGCGGGCAGCGGGTCGTGGAGGGCGTCGTACGCGGTGCGGCCGGTGAGCGGCCCCTCCTCGACATGGCCGATCAGCGCGGGCGCCAGCCGGGGCGGCAGCGCCTCGCGCACGCCTATGAGCAGCTGGTAGCAGTCCCCGGGGTGCGGCGGGGCGCCCACGGTGAGCGGCTGGTGGGCGCGGACCAGCAGGTGGTACAGGCCGAGCTTGGCGGTGGGTGGCAGCAGCTCGGTGGCCGCCACCAGGGAGAACCCGGTGAGCGGGCGCCCCTTGCCCGCGAACCAGCGCTGCCGTGGCAGCCACTCCCGCAGGAGTGGATCAAGCGAGGCGAGGAGGCCTGGACTTGTCGTGGCGGTACGGGTGACGGCTTCCGACATGGCGTGGCGTCCTTTCCCCGGGCTGGCTGGTCGGGGTGTTACTGATGCGTGCCCCGGGCGGAGCGGTGGAAACCGCCCCGCCCGATCCTCGTCGGCTACGCGGCGTCCTTGCGGAGCCGGAACCAGTAGAACCCGTGCCCACCGAGCGTCAGCAAGTAGGGCAGCTCGCCGATGGCCGGGAACCGCACCCCGCCGAACAGCTCGACCGGGTGCCGTCCGCTGAAGGCGCTCAGGTCCAGTTCGGTCGGCTGCGCGAACCGGGAGAAGTTGTGCACGCACAGGACCAGGTCGTCCTCGTACTCCCTCAGGAACGCGATCACCGCCGGGTTCGACGACGGGAGCTCGGTGTACGAGCCGAGGCCGAAGGCGGCGTTCTGCTTGCGGATCTCGATCATCCGGCGGGTCCAGTGCAGCAACGACGAGGGCGACGCCATCGACGCCTCGACATTGGTGACCTGGTAGCCGTGGACCGGGTCCATGATGGTCGGCAGATAGAGCCGCCCGGGGTCACAGGAGGAAAAGCCTGCGTTACGGTCCGGTGTCCACTGCATGGGGGTGCGTACGGCGTCCCGGTCGCCGAGCCAGATGTTGTCGCCCATGCCGATCTCGTCGCCGTAGTAGAGGATCGGCGAGCCGGGCAGGGACAGCAGCAGGGCGGTGAACAGCTCGATCTGGTTGCGGTCGTTGTCGAGCAGGGGGGCGAGGCGCCGGCGGATGCCGATGTTGGCGCGCATCCGTGGGTCCTTCGCGTACTCGGCCCACATGTAGTCGCGTTCCTCGTCGGTGACCATTTCGAGGGTCAGCTCGTCGTGGTTGCGCAGGAAGATGCCCCACTGGCAGTTCTGGGGGATGGCCGGGGTCTTGGCGAGGATCTCCGAGACGGGGTAGCGGGACTCGCGGCGGACGGCCATGAAGATGCGGGGCATGACGGGGAAGTGGAAGGCCATGTGGCATTCGTCGCCGCCGGACTTGTAGTCGCCGAAGTAGTCGACGACGTCCTCCGGCCACTGGTTGGCCTCCGCCAGGATCACCGTGTCCGGGTAGGACGCGTCGATCTCCTTGCGGACCCGCTTGAGGAACTCGTGGGTTGCCGGAAGGTTTTCGCAGTTGGTGCCCTCCTGCTGGTACAGGTACGGCACGGCGTCGAGGCGGAAGCCGTCGATGCCCAGGTCCAGCCAGAACCGCAGTGCGGAGATCATCTCCTCCTGGACGGCCGGGTTCTCGTAGTTGAGGTCCGGCTGGTGGGAGAAGAAGCGGTGCCAGAAGTATTGCTTGCGGACCGGGTCGAAGGTCCAGTTGGAGGCCTCGGTGTCGACGAAGATGATCCGCGCGTCCTGGTACTGCTTGTCGTCGTCGGCCCACACGTAGTAGTCGCCGTAGGGGCCGTCGGGGTCCTTGCGGGACTCCTGGAACCACGGGTGCTGGTCGCTGGTGTGGTTCATGACGAAGTCGATGATGACGCGCATGCCGCGCTGGTGGGCGGCGTCGACGAACTCCACGAAGTCGGCGAGGTCACCGAACTCCGGCAGCACGGCGGTGTAGTCCGAGACGTCGTAGCCGCCGTCCCTGAGCGGCGATTTGAAGAACGGCGGCAGCCACAGGCAGTCGACGCCCAGCCACTGCAGGTAGTCGAGTTTGGCGGTCAGGCCCTTCAGGTCGCCGACGCCGTCGCCGTTGCTGTCCTGGAAGGAGCGGACGAGGACCTCGTAGAAGACCGCCCGCTTGAACCAGTCCGGGTCCCGGTCCTTGGCGGGGGTGTCCTCGAAGGTGTCGTGGACGGGCTCGTTGACGATCATGTTGTGGGTGACCCTCCGATCTGCGGGGTGGACGGTCGCAGGACGGTGCTGTGCTCACCCGGGGGATGACCCCCGGACCCCCAGCCGACCACGAGGACGTGTGCCCCGCCGGGCTGCAGACGCACGTAGTTCGCCCTGCCCCAGTGATAGGTCTCACCGGTGAGCTCGTCGCGCACCGGCACCGACTCGTGCCAGTCCAGGCCGAGTTGCGGCATGTCCAACGAGACCGTGGCCTCCTGGGTATGGTGCGGATCGAGGTTCACGACCACCAGAACCGTGTTCGAGCCGCTCCGCTTCGAGTACGCGATCACCTCGTCCTTGTCCGCGTGGTGGAAGTGCAGATCGCGCAGCTGCCGTAGGGCCGGGTTGTCCCGCCTGATGGTGTTGAGCTGGGTGATCAGGGGGGCGAGGCTGTCGGGGGTGTCCCAGTTCCGGGGCTTGAGCTGGTACTTCTCCGAGTCGAGGTATTCCTCGCTGCCCTCGCGCAGCGGGGTGTGCTCGGCCAGCTCGTAGCCGGAGTAGATGCCCCAGGTCGGCGAGAGCGTCGCGGCCAGCACCGCGCGCAGCGCGAACGCGGGACGGCCGCCGTGCTGGAGGAAGGCGTGCAGGATGTCGGGGGTGTTGGCGAAGAAGTTCGGCCGCATGTAGGAGGCCGCCTCACCCGAGAGCTCGGTCAGGTACTCGGTGAGCTCCTGCTTGGTGTTGCGCCAGGTGAAGTACGTGTAGGACTGCTGGAAACCGATCTGGGCCAGGGTGTGCATCATCGCCGGGCGGGTGAACGCCTCCGCCAGGAAGATCACGTCCGGGTCGGTGGCGTTGATGCCGTCGATCACCCGCTCCCAGAACACCACCGGCTTGGTGTGCGGATTGTCCACCCGGAAGATCCGCACCCCGTGGTCCATCCAGTGCCGCAGCACCCGCGTGGTCTCCGCGATCAGACCCTCCAGGTCCGCGTCGAAGGCGATCGGGTAGATGTCCTGGTACTTCTTCGGCGGGTTCTCCGCGTACGCGATGGTCCCGTCGGCGCGGTGGTGGAACCACTCCGGATGCTTCTGCACCCACGGATGGTCCGGCGAGCACTGCAGCGCGAAGTCCAGCGCGATCTCCAGCCCGTGCTCCTGGGCTTCCCGGACGAACCAGTCGAAGTCCTCGATCGTGCCCAGGTCCGGGTGGACCGCGTCGTGACCGCCCTCCGGCGAACCGATCGCCCACGGCACCCCCACATCGTCCGGCCCGGCGGACAGGGTGTTGTTGCGGCCCTTGCGGAACGTGGTGCCGATCGGATGGATCGGCGGCAGATACACCACGTCGAAGCCCATCGCGGCGATCGCCGGCAGCAGGCGGGCCGCCGTACGGAACGTGCCGTGCGGCCGCTCCGCAGTGCCCTCCGAACGCGGGAAGAACTCGTACCACGACCCGAACAACGCCCGCTCCCGCTCCACCAGCAACGGCAGCGACTCCGACGCCGTGATCAACTCCCGCAGCGGGTACCGAGCCAGGACCGCGTCCACCTCCGGCGTCAGCGCGGCGGCGAGGCGGGCGGCGGCCGGCCGGGTCTCGTCGCGGAGGGCGCGGATGGCCGCGAGGATCACGCCGTTGCGCCCGTCGTCGGGGACGCCGGCGGCGGCCCGTTCGTAGAGCCGGGCGCCCTCCTCCAGGACCAGCTCGGTGTCCATGCCGGCCGGAATCTTGATCTGGGCGTGGTGCCGCCAGGTGGTGATCGGATCACCCCAGGCCTCGACGGTGAAGGTCCACAGGCCCGGTGGGCCGGCGGTGACGGTGGCGCCCCAGCGGTCGGTGCCGGGGGTCAGTTCGCGCATGGGGGTCCAGGGTCCGGCGCGGCCTTCCGGATCCCTCAGTACGACATTGGCGGCGACCGCGTCATGACCCTCGCGGAACACGGTGGCCGAGATCTCGAACGTCTCACCGGTGACCGCCTTGGCGGGCCGGCGTCCGCGCTGGACGACCGGGCGGACGTCCAGGACGGGTATGCGCCCGACGGCCGTGGCCGGACCCGCTTCCGTGGAGGATCGCTCCTGGAGCGGTGGTCCGGGGTCGACGGGGTGGGTGGTGGATGCGTCGGTGCTGGTCGTCAGGGGTGCTGACGAGTGGTGCGTGGCGGGCATGACCGCTCCTGTCCGCGTCAACTTCGGGTGGGCGGATGGATGTGGGGAGGGGGTCCTGCGTGGCGTCTCAGTGAACCTACCTGAGGCGTGTACCGGAGGAGCCTTCCCACCCTATTCGGGTGGGCAATCCGGCACTTTGCTAACTACTCACGCGTATGTCTTTACACAAAACCGGCCCCGTTCCGGCCGAACGGGGCCGCCTTGCGGACACTTCCCCTAAGAACCGGGCACCTGAAGGAGCCTGTCCGGTGAACCGGGTCCCCGGCCGGACACCTTCCTGGAGGCCGCCGATTTCACCAGGGCTTTGCCGACCTGTGCCGGAGTGGCCCTCGGGTGGTCGGCCAGGTAGAGCGCGGCCGCGCCCGCCGCGTGCGGGGCCGCCATCGACGTACCCGAGAAGGTCGCCCTGGCGGTGTCGCCTGCGATGCCCGCCGAGGTGATGGAGACTCCTGGTGCGAACAGGTCGAGGGCCGAGCCGTAGTTGGAGAAGCCCGCCCGCCTGTCCTTGGCGTCGGTCGCGCCGACCGTGATCGCCTGGGGCACGTCCGCGGGCGAGTAGAGCCCGGCCGACAGCCCGTCGTTGCCCGCGGCGACCACGTAGGTCACCCCGGAGGCGATGGAGGCGCGTACGGCGGCGTCCAGCTCGGCGCTGTGATACCCGGCCAGGCTGAGGTTGGCGACCGCCGGCCTGCGCGCATGCTGCGTCACCCAGTCGATACCGGCGATGACCTGGGTCGTCGTGCCTGTTCCGGCGTTGTCGAGGACGCGTACGGCGACCACCCCCGCCTTTTTGGCGACGCCGTACCCGGTGCCTGCGACCGTGGCTGCCACATGGGTGCCGTGGCCGTTGCCGTCGCCCGCCGAACCGTCGCCCCCGACGAAGTCCCATCCGTAGGACGCCCGGCCCCCGAAGTCCTTGTGGGAGATCCGGATGCCGGTGTCGATCACATACACCGTCGTCCCGGCGCCCGCCGACCGCGGCCAGGTGTAGGACCTGTCCAGCGACGGCTTCGGCTGGTCGACGCGGTCCAGGCCCCAGGACGGCGGGTTCTTCTGGGTGCCCTCCAGGGTCACCCGGGTGTCCTGGACGACCGAGGCGACCCGTGGGTCCGCCGCGAGCCGGCCGGCCTGTCTCTCGTCGGCCTCGATCGCGTAGCCGTTGAGAACCGTGCCGTAGGTATGGCTGATTCTCGCCCCGTACTTCTCGGCGAGGCCCTTTCCGGCCGCCGACGGGGCCTTCGTTCCCCCCTTGAGTGTCACCAGGTAACTCCCGCTGACGGAGCCGGGCTCTCCGGCGCCGAGTATCCGCCCCTCCGGTACGGCGTGCGCGGGTGGGGCGATGGCCGAAAGTGCCGCGGCGCAGCTCGCCGCGGTCAGGCCCCCCACCCAGCGCAGACGCCGATCTCGCGTCCGTGCCATGGCTTGCGTTCCCCTCCTCAGCTCGGCGTACGCCGGCCGCGGTCCACCGGGAGCACCCGGTGCCGGCCGGTACGCCATGGGGAAGCCTCTCGTGCGGTGTGAAGTACCACAAGGACGCCTGTGGGGGTGTAATCGGCCATATCGGCTATGGGAGGACGTGGGGAGGTTGCGGCGATTTCAGGACTGTTCGATCCGGAGCGGCTTGCGGGCGACACGGCCTTCTGCCGTGAACTGCGCCGTGGTGACGAGACCCTCCGCCCGGATACGGTCGGGGTTGACGACAGGACGCACACCGCCGTGTGTCCCACTCCGCACGCTCGCCGAGGTGGAATGTGAAGGCGATCCGTCGATTCACCGTCCGACCCGTACTCCCCGATGCCCTGCGGCCCCTGAGTGATCTGGCGCGCAACCTGCGCTGGTCCTGGCACGCGGAGACCCGTGATCTCTTCCAGTCCGTCGATCCTGAGCACTGGGCCGCGTCGGGCGGTGATCCCGTACGGCTGCTCGGCAGCGTGCGGCCCGCCCGGCTCGCCGAACTCGCCGAGGACCGCCACTTCCTGCGCCGGCTCACCGCGGCCGCCGACGACCTCCACGACTACGTCACCGGTGAGCGCTGGTACCAGGCCCACACCGGTGAACTCCCGGCCGCCGTCGCCTACTTCTCGCCCGAGTTCGGCGTCACGGCCGCCCTGCCGCAGTACTCCGGCGGTCTGGGAATCCTGGCCGGCGACCATCTGAAGGCCGCCAGTGACCTGGGCGTGCCGCTGATCGGCGTGGGTCTGCTGTACCGCCACGGCTACTTCCGCCAGTCCCTGTCCCGGGACGGCTGGCAGCAGGAGCACTACCCGGTCCTCGACCCCAACGAACTGCCGGTGGCGCTGCTGAGGGAGGCCGACGGCACCCCGGCACAGGTGTCGCTGGCCCTGCCCGGAGGCAAGCAGCTGCACGCCCGGATCTGGCTCGCCCAGGTCGGCCGGGTGCCCCTGCTGATGCTGGACTCCGACGTCGAGGAGAACGACCTCGGCGAACGCGGGGTGACCGATCGGCTCTACGGCGGCGGCAGCGAACACCGGCTGCTCCAGGAGATGCTGCTGGGGATAGGGGGTGTCCGGGCCGTACGGACGTACTGCCGGCTGACCGGGCACGCCGACCCCGAGGTCTTCCACACCAACGAGGGACACGCCGGGTTCCTCGGCCTGGAGCGGATCGCCGAGCTCTGCGACCAGGGGCTGGACTTCGACGCGGGCCTGGAGGCGGTCCGCGCGGGGACCGTGTTCACCACGCACACCCCCGTCCCGGCCGGTATCGACCGCTTCGACCGCGAACTGGTCGCCCGGCACTTCGGCGCCGACGCCGAGCTCCCGCGCATGGACGTGGGCCGCATCCTCGCCCTCGGCATGGAGACCTACCCGGGCGGCGAACCCAACCTCTTCAACATGGCCGTGATGGGCCTGCGCCTGGCCCAACGCGCCAACGGTGTCTCCCTGTTGCACGGGCAGGTCAGCCGGGAGATGTTCTCCGGACTCTGGCCGGGATTCGACCCCGAGGAGGTGCCGATCACCTCCGTGACCAACGGGGTGCACGCCCCGACCTGGGTCGCGCCCGAGGTGTTCCGGCTCGGTGCCCGGCAGATCGGCGCCCAGCGCACCGAGGACGCGCTGACCGTCGGCGGCTCAGACCGCTGGGACGCCGTCGGCGACATCCCCGACCAGGACATCTGGGAACTGCGCCGCTCCCTGCGGGAGCAACTGGTGACGGAGGTGCGCGAGCGGCTGCGCGCGTCCTGGCGTCAACGGGGTGCCGGTACGGCGGAGTTGGGCTGGATCGACGGCGTCCTCGACCCCGACGTGCTGACCATCGGGTTCGCGCGCCGCGTCCCGTCGTACAAGCGCCTGACCCTCATGCTGCGGGACCGCGACCGGCTGATGGATTTGCTCCTGCACCCCGAGCACCCGATCCAGATCGTGGTGGCGGGCAAGGCGCACCCGGCGGACGACGGCGGCAAACGGCTGGTCCAGGAGCTGGTGCGGTTCGCCGACGACCCGCGGGTCCGCCACCGGATCGTCTTCCTGCCCGACTACGGCATGGCGATGGCGCAGAAGCTCTACCCGGGCTGCGACATCTGGCTCAACAACCCGCTGCGGCCGCTGGAGGCCTGCGGGACGAGCGGGATGAAGGCGGCCTTGAACGGCTGCCTGAACCTGTCCGTCCTCGACGGCTGGTGGGACGAGTGGTTCCAGCCCGACTTCGGCTGGTCGATCCCGACGGCGGACGGCGTGGGGACCGATCCCGACCGCCGCGACGACATAGAGGCCGACGCCCTCTACGAACTCCTCGAACAGCGGGTGACCCCCCGCTTCTACGAGCGCGGCCAGGGCGGTCTGCCCGACCGCTGGATCGAGATGGTCCGCCAGACGCTCACCCTGCTGGGCCCGAAGGTTCTTGCGGGCCGTATGGTCCGCGAGTACGTGGAACGCCTCTACGCCCCCGCGGCCCACGCCCACCGCGCGATGGCCCCGGACGCGGCGCGCGAACTGGCGGAGTGGAAGGCCAGGGTGCGCACGCAGTGGCACGGCGTGACGGTCGACCATGTGGAGACCACGGCCGCGACGACCACGGCCGAACTCGGCACCACGCTCGGACTCCGGGTCCGCGTCGGCCTCGGCGCCCTCGGCCCGGACGATGTGGAGATCCAGGCGGTCTCCGGCCGCGTGGACGAGGCGGACCGCATCGCGGACGCGGCGACGGTCCCGCTCAAGCCGGTGGGCGGCCCGGACCCGGAGGGCCGGTGGGTCTACGAAGGCCCCCTGTCCCTGGACCGCACGGGCCCGTTCGGTTACACGGTCCGCATCCTGCCCGCACATCCGCTGCTGGCGTCGGGCGCGGAACTGGGGCTGGTGGCGGTGCCTTCGGAGGACGCGGTGGAGGGGGCGGGGGTGCTGATGCGGTGAGCGAAGGGGGCGCGGGCCGGGCCGTCGGCCTCAGCCCGCGTCCTCTCCGCCGCACAGCCTGCGCAGTACGGCCCCGCACCGCCGTGCGTAAGCGTGCTGGAGTCCGCGCGTCGCCGGGCCGCCCGCGCGGGAGTACCACTTCGCGCCCTTGCTGAAGGCCGACACCGTCAGCCACACCGTGCCGTCGCCCGTGCGGTCGACGACGAAGGACTCCTCGCCGCATTCGGGGTGGCCGGTCAGGGTGCCGTAGGCCCAGCCCGCGCGGCGGTGTTCCTCGACGGTCCAGACGACCCGGCAGGGGGCCTTGATGACGCCGGCCAGGGTGACCGTGACGTCCACGTCGGGGGCCGCGCGGTCCGCGGTGGCGTCTATGCCGACGCCGAGGGCGCGGTGCATCTCCCAGGTCAGGACCGCCTCGGAGGCCTTCCGGAAGACGTCGTGGCCCTCGCCTATGCGCGTGCGGACATGCAGGGGGTGGAAGCCGGGCGGGCAGAAACCGCTCCGCCGGGTCGCGCCGACGTCGTCGTACGTGAAGGACATGGGACCCAAGAGTAGGGCGGTACCCGGAAATGCCTTCGTTCCGGGTACCGCCCGTGGAGCCTCTCCGGGTACTAGCTCACGTTGACCGCGGACCAGGCCGCCGCCACCGCCTTGTACTCGGCGCTGGTGGAGCCGTACAGGGCGGACGCCGCGGAGAGCGTGCCGGTGCGCGCCGACTTGTAGTTGGTCGTCGACGTGAAGTACGTCGTCAGCGCCTTGTACCAGATCTGCAGCGCCTTGTCCCGGCCGATGCCGGTGACCGTGGAGCCGTTGGACGTCGGCGAGTTGTAGGACACGCCGTTGATCGTCTTCGCGCCGCTGCCCTCCGAGAGGAGGTAGAAGAAGTGGTTGGCGACACCGGACGAGTAGTGGACGTCCAGGTTGCCGACGGAGGAGGACCAGGAGTCCGCCGAGCCGCCGTCCTTGCTGGGCTTGTCCATGTAGCGCAGCGGGGTGCCGTCGCCGTTGATGTTGATCTTCTCGCCGATGAGGTAGTCACCCTTGTCGGACGAGTTGTTGGCGAAGAACTCCACGCCGGTGCCGAAGATGTCCGAGGTGGCCTCGTTCAGGCCGCCGGACTCGCCGGAGTAGTTCAGGCCCGCCGTGTTCGAGGTGACGCCGTGGCTCATCTCGTGGCCGGCCACGTCCAGCGAGGTCAGCGGGTCGACGTTGCCCTCGCCGTCGCCGTACGTCATGCAGAAGCAGCTGTCGTCCCAGAACGCGTTCACGTACTGGTTGCCGTAGTGCACCCGGGAGTAGGCCGCGACGCCGTTGTTCTTGATGCCGCTGCGGCCGAAGGTGGACTTGTAGAAGTCCCAGGTCTCCGCCGCGCCGTAGGCGGCGTCGACGGCCGCCGTCTGGTCGGTGGCGGAGCTGGAGGCCGTGCCGGTGCCCCACGTGTTGTCGGCGTCCGTGAACAGCGTGCCCGCCGACGAGCTGGTGCCGTGGGACTTGTTGTACGTCTTGTGGCTGCCGCGCGAGCCGTCGGTCAGCTGGTACGTCGAGCCCGAGAGTGTGGTCTCCAGGCTGACCGTGCCCGAGTACAGGCTCTTGCCGGTGCCGGTCGCGTTCTCGATGCCCTGGTACTCGAAGAGCTTCTTGCCGGTGGCTGCGTCGGTGATGACGTGCAGCTGGTTCGGGGTGCCGTCGTCCTGGAAGCCGCCGACGATCGTCTCGTAGGCGAGGACGGGGGTGCCCGAGCCGGCCCAGATCACCTTGCGCGCGCCGTCGGCGGCGGCCTTGTCCGAGCCCGCGGCCTTGGCGACGGTCAGCGCCTGCTTCTCGGCCTTGGCGACGGTGATCTTCGGAGTCACGGAGGCGACCTTGATGGTGGCCTTCGTCGCTCTGGAGACGCCCTGGGTCGCACCGGACTTCGACTCGTGGACGACGAGGTCGCCGCCGAGGACCGGCAGGCCGGCGTAGGTGCGCTCGTAGCGGGTGTGGACCGTGCCGTCGGCGTCCTTCACGACGTCCTTGACGACCAGCTTCTCCTTGGTGCCGAGGCCTATCTCCTGGGCCGTGTCGGCGGCGGTGGCCTGGCGCTCCTTGATGAGCGAGGTGCGCGCGGCCGAGGACAGCTGGACCGGGGCGGCGAGCGTGGCCTTGCCGCTCGACTCCGCCGGGGTCTGGGCGGAGGCGGCACCGGCGGTCATGCCGGTGGTGAGCAGGGCCCCGGCCGCGACGGCGGTGGCGATGGCCAGGGTGGTGCGCTTGTGACGCGCGTAGAGGGGGGTCACACAAGCTCCTTCGTGGGGGAGCCCGGAGGGCGTGGGGTTGCCTTCCGGGGTGGTTGTGAAGTTGTGCGGCGGTTGTGAGGAAGCGTGGCATCAAGGCGCGTACATGTCATGACCCCCAAGTGATGTTGGCTGAAAGTCGACGGCTGAATGAACATTGCAGGCATGTAAAGCGAGTTGACCTGGGTAAAGCGCCAACAGGACGTCGGTCATGGGAGGGTAAAAAGAGGGCGCCGCCCCGGGGTTTCGAACCCCCGGGACGGCGCCCTGACTTGGCGGGTGCGGGCCTACGGGAAGGTCAGCTTCCAGCCGTTGATGTAGCCGGTGTCCTGGGCCGCGTTGTCCTGGACCCGCAACTGCCAGGTTCCGTTGGCGACCTCGGAGGACGCGTTCACCGTGTACGTGGTGTTGAGGTTGTCGGTGCTGCCACCGGTGCCGTACGCCTTCAGCGTGTACGCCGTGCCGTCGGGGGCGATCAGCTGCACCCGGAGGTCACCGATGTAGGTGTGCACGATGTCGACCGTGACGGCGAGGTTCGAGGGCGCGTTGCCCGTACGCCCCGACACGGTGATCGGCGAGTTGACCGCCGCCCCGTTGTCCGGAATCGATACGTCGGTGGTCGACTCGAACGAGGTGCCGCCACCGCCCCCGCCACCGGGACGCGAACCGACCGCCACGCCCGCCCAGGCGTTCGCCACGGCCGTGTACTCGGCGCTGGTGGTGCCGTACAGCTCACCGGCCGCCGCGAGGGTGCCGGTGCGGGCCGCCGCGTAGTTCGTCGTCGACGTGAACTTCGTGGTCAGCGCGCGGAACCAGATCTTCTCCGCCTTGTCCCGGCCGATGCCGGTGACCGGAAGGCCGTCCGAGGTCGGGGAGTTGTAGGTGACACCGTTGATGGTCTTGGTGCCGCTGCCCTCCGACAGGAGGTAGAAGAAGTGGTTCGCCGGGCCGGAGGAGTAGTGGACGTCCACCGACCCGATGCCCGAGTACCAACTGTCCTTGGACGCGCCGTCCTTGCTCGGCTTGTCCATGTAACGCAGCGGCGTGCCGTCGCCGTTGATGTCGATCTCCTCGCCGATGAGGTAGTCACCGACGTCGCTGGAGTTGTTGGCGTAGAACTCGACGGCCGTGCCGAAGATGTCGGAGGTCGCCTCGTTCAGCCCGCCGGACTCGCCCGAGTAGTTGAGCCCCGCGGTGTTGGACGTGACGCCGTGGGTCATCTCGTGACCGGCCACGTCGATCGACGTCAGCGGATGGGTGTTGCCCGAGCCGTCGCCGTAGGTCATGCAGAAGCAGCTGTCGTCCCAGAACGCGTTGACGTACGCGTTGCCGTAGTGCACCCGGGAGTACGCCCCGACCCCGTCACCGCGGATACCCGAACGCCCCTGCACGTTCTTGTAGTAGTCCCAGGTGAGCGCGGCACCGTAGTGCGCGTCCGCGCCGGCCGTCTCCGTGTTGGAGGCGCTGCCGTTGCCCCAGACGTCGTCGGGGCCCGAGAAGAGGGTGCCGGTGCCGGAGGTGCCGCGGTTGAGGTTGTACGTCTTGTGGCCGCCGCGCGCCGAGTCGGTCAGGTTGTACGTCGACCCGGACTGGGTGGTGCCGAGCGTGACCGTGCCGCTGTACATGGTGTTGCCGGTGCCGGTCTCGATGCCCTGGTACTCGTAGAGCTTCGCGCCGGTCGCCGCGTCCGTGATGACGTGCAGCTCGTTCGGCGTGCCGTCCTCCTGGAGACCGCCGACGACCGTCTCGTACGCCAGGGTCGGGGTGCCGTTGCCGGCCCAGATCACCTTGCGCGGGGCGCGGTTGGTGTCGGCCCTGTCGGCGCCGGCGGCCTGCGCGGCCTTCAGCGCCTGCGCCGACGCCTTGGCCGCGGTCACCTTCGGCGTCACGGAGGCGACCTTGATGGTCTTGTTCGTCGCCTTGACGACGCCCTCGGTCGCACCGGCCTTCGTGGTCTCCACGACGAGGTCGCCGCCGAGGACGGGCAGGCCGTCGTAGGTGCGCTCGTAGCGGGTGTGCAGCGTGCCGTCGCCGTCCTTGAGGACGTCACGGACGACCAGCTTCTCCTTGGCGCCGAGGCCGAGGTCCTTGGCGGTGTCCGCCTTGGTGGCGTTCGCCGCGCGTATCAGCTCGGCACGCTGGGCGGGAGTGAGCTTGACGGACTCGGCGCCCGGAAGCACCTTGCCCGCGGCCGACGGTGCCCTCTCCGGGGCCGCGGTGGCGGCGCCCGACTGGACGGCCGCGGCGATCAGGGCGGAGACACCGACCAGGGCCACGGCGGCGGCCTTGCGGTGCAGGGTGTGGGGGGCGCGTCTGTGGGAGGAACTGTCTCTCAACACTGACTCCTTCTGCGCGGCCGCGGATCGCGCGGCCAGGGGAGACCGGACGGTGGGTCGACCGTCCGGGCGGTACGCGGAACGAGGTGCAGGCGGCCGAAGATCGGAACACAGCGAGAGATCTGTGAGGTTGCTGTGAAGTGGCCGTGGGAAGAGTGGCACCGGAAAGCCCGTACTGTCAGGAGCGCGTCAGAAACTTGGCCGGAAACGGTTCGTTGTCCGGTAGTTCATGTTCGATATACGGTCCTGTGGGGTCAGCTGCCGCCCGGCCCCCCGTGCCACGACCCCCACAGCGCCGCGTACGCCCCGTCCGCCGCCACCAGCTCCTCATGCGTGCCCAGCTCGGTCAGCAGGCCGTTCTCCATCACCGCCACCCGGTCCGCGTCGTGCGCGGTGTGCAGCCGGTGCGCGATGGCGATGACCGTGCGTCCTTCGAGTACGGCGGCCAGGGCGCGCTCGGTGTGCCGCGCGGTCGTGGGATCGAGGAGCGCGGTCGCCTCGTCGAGGATCAGGGTGTGCGGGTCCGCCAACACCACCCGGGCCAGGGCGAGTTGCTGCGCCTGCGAGCCGTCCGTACGGCAACCGTCCTCGCCGAGCCCGGTGTCGAGCCCCTCGGGCAGCTCCCGTACCCACCCGTCGGCTCCCACGGCGGCCAGGGCGGCCCACAACTCCTCGTCCCCGGCGCCGGGTTCGGCGATGAGGAGGTTGTCGCGGACCGTGCCCAGGAAGACGTGGTGCTCCTGGGTGACCAGGACGACCTGGCGGCGCAGCTGCTCGGGGTCCAGGCCGACGACCGGGACCCCGCCGACGGTCACCGATCCGGAGGTCGGCGCGTCGACACCCGCGAGCAGCCTGCTCAGGGTGGTCTTCCCGGCACCGGACGGGCCGACCACCGCGAGCCGCTCACCGGGGCGCACGGTCAGGTCGACGCCGTGCAGGACCTCGATCCCGCGACCGTAGGAGTAGCGCACGTCGGTGACGTCGATACGGTCGCCGTCGGGCGTGGGGGAGCCCCCGGAATCGGCGCGCGGCGCCTCGGCGAGGCCCTCCACCCGGGCGAACGAGGCACCACTGGACTGGAGTTGCTCGACCCGTACGAGGATCTGGTCGAGCGGGGTGACCAGCTGCTGCAGATACAGGGCGGCCGCCACCACCGAGCCCAGGCTCAGCACGCCCCGCGCGTGCAGCATCCCGCCGATCAGGAGCACGCCGGCCACGGGCAGGATGTACGCCACCTCCACCACGGGGAAGAACACACTGCGCAGGTAGAGGGTGTAGAGGCGGGTGCGGCGGGCCGTGTCGAGGGCCTCCCGGCTCGCCCTGACCCGGCGCTCCCCGATCCGCAGCGCCTCGACCGTGCGGGCCCCGGACGCGGTGGCCGCGAGGATCTCGGCGACGTCGGAGGTGGCCTCGCCCTCGGCCAGGTAGCCGTCCCGCGCCCGGCGCAGGTACCAGCGCAGCACCAACCAGATGGGCAGCAGACCGAACACACCGATGGCACCGAGCAGTGGGTCGAGGACGAACACCGCGGCGAGCAGGAACACGAACTGCACGGAGTTGATGAGGAGTTCGGGTCCCGCGTCGCGGAGTGTGGTGCCGACGGTCGCGACGTCCGCGGTGCCCCGGGCGGTGAGGTCGCCGGTGCCGGCGCGTTCCACGACGGAGGCGGGCAGGGCCAGGGTGCGCTCCACGAACTCCTCGCGGACGCGGGCCAGGGTGCGTTCACCGAAGCGGTGGCCGACATAGCGGGCCCAGCGGGCGAGGAGAAGCTGTGCGCTCGCGCACCCCACCAGGACGAGCGAGAGCCGGTCCACCGCGGCCACGCCCGCATCGGCGCGCACCTCGTCGATGATCCGGCCGAGCAGCCACGGTCCGGAGAGGCCGGTGAGGGCGGCGGCCGCGTTCAGGGCGAGTACGGCGGTGAAGGCGCGGGCGTCCTCGCGGATCAACCGGACGGACGCGCGCCGCACGGTGGCCTGGTCGGCGATCGGGAGGTGGCCCTTGCTCACTTCATGACCTCCGCGTCTCGGGCGACCAGCGCGCGGTAACCCGGTTCCTCGGTGAGGAGTTGCTGGTGGGTGCCGGTCGCCCCGAGTTTGCCGTCGACCAGGTAGAGGACCGTGTCGGCGTGGTCGAGGACGAGAGGCGAGGTGGTGGTGACGGCGGTGGTGCGGCCTTCTCGGGCCTCGCACAGGCGCTTGGCCACGAGGGCTTCGGTGTGGGCGTCCAGGGCGGAGGTGGGTTCCACGGCCAGGAGGACTTCCGGGTCGGCGAGGAGGGCCCTTACCAGGCGGATGCGTTGGCGCTGGCCGCCGGAGAGGTTGCGGGCCTGGGCGTCCATGAGGGAGTCGAGGCCGTCCGGGAGCCCCTGCACGATGTCGTCCGCCGCGGCTGCGTGCAGGGCGGCTGCCAGTGCGTTGTGGCTGGTCGCACCCCTTTGGGGCGCTACCACCTCACGTAGGCTTCCTGCGAACAGGTCCGCCTCGTGGTCCGCCAGCAGGATGTGCTCCCTGATCTGAGGGAGCCGGATCTCCTCCATCGGTACTCCGCCCCAGGTCGCCCGGGACGGGGTGTAGCGGGCCAGGCGGTCCAGGACCCTTGCCGTGTCCGCCGGGTGCGCCGAGGTCAGTGCTGTCATGCGGCCCGGCAGGATGCTCACCCCCGACTCCGGGTCGTGCAGGACTGAGGGCTCCGCCGGAGCGTCCCTGGTGCCGGTGTCCGCCAGTGGCTCCAGGCGCAGGAAGGTGACGACCCTCCGCGCGGCCACCACACCCCGGCTCAGTTGGTACCCGCACTCCACCCAGAACGCCACCGGCCCCACCAGGACCGCGACATAGCCGTACACCGCCACCAGCTCGCCCACCGTGATGTCCCCTTCGGCGGCCAGGCGGGCCGCGAGCCAGGTGACGACGGCGAGGAACAGGGTGGGCAGGCCGACGCCGAGGGCCTGGACCCAGCTGGTGACCGCGCCGACCCGGTAGCCCTGGGACCGCAGGCGCTGGGAGTCGTGGTGGAAGGCGTCGGCGACCAGGGACTTGCCGCCGAGGCCGTTGAGGACGCGCAGGCCGCCCGCGAGGTCGGCGATACGGGAGGTGAGGACGCCCTGGCGGTTGCGGTACTCCGTCTCGGCGCCCTGGAGGCGGGACAGGAAGGGGCCCACGAGGAGGACGATCGCCGGAATGCCGAGGAGGACCACGGCCGCGAGGACCGGGGAGACCGAGACCAGCAGGCCGGCGACCGTCAGATAGGCGACGCAGGCACCGACACCCGGGCCGACGACGGTCAGGGACTGGGCGATCGTCTGCACGTCGCCCACCCCGATCGTGACGACCTCCCCGGCCCCGGTCCGGCGCGAGAGCGCGGCGCCGAGGCGGACCGCCTGTGCGACGACCACCTTGACCGTGCGGAAGTTGGCGTCCATCCGTACCCGGGTCATCGTGCGGTGCCGCATGATGCTCAGCCAGGCGTTGAACGAACCGACTGCGAACAGCGCGAAACTCCACCCGGCGAGCGCCGCCCAGTCGCCCGGCTCCAGGCCCTCGTCGATCGCCTTCGCCATCAGATACGGCGTCGCCGCCAGCAGCGCCATCCAGGAACTGCCCAGCAGCGCCCCGGCCACGGACCGCCCCGGCTGACAGCGCACCAGCCACCACAGATACCGCCAGCCGCCCCGGACGTCGGGCGTGCCTGGATCCTCGTACGCGTCGATCACATATCCCCCTGGTCGCACATGTGGCGGCTCACGCCAGACTGTCCCGCCAGGCCCGGTGCAGATCCGCGAACCGGCCCGTGCCCGCGACGAGTTCGGCCGGTGTGCCGTCCTCGACGATTCTGCCGTGCTCCATGACCAGGACCCGGTCGGCGATCTCCACGGTCGACAGCCGGTGCGCGATCACCACGGCCGTACGGCCCTTCAGGACCGTCGCCATCGCGCGCTGCACGGCCCGCTCGCCCGGGATGTCGAGCGAGCTGGTCGCCTCGTCCAGGATCAGCACCGCCGGATCGGCGAGCAACGCCCGCGCGAACGCCACGAGTTGGCGCTGACCGGCCGAGATACGGCCACCCCGCTTGCGGACGTCCGTGTCGTACCCGTCGGGCAGCGCGCTGATGAAGTCGTGCGCCCCGATCGCCTTCGCGGCCTGCTCGATCTCCTCGCGGGTGGCGTCCGGGCGGCCGATCGCGATGTTCTCGGCGACCGTGCCGGAGAACAGGAACGCCTCCTGCGTCACCATGACCACCCCGCGCCGCAGTTCGGGCACGGCGAGCTCGCGAAGGTCCACGCCGTCCAGGAGGACGCGGCCGTCCGAGGGGTCGTAGAAACGGGCGAGGAGCTTGGCGAGGGTCGACTTTCCGGCGCCGGTCGAGCCGACCACCGCGACCGTCTGTCCGGCGGGCAGGGTCAGATCGAAGCGGGGGAGCACCTCGCCCCCGGTGCGATAGGCGAAGCGGACGCCGTCGAAGACGACCGCGCGGCCCGGGTGCTGCGACTCGAGGGCCGGGAGCTGCCTGGGTGCCGACGGCTCGGGCACGGTCGGGGTCTGGGCCAGCAGGCCCGCGATCTTCTCCAGGGAGGCCGCCGCCGACTGGTAGGAGTTCAGGAACATCCCGAGCCGGTCGATCGGGTCGTACAGCCGCCGCAGGTACAGCACCGCGGCGGCCAGCACACCCAGCTCCAGCGAGTCCTGCGCCACCCGGTAGGCGCCCCACAGCACGATCCCCGCGACGGCCGTGTTGGCGACCAGCCGGGAACTGACGACATAGCGGGCCATCTCCAGGAGGGCGTCGCCGTTGACCCGCCCGTGCCGCTTGTTCAGTACGGCGAAGTCGGCGTCGTTGGCGGCCTCGCGGCGGAACGCGCGCACCGGCCGGATGCCGTTCATCGTCTCCACGAACTTCACGATCACCGCGGCGATCGCGGTCGACCGCTTCCGGTACACCTGGCCCGCGCGCCGCCGGTAGCCCCGTACCAGCAGGTACAGCGGCACGAACGACGCCACCGCGACCGCGCCGAGCCCGAGGTCCAGCCAGAGCAGCAGGGCGGAGATGTAGAGGAACGACAGGATGACGGTGACGAGTTCCTGGAGCCCCTCGCTGAGCAGCTCCCGCAGCGACTCCACGTCCGTCGTCGAACGGGAGATCAGCCGGCCCGAGGTGTAGCGCTCGTGGAAGTCGACGCTCAGCGCCTGCGCATGGCGGAAGATCCGGCCGCGCAGGTCGAGCAGCACGTCCTGGTTGACGCGGGCGGAGACCAGGATGAACGCGTACTGGAGTCCGCCGGAGGCCAGCGCGCACAGCAGATAGCCGGCGCCGACCGCGATCAGCGGGCCGTTGTCGTGGTCACGGAACGCGGGCACCGCCCGGTCGATGGCGTACGCCACCAGCAGCGGACCCGCCTGCACCGCCGCCTGCTGGAGCAGCAGCAGGAGCGTGGTCACGGTGACCCGCGCCTTCATGGGGGCGAGCAGGGAGCGCAGGAGGAGGGCCGTGGCCTTGGGAGGCGCGGGCAGACGGTCCTGGTCGAAGGCGTCGTCGGTGTCCTTCGGCCTGGAGAGCTCGGGCTCTTCGTCCGACGCGGGCGCGGACGTCGTGGGGGCCGTCATCGGGCGTCCTCCTCTTCCCTGGGCTCTTCGTCGAGCGCTTCCCCGGGCTCTTCGCCGGACCCGGACATGAGGTGGGCGTACTCGGCGTTCGTGCGAAGCAGTTCGTGGTGGGTGCCCACGGCCGTGATGCGGCCGCCCGACAGCAGGGCGACCCGGTCGGCGAGCTGCACGGTGGAGGGGCGGTGGGCGACGATCAGGGCGGTGGTGTCCGCGAGGACCTCTCGCAGCGCGGCCTCGACCGCGGCCTCGGTGTGGACGTCCAGGGCGGACAGCGGGTCGTCCAGGACGAGGAACCTCGGTCTGCCCACGACGGCCCTGGCGAGGGCCAGGCGCTGGCGCTGGCCGCCGGAGAGGCTGAGGCCCTGTTCGCCGACCTTGGTCGCGGTGCCCTCGGGGAGGGCGTGCACGAAGTCGGCCTGGGCCACGGACAGGGCGCGGTCCAGTTCCTGTTCGTCCGCGCCCATCAGCACGTTGTCGCCCACGCTGGTGGAGAAGAGGGTGGGGTCCTCGAAGGCGACGGCGACCTTCGAGCGCAGCTCCTGCCTCGGCATGGCGGTGATGTCCTCGCCGTCCAGCGTGATGCGGCCGGAGGTGATCTCGTGGAGACGGGGCACGAGGGCGGTGAGGGTCGTCTTGCCGCTGCCGGTCGCGCCGACGAGAGCCATGGACTCGCCCGGCCGGATGTGGAGCTCGATCAGGTCGAGGATCGGTGGGGAGTCCTCGGGGGCGTCGGGGTAGCGGAACCGGACGCTGCGGAACCGGAGGCCTTGGTCGTCGGCTGCGGGTTCGTGGGGGCTGGTCGCGCCGTTCCCCGCGCCCCCACGGGGAGTGTCTTCCTGCTCCGGCACTTCATTGATCACCTCGAAGTAGCGCTCCGTCGCCGTCGCCGCTTCCTGGGTCATCGCCAGCAAGAAGCCGATGGATTCCACCGGCCACCTGAGCGCAAGAGCCGTCGACAGGAAGGCCACCAACGTGCCCGCCGACAACTCCCCGTCGGCCACCTGCACACAGCCCAACACCAGCGCGGCCCCGATGGCCACCTCGGGGAGGGTGGTGATGACACCCCAGATCGTGGCCAGCAGCCCCGCCTTGCGCAGCTCGGTTCCCCGCAGTTTCCCGGACAGTTCCCGGAAGGCCCGCGCCTGGGAACGGTGTCGCCCGAAGCCCTTGATGATCCGGATGCCGAGGACGCTCTCCTCGACGACCGTCGTGAGGTCGCCGACCTGGTCCTGGGCGAGCCGCGCCACCCGGTGGTACCGCTTCTCGAAGATGACGCACGTGATCATCACGGGGATGGCAGGACCCAGGATCACCAGCCCGAGCGTCCAGTCCTGGAGCAGCATGATGATCACGCCGACGAGGATCGTCACGGCGTTGACCAGCAGGAAGGTCAGCGGGAAGGCGAGGAACATGCGCAGCAGCATGAGGTCCGTGGTCGCCCGGGACAGCAGCTGGCCGGACGCCCAGCGGTCGTGGAAGGCCACCGGAAGGCGCTGGAGACGGCGGTAGAGACCCGCCCGCATCTCCGCCTCGACATGCGACAGCGGGCGGGCCACCAGCCACCGCCGCAGCCCGAACAGCAGCGCCTCCGCGAACCCGAGCAGCAGCAGGTACAGCGCCCCGAGCCATACGCCCGCCGTGTCTCCGTCGGCGACCGGGCCGTCCACCATCCACTTCAGGACGAGCGGGATCACCAGCCCCGTACAGGAGGCGAGAACGGCGACGACCGCGGCGGTGAACAGCCGTGCGCGGGCCGGCCGGACATACGGCCACAGACGCAGCAGGGTCCTCACGGCCGACCGGTCCTTGGTGGTTACAGGTGTCGTGGACATCAGCTGCGAGCCTACGGACCGGCACTGACAACGCCCACCGAGTTTTGGCCGGACCTGAATCGGCCGAAGGCCCTACGACCTGCGTGTTCGAGGGGCCGTACAGGAGGATCCGCGGGCGGGTCGTACGGTCGCATCCACCGATCGGCTGATGCCGGGTCGAGCGCGACGGGCGATGTGGCGACGGGGCCCGGACCGGGACGCTGATGCCATGTCCGTCATCGAAGTCAGCGAACTGCGCAAGTCCTACGGCGGCCGGGCCGTCGTCGACGGTGTCTCCTTCGCCGTCGAGGAGGGCGAGATCTTCGGAATCCTCGGCCCGAACGGCGCCGGCAAGACCACCACCGTCGAGTGCGTGGAGGGCCTGAGGGTCCCCGACGCGGGCCGGGTCAGGATCACCGGCCTCGACCCCGTCGCCGACCACGCGCGCGTGTCCCGCGTCCTGGGCGCCCAGTTGCAGGAGAGCGAACTCCAGGCCAAGCTCACCGTCCGTGAGGCCCTGGAGCTCTGCGGCACGTTCTACGACAAGCCCCTCGACTGGCGGCCGCTCGCCGAGCGCCTTGGGCTCACCCAGAAGCTCACCACCCGGTTCGGCAAGCTGTCCGGTGGCCAGAAGCAGCGCCTGTTCATCGCGCTCGCCCTCGTCGGCGACCCCCGGATCGTCGTCCTGGACGAGCTGACCACCGGCCTCGATCCGCGCGCCCGCCGTGACACCTGGGACCTCATCGAGGACATCCGCGCGAACGGCGTCACCGTTCTGCTGGTCACCCATTTCATGGAGGAGGCGCAGCGGCTCTGCGACCGGATCGCCGTGATCGACAAGGGCCGGATCGCCGCCCTGGACACCCCGGCCGGGCTCATCCAGCGCTCGGCGGGCGCCACCGTCATCAGCTTCACCCCGTCCGCCCCGCTCGACACGCACGAGCTCGACGCGCTGCCCGCCCTCGCCTCGATCGAGGACCGGGACGGCCGTCTCACCCTGTCCGGCACCGACGAGACCGTGAACGCCGTGATCACCCTGCTCGCCCGCCGGCACGTCACCGCCCACCAGCTCCGTGTCGTCGACGCCACCCTCGACGACGCGTTCCTGGACCTCACGAAGACCGACACCCAGGAGGCCGCGGTATGAACACCGCCGTACTGCGGACCGAGGTCCGGCTCTTCCGCCGCGAACCCGGCGCCCTGTTCTGGATCCTGCTGTTCCCGACCCTGCTCCTGGTGATCCTCGGCTCGATCCCGTCCTTCCGGCACCACGAGGCCGATCTCGGCGGCCTCAGGACCATCGATGTCTACGTCCCCGTGGCCGTGCTGCTCGGTCTGATCGTCGGCGGCCTGCAGTCCATGCCGCAGACCCTCACCGGCTACCGTGAACGCGGCATCCTGCGCCGCATGTCCACCACCCCGGTCCGCCCGAGCGCCCTGCTCACCGCGCAGATGACCGTCTACGGCGGTGCCGCCCTGGCGTCCGCGCTGCTCGCCCTGCTCGTCGGCCGGTTCGCCTTCGCCGTACGGCTGCCCGAGCAGCCCCTCGGATACCTGCTCGCGCTGGTCCTCGCCGTGCTGGTGGCCCTGGCGCTCGGCGGGGTGGTCTCCGCGCTGTCCCGGACCACGAAGATCGCCGGCGCCATCGGGTCCGCCGTGTTCTTCCCCGCGATGTTCTGCGCGGGCGTGTGGGCGCCGGTGCAGACCATGCCGGACGTGCTCGCCCGGATCGTCGGGTACACGCCGTTCGGCGCGGCCGCCGAGGCCCTGAACCGGGCCGCGGCCGGCGACTGGCCGGGCTGGACCCACCTGGGCGTGCTGGTCGCCTGGACGGTACTGCTCACGGCTGCCGCCTCGCGCTGGTTCCGCTGGGAGTAGGGGAACAGGCAGTGCAGACTGAGGACATGACCGCGGTGGACTCGCAGATCGAGCGGCGCCTGGAACAACTGCACATCTGGGGGCCGTACGCGCTGCTCGGTGTCAGCGCCGTCCTCGCGGTCGTCTCCGCGGACCTGATGGACGGCCCCGCCGAGTGGTACACCGCCGGGGCCCTGGTCGCCGCCGCGATCCTGCTTCAGGTGTGGTGGCACGGCACCCGGTACCGCCGCGCCGACCGCGGCCGCAGCCCCTCCCGGGCCGGGACGGCGTACTACGCCGTCCGCTGGGCGATCGCCTTCGTCCTCACCTGGATCAACCCGTTCTTCGCGTTCTACGCCGCCACCGGCTACATGGACGCCGACGAGCTGATCCCCGGCTTGTGGCGGCGGCTCGGACTGTTCGCGAGCGCGGTCATCGTGGCGGGCGCGCAGGTCGGCGGACTGCCGGTGACCAGCACCGCCCAGTGGCTCGGGTTCACCGGGCTCCTCTTCGTCAACTTCGGCCTCCAGGCGTTCGTCGCCCACATCACCGAGCAGGAGGAGCAGCGCTCCCGGGAGCGCGCCTCGACCATCGAGGCCCTCCAGCAGGCGCTCGACGAGAACGCCGCCCTTCACGCCCAACTCCTGGTCCAGGCAAGGGAAGCGGGCGTGGCCGACGAACGCCGGCGGCTCGCCGCCGAGATCCACGACACCCTCGCCCAGGGCCTGACCGGGATCATCGCCCAGCTCCAGGTCGTCGTGAACACCCCCGACGAGAAGCAGGCCCGCGAGCACGTCCACCGGGCCATGGACCTCGCCCGGCACAGCCTCGGCGAGGCCCGCCGCTCGGTGCACAACCTCGCCCCCGTCGCCCTGGAGCACGACGGGCTGCCCCAGGCCCTGAAGAACACCGTCGCCGACTGGGGCGAACGGACCGGAATCCGCGCCGAGTTCACCGTCGCCGGAACCGCCGAGCACCTTCACGACGAGGTCTCGGCCACCCTCCTGCGCATCGCCCAGGAAGCCCTCTCCAACGCCTCCCGGCACGCCGGGGCGGGCCGCCTCGGCGTCACCCTGACCTTCCTGGGCGAGGAGGTCATCCTCGACATCCGCGACGACGGCGTCGGCTTCGACCCCCTCGTCCTGCCGCCCCGCACCCACGCCGGCGGCTTCGGCCTCGACGGCATGAGGGCCCGCGCCGAACGCATCGCGGGCTCCCTGACCGTCGAGTCCGAACCGGGCCACGGCACCGCGCTGTCGGCTCGCGTACCGTTGGTCCGCCATGACCGGTGACATCTCGGTGCTGATCGTCGACGACCATCCCGTCGTACGGGACGGTCTGCGCGGCATGTTCGAGTCCGCGCCCGGATTCGCCGTCCTCGGCGAGGCGTCCAACGGCGTCGAGGCCGTCGAGCGGGCCGCCGCGCTCGACCCCGATGTGATCCTGATGGACCTGCGGATGCCGGGCGGCGGTGGGGTGGACGCCATCCGCGAACTGACCCGCGCCCGGGCCCGCGCGAAGGTCCTCGTCCTGACGACGTACGACACGGACTCCGACACCCTGCCCGCCATCGAGGCGGGAGCGACCGGCTACCTCCTCAAGGACGCCCCGCGCGACGAGCTGTTCACGGCCGTGCGGGCCGCGGCGGCGGGCCGTACGGTCCTCTCCCCGGCCGTCGCCTCCCGCCTGGTCTCCGCGGTCCGCGCCCCCGGCAACGAAGCCCTCTCCGCCCGTGAGCGCGAGGTGCTGGCCCTGGTCGCCAAGGGCACGTCCAACAAGGAGATCGCCCGCGAACTGTTCATCAGCGAGGCGACCGTGAAGACCCACCTCACCCACCTGTACGCCAAGTTGGGCGTCAAGGACCGCGCGGCGGCCGTCGCGACGGCGTACGAGCGGGGGATCCTCGGCTAGGCGGCCGGGTACGGCAGCAGGGTGGCGTCGACCTTCTCCCACGCGGCCTTCAGCTCGGCCAGCAACTCCGGCCGGTCCGGGGCGAGATCGGCCTGCTCGCGCAGGTCGGCGCCGAGGTCGTAGAGGTGGTCCTTTCCGGTGGAGTCCCGGTAGTACTTCCAGTCTCCGCGCCGCAGCGCCCGGTTGGCCCGCACGCGCCAGAACAGGTCCCGCTCCGGGAGGTCTTCGCCCCGCAGCAGGTATCCGGCCAGACTCGTCCCGTCCAGCGGGTACGCCGGGTCCGGGCGTGCCCCCGCGACCTCCAGGAAGGTCGCCGTCCAGTCCGGGGAGAAGTTCGGCTCGTGGCTGACCTGGCCGCCGTCGACGCGGTGCGGCCAGCGCACGATCGTCGGCACCCGGATGCCGCCCTCCTGGAGGACGAACTTCTCGCCGCTGAGCGGCCACAGGTACGACCAGCGCTCGCCGCCGTTGTCGCTGGCGAAGTACACCAGCGTGTGCTCCTCCTGCCCGGAGCGGCGCAGCGCGTTGAGCACCTCGCCGACGGCCGCGTCGAGACTCTCCACCATCTCGGTGTACTTGGCGACCGAGCCGCCGTCGTAGTGGTTGAGCGCGGCCGACACCTCCGCCTGGCTCTTCGCGTCGCGGATCTTCGCGGCGATCTCCGCGCCGGTCTCCTCGTCGCCCTCGGCGAGCCAGGGCCAGTGCGGGGTCGTGAAGTTGAGGTTCAGCAGCCAGGGCGTGCGGTGGTCGCGGCTCACGTACTCCACGGCCCGCTCGGTGAGGACCTCCGTGTAGTAGCGCAGGTCCTTGTGGGTGGCGTCGCCCTCGTAGAGGTCGTAGTCGCCGAGCTGGCCGAGCTTGGAGAAGTACTCCAGCACCCCGCCCCGGTTGCCGAAGAACTCGTCCCAGCCGGACTTGGTGGGGCTGTACTCAGGAAGCCAGCCGCAGTGCCACTTGCCGATGAGGGCGGTCGCGTAACCGGCCTTCTTCAGCAGAGAGGCGAGGGTGGGGTGGTTCGGGTCGAGGCCCTGCGTCCTGTTCGCGATCGGCTCGGCGAGCCCGCCCGGCGTGCGCCCCGGGTACCGCCCGGTGTACAGGCTGAACCGGGTCGGCGAGCAGGTCGAGGACCCCGAGTACGCGTCGGTGAACCGCACCCCCTGCCGGGCCAGCCGGTCCAGGTTCGGCGTCCTGATGTGCGGGGCGCCGTACGACGACAGGTCGGCCCAGCCGAGGTCGTCGCCCAGGATGACCAGGAGGTTGGGGCGTCTGCTGGAGGAGCCCCCGGTCCGGGCCCTGAAGGGACGTTCGGCGGGAGCTTGAGCGGCCTCGGCGGCGGTCGTCGTACCGGCGACGGCGGTCACGGCACCGCCGCCGACGAGACCACCGAAGGCACGGCGGGAGATCTCGGGCATGCGAGCGAGTCTGGTCAGCGGGTCGATGCCATGGCCAGCGATCACATGAGCTGTTCACGGACCTGCAACAAGACCTCAGCCGGCCACCCGCAGCAGCAGCACCGCCCGCGCCGGAACCGTGATCGACGCCCCCGCCCGGTGCACCACGCCCGGCGCCTCCTCCTGCTCCTCCCTCGACGTGTCGACGACCACCTCGTACCGCTCGGCCCACGGCGGCCCCGGCAGCAGGAAGCTCGCCGGCCGGTCCCCGGCGTGCAGGACGGCGAGGAAGCTGTCGTCGACGATCGGCGCGCCGCGCTCGTCCCGGCCGGGTATGTCCCGCCCCGACAGATACATGCCGAGGCCGGCGGCGGGCGCGTACCAGTCCCGTTCCGTCATCTCCGTGCCGCGGGCGGTGAACCAGGCCAGGTCGCGCAGGCCGTCCACGGAGTGCGCCCGCCCCGAGAAGAACGCCCGCCGCCTGAGCACCGGATGCCGGTGACGCAGGTCGATCAGCCGGGCGGTGAGGTCGAACAGGGCCTTCCAGCCGGGGTCCTCCAGCAGCCCCCAGTCCACCCAGCTGATCTCGTTGTCCTGGCAGTAGGCGTTGTTGTTGCCGCGCTGGGTGCGGCCCAGCTCGTCGCCCGCGACCAGCATCGGCACGCCCGTCGACAGCAGCAGCGTGGTGAGCAGGTTCCGCAACTGCCGTCGCCTGAGGGACCGTACGCGCTCGTCGTCCGTCTCCCCTTCCGTCCCGCAGTTCCACGCCCGGTTGTCGTCCGTGCCGTCCCGGTTGCCCTCGCCGTTCGCCTCGTTGTGCTTCCGCTCGTACGACACCAGGTCCCGCAGGGTGAAACCGTCGTGCGCGGTGATGAAGTTGACCGAGGCGTAGGGCCGCCTGCCGCCCCACGCGTACAGGTCGCTGGAGCCCGACAGCCGGTAGCCGAGGTCCCGCACGTCCGGGAGCGCGCCCCGCCAGAAGTCCCGCACGGCGTTGCGATAGCGGTCGTTCCACTCCGTCCACAACGGTGGGAAGGCGCCCACCTGATAGCCCCCGGAGCCCACGTCCCACGGCTCGGCGATCAGCTTCACGCGCCTGAGCACCGGGTCCTGGGCGATGACCGCGAGGAACGGGGACAGCATGTCGACGTCGTGCATGGAACGGGCCAGCGCGGCGGCCAGGTCGAAACGGAAGCCGTCCACGCCCATCTCCGTCACCCAGTAGCGCAGGGAGTCGGTGATGAGCCGCAGGACATGCGGCTGGACCACGTGCAGGGTGTTGCCGCAGCCGGTGTAGTCCGCGTAGCGGCGGGCGTCCGACTGGAGACGGTAGTAACCCCGGTTGTCGATGCCCTTCAGCGACAGCGTGGGGCCGAGTTCGCCCGCCTCAGCCGTGTGGTTGTAGACCACGTCGAGGATGACCTCGATCCCGGCGGCGTGCAGCGCGCGCACCATGCGCTTGAACTCGCCGACCTGCTGGCCCGTCGTACCGGAGGCGGCGTAGCCCGCGTGCGGCGCGAAATAGCCGATGGAGTTGTAGCCCCAGTAGTTCTTGAGACCGCGGCGCAGCAGGTGGTCCTCGTGGGCGAACTGATGGACGGGGAGGAGCTCCACGGCCGTGACGCCGAGTCTGACGAGGTGCTCGATCGCGGCCGGGTGCGCCAGCCCGGCGTAGGTGCCCCGGAGTTCCTCCGGGATGCCGGGGTGCAGCGCGGTGAAGCCCCGCACATGGACCTCGTAGATCACCGAGTCCGCCCACGGTGTCTTCGGCCTGCGGTCCTCCGCCCAGTCGTCGTCATCGTGGACCACCACACCCTTCGGGACGTACGGCGCCGAGTCGCGGTCGTCCCGTACGGTGTCAGCGACCTGCTGCTGGGGCCAGTCGCGGACATGGCCGTACACCTCGGGCGGCAGGCTGAAGTCGCCGTCCACGGCGCGGGCGTACGGGTCGAGGAGCAGCTTCGCCGGGTTCCAGCGGCCGCCGGTCCACGGGTCCCAGCGACCGTGCACCCGGAAGCCGTAGCGCTGGCCGGGCATGACGCCGGGCACGAAGCCGTGCCAGATCTCGTGCGTGAGCTCGGTGAGCCGGGCCCGGGTCTCCCTGCCGTCCGCGTCGAACAGGCACAGCTCGACGGCCTCGGCGCCGCCCGCCCACAGCGCGAAGTTGGTCCCGGCCACCCCGTCCGGGCCGACCCGGAACCGGGCGCCCAACGGCGTCGGCGCACCGGGCCACACCGGCACGGCCGGTACCGCCCGCCGCGCCCCGTTCACCAGCGCGGCGGGGCGCTCCTCGGCGGCTTCCGTCACCGCCTCCTGCTCGGCTGCGCTGGACACCGGTCGGCCTCCCACGGCTCGTGGAACGAGGTGGAAAAGAGCGCACGGCGTCCCGGCCGCGGCACCCCCTCACGTCGTTCTCCCCACTGTTCTGCCCACCGCTTGCCTCGCACTCACGGGTTCGCTCCGCCGGGTTGGGCGGGGCGCCTGAGGAAGCGACGGGTTCGGTTGTGGAGCGGCTGCGGGCCTGTGGGGGCTTGTCGCGCAGTTTCCCGCGCCCCACAAACGGCGGTATGTCCTCGTTGCCGTAGATCCAAAGGTCACGTTTCCCCCTGGTGGGCCGCGTCGTTTAGCTCCACGTGAGGCATGGACATCGGCGCGCTCGGCGCGCGGGGGCCGCTTTGGCCGCCGTACTGACATGGGCAGGACTGCTGGCCGGAGCCGCCGGCTGTACCGAGGACGGGGGCGGTGGGATCGGGGGCGTCGGCGGGTTCGGGAAGCCTCCCGCACCCGAGGACGTCATCCGGGTCGCCCCCGACGACGGCACCAAGGGCGTGCCGCCCGAGGAGAGACTCCGGGTCCGGGTGCCCAGCGGGCGCCTGGAGTCGGTCACCGTCGTCAAGTCCCAGGACGCGCAGGAGTTCCCGGTACCCGGGCACCTCTCCGACGACGGCCTGCGCTGGGAACCCGACGAGGCACAGCTGGCGCTGGCCGCCAAGTACACCGTCGACGCGGTCGCGCTCGACGCCCACGGCCGCCGCTCGGCCCGGCACACCACCTTCACCACCTACGTCCCCGACGAGCGCTTCATCGGGTACGTCACCCCGGAGAACCGCTCCACCGTCGGCACCGGGATGATCGTCTCCCTGGAGTTCAACCGGGAGATCGAGGACCGCGCCGCCGTCGAACGAGCCGTACACGTCACCTCGAAGCCGTCCGTCGAGATCCGTCCGCACTGGTTCGGCAACGGCCGCCTCGACTTCCGCCCCGAGCACTACTGGGCGCCGGGCACCCGCGTGACGGTCGCTCTCCGACTGCGCGACGTGGAGGGCGCGCCCCACGTCTACGGCCTCCAGTACCGGACCTTCTCCTTCACCGTCGGCCGCAGCCAGCTCTCCCTCGTCGACGCGGCCGCGCACGCCATGCAGGTCCGAAGGGACGGCGAACTGCTCGCCACCGTGCCGATCACCGCCGGCGCGCCGAAGACGACCACCTACAACGGCAAGATGGTCGTCACCGAGATGCTCGAAGTGACCCGCATGAACAGCCGCACGGTCGGCTTCGGCGGTGAGTACGACATCCCGGACGTCCCGCACGCCCTGCGGCTGACCGACTCCGGCACCTTCCTGCACGGCAACTACTGGGCGCCCACCGCCCCCGGCAGGGTCAATGTCAGCCACGGCTGTGTCGGCCTGAGGGACGTGAAGGGCGGCAGTTCGGACACGCCCGCGGGGTGGTTCTTCGACCGCAGCCTCGTCGGGGACGTGGTCGAGGTCGTCCACAGCAATGACAAAAAGGTCGCTCCCGACAATGGCCTCGGGGGATGGAATATGGGCTGGAAGGAGTGGAAGGCGGGCAGCGCGGTGAAGTAACCCGACAGGGGCGGTGACAGGGGGGGCGGCTTGGCCCGACTTTCCGTTGAGGTTGGGACGAAATGGTGACCTTGGACTCACACGATGCTCAAAAGTCTGCGGTTAATATTCGCCAACGCGTGCGTAGAACGCGCGGGGGAGCGGGCCTGACCTGGCCCTTCGAGGGGAGAAACACTTGAACGTGCGACCGATATCGGGGGCGTCGGTTGACGCGCGGGGGCGCGGGACCAGAGGGCTGTCGGCGCTGATACTCGGCGTTCTGCTGCTGGCCGTCACCGGCTGCGGCGGGGGAAATTCCGGTTCCGGTGACGCCAAGGCGGAGAAGGGCGGCTCGTCCGCCGGCGAGACCAAGCAGTCCGAGGCGGTTGTCGCCATCAGCCCGAAGGACGGCGCGAAGTCCGTCGACACCAGTGGCGCCCTCAAGGTCGGCGCCACCAAGGGCAAGTTGACCGAGGTCCAGGTCAAGGACGCCAAGGGCACCGCGATAACCGGGAAGATAGCCGCGGACGGCGCCTCCTGGACGCCGTCCACCCACCTCGCCTCCGGCACCAAGTACTCGGTGCACGCGGTCGCCAAGGACTCCGAGGGCCGTACGGCGGCCGAGGACTCCAGCTTCACCACCCTGACCCCGAAGAACACCTTCATCGGCACCTTCACGCCCGAGGACGGCTCGACGGTCGGCGTCGGAATGCCGTTCTCCATCCGCTTCACCCGGGGCATCACCAGCCCCGAGGACGTCGAGAAGGCCATCACGATCAAGACCACGCCGGCCGTCGACGTCGAGGGCCACTGGTTCGGCAACGACCGCCTGGACTTCCGCCCCGAGCAGTACTGGAAGGAAGGCACCAAGGTCACCGTCGCCCTCAACCTGAACGGGGTCGAGGGCCGCGACGGCGTCTACGGCAAGCAGAACAAGACCGTCTCCTTCACCATCGGCCGCAACCAGGTCTCCGTCGTGGACGCCGAGAAGCACACGATGAAGATCACCCAGGACGGAAAGACCGTCAGGACCCTCAAGGTCACCACCGGCAAGCCCGGCTACGACACCTGGAACGGCCAGATGGTCATCAGCGAGAAGCTCGCGGTGACCCGGATGAACGGCGAAACGGTCGGCTACGGCGGTGAGTACGACATCAAGGACGTCCCGCACGCCGCCCGACTCACCGACTCCGGCACCTTCATCCACGGCAACTACTGGGGCGGCGACGCCTTCGGCAACTACAACGCCAGCCACGGCTGCGTGGGCCTGCGTGACGTCAAGGGCGGTTACGACAGCGGGGTACCGGCCGCCTGGTTCTTCAACCACTCGATGATCGGCGACGTGGTCGTGGTCAAGAACTCCGACGACGCGACGGTCGCACCGGAGAACGGCCTCAACGGCTGGAACATGTCGTGGGAGAAGTGGCAGGCGTAGCACTCATGACGACAAGGGCCCCGGTGTGAGGTACGGCACCGGGGCCCTTGCCGTTAGTCGCCGTTAACCTGCCTGCATGACCGTGAATCTCGAAGTCGCCGAAGGTGTCGGCACCATCCGTCTCGACCGCCCGCCCATGAATGCGCTGGACGTGGCCACCCAGGACCGACTGAAGGAGCTCGCCGAGGAGGCGACGAGGCGCGAGGACGTGCGTGCCGTGATCCTGTACGGCGGGGAGAAGGTGTTCGCGGCCGGCGCGGACATCAAGGAGATGCAGGCCATGGACCACACCGCGATGGTCCTGCGCGCCCGCGCGCTCCAGGACTCGTTCACGGCCGTGGCCCGCATCCCCAAGCCGGTCGTCGCGGCCGTCACCGGCTACGCGCTGGGCGGCGGCTGCGAGCTCGCGCTGTGCGCGGACTTCCGGATCGCCGCGGAGAACGCCAAGTTGGGGCAGCCGGAGATCCTGCTCGGCCTGATCCCCGGCGCGGGCGGCACCCAGCGCCTCGCCCGGCTGGTCGGCCCCTCCAAGGCGAAGGACCTGATCTTCACGGGCCGTATGGTCAAGGCGGACGAGGCGCTGACGCTGGGCCTCGTGGACCGGGTCGTGCCCGCCGACGAGGTGTACACCCAGGCGCACGCCTGGGCCGCGAAGCTCGCACAGGGACCGGCGATCGCCCTGCGCGCCGCGAAGGAGTCGATCGACACGGGCCTGGAGACCGACATCGAGACGGGCCTCGCGGTGGAACGGAACTGGTTCGCGGGTCTGTTCGCCACGGAGGACCGCGAGCGGGGCATGAAGAGCTTCGTCGAGGAGGGCCCCGGCAAGGCGAAATTCCTCTGAACCCCTTGCAATTGACGCGATGTCTGATCCGGGTCCCTCGATGGGGCGGTTTATGGGAGCCTTAACGCAACCTTAAGTCTGCCTTGTCGAGGGAGTCCGTCGATTGCCTCCCAATGAGCCTCCGCCGCAGGTCAGCAGGGCTGTTGACGGCGACGAAGTGCCTGCGGCATATGCCGATCGACCCCGTCGGAGCGACGCATTCCGGGGGGCGTATTCGTCAGGAACGGCCCCGGCGGGCGCTTTGGGCGGCCATGATGGGGGCATGGCGGGGCTGGAGGGTTTCGAACAGCCGCGGGGAGACGGCCGTGCGACGGCTGCGCGCTGGTCTCCGGCGGTCGAGGACGAGCGCGCGCTGAAGGCGCTCGAACTGTTCGGAGATCCCACCGAGGCCGAGGTTCCGCTGCCGTCCCGGCCGGAGTCCGCGGCGGCCGCGCGACGCTTGACCCAGGTGATCGTCCTCCGGCACTGGGGGCTCACCCCGAAGATGACCGAGGACGCGGTCCTACTCGTCTCCGAGCTGGTCGGCAACGCGGTCCGGCACACGGGTGCGCGGATCTTCGGTCTCCGGATGCGGCGTCGGCGGGGGTGGATCCGGATAGAGGTCCGTGACCCGTCGCGCGGACTGCCCTGTCTGATGCCGGTGCAGGAGATGGACCTCAGCGGGCGAGGGCTGTTCCTGGTCGACAAGCTGTCGGACCGCTGGGGCGTCGACCTGCTGCCCCGGGGCAAGACGACATGGTTCGAGATGCGGGTGACGGACAGATAGCCGTGGGGCGATCGCCGGTGGGTCGATCAGCGTCAATCTCCGACACAACCCCTTAAATGGGGCGGGTGACCGCTACCGATCGTCGGGCAGTGCTCCTCGCTACCGCTGGGCTGACGTTGGCCACGGGATGTGCGACCAGGAAGGCCGGCGCCCAACCCGTCCCCTCCTCCAGCGGAGCCCCGGCCCTGCCCGCCCTGCCCGCCCAGCTCACCCACGGCCCCCGCGACCGCCCCCGGGTCGCCCTCACCTTCCACGGCGACGGCGATCCCGCCATCGCCCGTGCCCTGCTCACCGAGGCCGAGAAGCACGGCGCGCGCGTCACCGTACTGGCCGTCGGCACCTGGCTCGACGCGCACCCGGACATCGGCCGGCGCATCCTCGACGGTGGACACGACCTCGGCAACCACACCCTGCGCCACCTCGCCGTCAACGCGATGTCCGAGGCCGAGGCCAGAGCGGAGATCGTCGGCTGCGCGGAACGGATCCGACGGCTCACCGGGTCGGTCGGGACCTGGTTCCGCCCCTCCCGTACGCCCACCGCCTCACCCCTCGTCACGCGGCTGGCCCAGGAGGCCGGCTACCCCCACGTCCTCTCCTACGACGTCGACTCCCTCGACTTCACCTCGCCCGGCGCCGCCGTCGTGGCCCGCAAGGTACTCGCCGAGATCCGCGAAGGGTCCGTGGTGAGCCTGCACTTCGGGTACGCCGACACGGTCGCCGCCCTCCCCGTCGTACTGGAAGAACTCGACCGGCGCGGCCTGGCCGCGGTGACCACCACGGAGCTGTTCAGCTGATGCCTCCCACTCCCCTGAAGCGCAACCTCGTGAAGAGCACCCTGATCGCGGGCGCCGCGTTCGTCGCCCTCGCCGCCTGCGGCACCGGGGCCAAGGACGGAGCGGACCAGGCCCTCGGCACCAGGGCCGCAGTCCCCGCCCCCGTGAAACCGGTGCGGAAGCCGGTCCACGGACTGCCCGGAATGCCGCCCGTCCTCGACCCGCGGGACGTCTACGCGGCGGACCGGCCGAACAAGCTGTCACCGGTGGTCAAGGACTTCCCGTCGCGGATCTATGTGCCCAACACCGAGTCCGACACCGTCTCCGTCATCGACCCGAAGACGTACGGGGTCCTCGAGACGATCCGGGTCGGACGGCAGCCCCAGCACGTCGTGCCCTCCTGGGACCTGAAGACCCTCTGGGTCAACAACGACCGCGGGAACACCCTGACGCCGATCGACCCGAGGACCGGGAAGGCGGGCAAGCCCGTCGACGTGCACGACCCGTACAACCTCTACTTCACGCCGAACGGCAGGTACGCCGTCGTGATGGCCTCCCTCGACCGTGAGCTCGTCTTCCGCGACCCGCACACCATGGAGCGGGTCAAGACCGTGCCGGTCAGCTGCTACGGCGTCAACCACGCCGACTTCTCCCTGGACGGGAGGTACTTCATCGTGTCCTGCGAGTTCAGCGGAGAGCTGCTGAAGGTCGACACCGAGAAGATGAAGGTGATCGGGCAGGAGAAGCTCCCCTTCGCCGGGGCCATGCCGCAGGACGTCAAGGTCTCGCCGGACGGGAAGCGGTTCTACGTGGCGGACATGATGGCCGACGGGATGTGGGTCCTGGACGGCGACACGTTCAGCAGGCCGACCCTGCTGCCCACCGGCAAGGGCGCCCACGGCCTCTACGTCAGCCGCGACTCCCGCGAGATGTACGTCTCCAACCGGGGCGAAGGGACCGTCTCCGTCTTCGACTTCGCCGAGAACAGGCTCACCAAGAAGTGGCGCCTCCCCGACGGCGGCAGCCCCGACATGGGAGGCGTCTCCGCCGACGGCAAGGTCCTGTGGCTGTCCGGCCGCTACAACGCCGAGGTCTACGCCATCGACACCCGCACCGGCGCCCAGCTGGCCCGCGTCAAGGTCGGCAGCGGGCCGCACGGGCTCGCGGTGTACCCCCAGCCGGGGCGGTACTCACTCGGCCACACCGGCATCTTCCGCTGAGCCGCGGGCGCCCACCGGGGCGAGCAGCACCGCCTCCGCGCCCACCGGACGGTAACCGGCCGCCTGGAACGCCCGCATGCTGCGGGCGTTCCCCGGAGAGACCTGGGCCCACAGCGGCTCCTCGACGAGATGCCTCGCCGCCGTCACCAGCGCCCGCCCCAGACCCCGGTGCCGTACGTCCTCGTCCACCTCGACCGAGACCTCCAGGCGGCCGCCGACGCCGCGCCCCGTCAGCAGCACCCCGCCCGTTGTCGTCCAGGCGCGAATGCCGTCGCGGCGCCTGCGGGCGTACGCGATGCGGGGATGGTCCACATCCTCGATCTCCCGCAGCGCGAGCGGCGGTCCGCCCGGAAGCGGGTCACCGACCAGCATCGCGTCGACGGTCTCGGACCTGCGCCCGGTCCGGTCCAGGAAGGCGGTCAGGAACCTGGGGTTCAGTGTCGCGGCCAGCGCGTCACAGTCCAGGCCGCGCAGGGTGGCGTGGACCCACGCGGGGTCCTCGTCGGTGAACACGACCGAGTGCGCCGTGAAGGACAGCACGCCCGCGTCCCGGTGACAGGCCTGCGGTACGACCGTCGTGCCGCCGTCCGCGGGCGGGAACACCCCCCGGGCCGCCGCGTCGAGAATGTCCCGCAAGGTCTCCATCACACCGCTCCCCGAGTCCGTGCCCATCGGCAGGTCCACCCTCGCAGACCTGATCGAGCACGGCACCGCCGTTTCCCCGGGTGGGCGCCGCACCGCAGGTCGGACCGGGCCGCTAATCTGACCTGCGGCAGAAAGCCAGCAGGACACGACAAAGGCAAGAAAAGGGGCGGACCGGTGGCGCACATCGACATCGAGGAAGCACGCAAGCAGTTCGAGCGGATCGATGCGGACGGTGACGGCACCATCACCGCCGCCGAGTTCAAGTCCGCCCTGGCCCAGGGCGGCGACTGGAACGTGACCGAGTCGGTCGCCGCGGCGATCATCAAGAGCCGCGACCTGAACGGCGACAAGCTCCTGTCGTTCGACGAGTTCTGGGCCTTCCTGAACAAGTAGAGCCGACGGTGAAGGGGGCGCCCCGACGGGCGCCCCCTTCGTCATGTCCGGCCCCGGCCCCGGATCCGTACCGTCCAGCGGCCCTCGTGGCGCTCCAGCCAGATGGTGGGTGACCAGAACCGTGGCCAACGTCGGATGCTCCCGGCGCATGGCGTCCAGAGCCTCGATCAGCTGCTCGCGGCCCGGCAGGTCGAGGCCGGTCGCCGGTTCGTCGAGCAGCAGGAGCCGCGGCTCGGGCTCCCCCAGCTCTCGGCTTCGCTCGAGCCGGGCGGTACCCCCATGCGCGCGGGCGATGAGCGTCCGGCCGCGCTGCCCCTGGGAGAGGACCGGCCGGCGGGCGTCGGCGAGTTCGCCGAGGCCGAGGGTGTCGATGAGCCGATCGGCCCGGTCCCGCTGATCCTGCGTCGGCCGCCAACGGGGGAGCGGGGCCACGGAGTTGGTCAGCCCGGTCAGGACCACCCCGGACCCGCAGGGGCGCGGTGAGCGGATGACGCGGGTCGACGTGACCGACGTGGGCGCGCAGCTCCCGCAGATCGACCCGGCCGAGCCGGCGGCCCAGCACCTCGACCGTGCCGCGGGTGGGGTGGACCAGGGGCGCCCAGCAGGCTGAGCAGGGTGGACTTGCCCGCGCCGTTGGCGCCCAGCAGCGCCCAGTGCTCGCCCGCCCGGACGGTCAGGGAGACCTCCTGGAGGATCGGGCTGCCGTCCCGGACGACGTGCACGTCCTCGGCGCGCAGGACCTCCCTCACCGCATCGCCCGGTTCACCGCGGACAGTACGGCCTGTACGGCGGCGGCCTTTCCCACGCCGGCGCCCCAGGCCGTCGTACGGCCGTCGACGCGGCACTCGGCGAAGGCCGCCGTGCCGTCCTCGGCGAAGTCGACGACCTCGACGGCGTACCCGGCACCGGCGAGCGCGTCCACGAAGGCCGAGAGCGCACTGCCGCCCGTGCCCTCATGGTCGCCGACGCGGTCGTCGCACTCCAAAGTGCCGACGAAACGATGGACGCCGGGCGCCTCCTCGTACGCCGTCCCGT
The DNA here is from genome assembly GCF_040607335.1 of Streptomyces sp. NPDC005303. Lineage (NCBI taxonomy): Bacteria > Bacillati > Actinomycetota > Actinomycetes > Kitasatosporales > Streptomycetaceae > Streptomyces > Streptomyces sp. NPDC005303. The sequence goes on along the minus strand of NZ_JBEXGM010000006.1, from coordinate 19,403 downwards.
CGTGCAGGCGAACCTCGCCCTCCGTGAGATAGCGGGCCCGGAACAGCTCGTACAGCTCCTTCGGACTCATCTCCCGACCGCTCGTGTCGGTGGTCTCCTGGACGGCCCGGGAGAAGTCGGATCGCATGCGGGGCGGCAGGTCGATGCCGTGGTGCGTGCGCAGCAGATACGCCGCCCCGCCCTTGCCCGACTGGGAGTTGACGCGGATGACCGCCTCGTACGTACGCCCGATGTCGGCCGGGTCGATCGGCAGGTACGGGACCTGCCAGGGCTCGTCCGGGTGCTCGTCCCGGTGCGCGAGCCCTTTGCTGATGGCGTCCTGGTGGGTGCCGGAGAAGGCGGTGTGGACGAGGTCGCCGGCGTAGGGGTGGCGGGGGTGCACCGGCAGCCGGTTGCACTGCTCGACCGTCTCGCGGACGGCGTCGATGTCGCCGAAGTCGACCATGGGGTCCACCCCTTGGGCGTACAGGTTCATCGCGAGGGTCACCAGGTCGACGTTGCCGGTGCGCTCACCGTTGCCGAACAGACAGCCCTCCACCCGCTGGGCCCCGGCCAGCACGGCGAGTTCGGCGCAGGCGACGCCGGTGCCGCGGTCGTTGTGCGGGTGGACGGAGAGGATCACCGAGTCGCGGCGGGCCAGATGGCGGTGGGCGTACTCGATCTGGTCGGCGTAGACGTTCGGGGTGGCGATCTCGACGGTGGCGGGCAGGTTGTGGGTGACCGGGCGGTCCGGGCTCGCGTCCCACAGCTCCGTCAGCCCGTCGCACAGCTCCAGGACGAAGTCCGGCTCGGTGAGATTGAAGGTCTCGGGGGAGAACTGGAAGCGAACCGCTGTGCCTCGGAGGGTCTCGGCCCGCCGTGCCATGTGCTCGGCCGCCTCCCGCACGGTCCGCCACACCTGCTTCCGGTCCCGGCCGAGGACGACGTCCCGCCACACCGGTGAGGTCGCTATGTACAGGTGGACGACGGCACGCGGCAGGCCGGCGATCGAGTCGAAGGTCTGGTCGATCAAGTCCGTGCGGGCCGGGGTGAAGACGACGGGAGTGACGTCGTCGGGGACGCCGCCGCCGGTCACCAGATGCCGTACGAAGTCGAAGTCGGTGCGGCTCGCGGAGGGATAGCCGACCTCGATCTCCTTGAAGCCGATGCGCACCAGCAGTTCGAAGAAGCGGCTCTTGCGGGCGCTGTCCATCGGTTCGGCGAGGGCCTGGTTGCCGTCGCGCAGGTCGACGGGGACCCAGAGCGGGGCGCGCTCGATGCGGGCGGAGGGCCAACCGCGGTCGGTGACCGGCACGTCGACGCGGTCCTCGAAGGGCCGGTAGCGGTGGAACGGCATGGGGCTCGGACGCTGGGGGTTCCAGACGGAGGTCACGGTGTGTCCTTCGGCTCGGTCTGCGGACGGAGACCGGCAGCACGGCGTCCCGCGGCGGGGTGCCGGTCGCGTCAGGCCCCGCCGCGGCAGCCGAGAAGAAGGAGACCGCGGAAGATCACGGAGGTAGGCTAGTCACTCCTCAGCTCCTCAGACAAGTGAGAATCGGCTGAGTACCTCTTTGTCCTCGCACGAGTTGGTGAACCACAGATGCCGCTGGGCCCCGTACGCCCCAGTCCCCTGGTCGATCAGGCCGCCGAGCGGCTGCGCGAGCAGATCACCACCGGGCACTGGCCCGTCGGCACCAAACTGCCCGGTGAGACCACGCTCGCCAAGGAACTCGGTGTCGGCCGCTCCACGGTCCGCGAGGCGCTGCGGGCGCTGGCCGGGGCGGGGCTGGTGCAGCCGCGACAGGGCGCGGGGGTCTTCGTCACCGCCACGGAGGTGGTGCAGGACTGGCCCACACGGCTGCGCCGGGCCGCGGTCACGGACGTCTACGAGGTCCGCATGGCGGTGGAGGTCCACGCGGCCCGCCTCGCCGCGCGCCGCCGTACGCCCGAGGACGTGGCGGCGATGGAACTCGCGCTGGAGGGCCGACGGGCGGCCTCCACCTCCTGCGACGCGGCCTTCGTGGACGCGGACATCACCTTCCACGCGGCGGTGGTCGCGGCCGCGCACAACCCCGTACTCGCCGACCTGTTCAGGGAGTTCAGTCCCGTCCTGCGCGAGGGCCTGGTCGAGCTGCTGGCCCTGACCGGCCTGCGCGACCATGACCCCAATACCGCGGACGAGGCCCACGCGGCACTGGTGCGGGCGGTGGCGCACGCGGACGCGGAGGGGGCGGCGGAGATTCTGCGGGCGGAGCTGGAGGATCCGTTCGCGGGGTGCGGACCGGGCGCGACAGGCCGGGCACGCTGCTGAGCGACTGGGGCCTCTCACCGGCCCCCGGCGGTCACACGATGTCGAGCGGCCGGTGCGGTCCGGCCGGTGGCTCGATCCCGACCGTGTCCCCGGGGCGCACCACACCCCCCGCCGCGACGACACCCATGATCCCGGACCGGAAACGGACGGCCCCGTCCGGACCCCGCCGGGCGACCTCCTTCAACAGGCCCTTGCGGAAGCCGTCGATCTGCGCACACGGATTCCGCAGGCCGGTCACCTCGACGACGGCCTCGTCGCCCAGGTGCAGTCTGGTCCCCACCGACAGCCCGAGCAGGTCGACCCCGCGCGTCGTCACGTTCTCTCCGAGCTCCCCGGCGCCGACCTCGAACCCGGCCGCACGGAGCTCCTCGAACAGCTCGGCGTGCATCAGATGCACCTGCCGGAGGTTCGGCTGCGAGGGGTCCTTCCTCATCCGGAACCGGTGCTTGACCGTCGATCCGCCATGGACATCCCCCTCCACCCCGAACCCGGCGACCAAGGTGATGCTCTCCCGGTTCGGCTTCGTGAAGGAGTATGTCCCGTTGCTGCTGACCGCAGTGACCTTCCCGCCCATGGGGCAAGCCTACGAGCAGGGCGCGGGTCAGGCCTCGGTCGCCCACTCGCGCAGGGCCGCCTTGCTCGCGAAATCGGCGACGTTCTTGTCCACGGGGTCGTCGGTGTACTGGTGGAAGCGCCACTTCGCCTTGATACGGGGCTTGCCCGCCGTGACGTAGTCGGCGATCCAGAGACCGTCGCCGGCGTACGAGGTGGTGTCGATGTTCAGCCAGTAGTGCCGGTTCGTGTAGAGGACGACCCGGTTGTTCGGGCGGAGCTGCCTCACCTTGCGGATGAAGGAGTCCTTCTCCGCGTTGCTCGCGTGGGTGCCGTCGCCCGTGGTCTCCCAGTCGACAGCGAGGATGTCGCCGCCCTTCTCGGGGGCGTGTTTGACGAAATACTCGGCCTGGGCGGTGAGGTTGCCGGGCCACAGGAAGTGGTAGAAGCCGACGACCAGCCCGGCGTCGCGGGCGTGCTTGGTCTGCGCCGAGAGCTTCGGGTTGGTGTAGGAGCGGCCCTCCGTCGCCTTGATGAAGACGAAGGAGAGCCCCTCCGTGCTGTAGGTGGAGGACTGGTAGGCGCTGACATCGATGCCACGGAGCATGTGGGGGCTCCCTGAAGTGAGAGGGGGGGACGGGAGTTGATGATGCCCCACATGCCCGGCGCGGGAACCCCGACCGCTTCCCTGCGCCGCCCCGAGCGACCCGGCAGCCTCGCCGACCTCAGCGTCCGTGCGGACGGAGGAGGAGAATACGGGGGACACGCCGTACAGGTCCGTCATGCCTGGTGTGCAGCGAATGCGGGCGTTTTCGTGCACGGACGCGACGAGCGCTGTGCCCGGTACTTTTCTGCGGGTTCTGTATATGGCGGGGGTTTTACCTTCCCTTGTTCCTTGTCTGGAGGGCGAGTGGGCTCCCGTTGGATCGACTGCCGTCCGGCCGTTGTTCCCTTGGCCATGCGCTGACCTCTGACTGGTGAACCATGTCCGCTCCTTTACTTGGCGGCGATCACTTGACGTGATCGTGCATGGCTCGACGCGCGGAGTGCTCGGCGTGGACGGGGAGGACACGAATCCCCTCCAGATCGTCGAGGCGGTCAGAGGAAATCCGCATTACCAGGGCGGATGTGTGAGACTCCTGGTCTGTCATTCCGGTGTATCCGGTGTGGGGCAGGATGTCGCCAATGGTCTGGGTGTGCCCGTCTGGACTCCCACCACCAAGGTCGGCGTCATGCCGAGCCTCGGGTCGCAGGAGCCGTTCCTGGAGCCTGGGGGGACCTGGCGGATGTTCCTTCCCATGGCGCGAGGTGCGCACTGATCATGCTGAGAGTCGGGTTTGTCCGGGAGTTCTTCGAAGGGCCGGTCGATCTTCCCGGAATCCATGAACTGACGCGCTCGGAATCCGGGGAATGGCGCGAGACCGCGGCTCTCGCCGTCGCCTATCTCGCGGCCGCACCGGTGGTCGCCGAATTCACCGAGACCGAGCAGTGCCTGCTGGGCTGCGGCGAGAACCTCGTGGCCTGCTCGTCGCTGTTCACCGACGGCTCCTGGGTCTGGCGCGGTGACCTCAGGCACTACGTGGGAGGCCATGGCGTGACCCTGCCGACGGAATTCGTCGAGCGGATGCGCGAGTTCGAATGGAAGCCGCCGGTCGATGTCGTCGACGCGGCGGTGGCGCGCCTGGCCCTGCAGACAGCGTGGCAGGTCGCCTGATGGACGGGTTGGCGCTATTGAGGATGGGGACGGCGAAATGACGGGCTCAAGAACGGAACGCCGGTCCGCCGGCTCCGAGACCCTGCTGGACGTGCTGCTGCGCTGGACAGGGATCCGGCGCCGCACTTCCATGGGGGACATCGCCGACTTCGACGGCGGACAGCCGCTGCGGGTCGTCGGGTTCACGCAGAACATCGGCGGGGAGGTCAGGGTCTCGGTCGGCGGGGGCAAGCAGGTCGCCCGGATGCGGCAGGGCCATCTGCGGCTCGCCCCGGGTGAGCCGCCGCTCTGGAAAGACGCGCGGGGAGACAGGAGCGCGACCCTTCAAGCACCGTTCCGGCTGAAGCCGACGGGCGGGAAGGTTCGGCTGGCACCGAAGTTCGAGCGGTACGAACTCGTCACCGGCGCCGGGACGTACGACCTCGCGGTGCCGACGAAGGACGTGGAACTGGTGCGGCACGCCCTGGGCGGTGGAACGGGGCCCGGGTGAGCGACGGGTGAGTGCCGTGCCGCAAGTTCTCGATACTCACGCTCACGCCCGGAGCGGGCTGATTCCCTGAGGACACCACCTTGAGACGCAGCACCTTCCGCGCGGCAGCCACGGCGACCGCCCTGTACGCCACCCTGGTCACGGGCCTCTCTCCGGCCCAGGCGGACGACCCCACCGGCGGCCCCGTCCTGGTCGGCGCGGACGGCCGACGCACCTGAAGCCGGATCCACCGAGGACTTCACCCAGTACTCCGGACAGGACGCGACCTCGGGCACCTGGCGGGCACCGGTCCACCTGGCCGACCTCGGCGAGTACCGGGTGACCGCCGAAGAAGCTTGTCCTGCATTACTCAAAGACACGGACCCGCTGGTCAGGGCCTGTTACCTCAGCACTCGATGATGTTCACCGCCAGCCCCCCGCGCGCAGTCTCCTTGTACTTCACGCTCATGTCCGCCCCGGTGTCCTTCATCGTCTTGATGACCTTGTCGAGGGACACCTTGTGCGAGCCGTCCCCCCGCAGCGCCATCTTCGCCGCTGTGACCGCCTTCACCGCGGCCATGCCGTTGCGCTCGATGCAGGGGATCTGGACCAGGCCGCCGACCGGGTCGCAGGTCAGGCCCAGGTTGTGCTCCATGCCGATCTCGGCCGCGTTCTCGACCTGTTCGGGGGAGCCGCCGAGGACCTCGGCGAGGGCGCCCGCGGCCATGGAGCAGGCCGAGCCGACCTCGCCCTGGCAGCCGACCTCGGCGCCGGAGATGGAGGCGTTCTCCTTGAAGAGCATGCCGATGGCGCCGGCGGCGAGGAGGAAACGGACCACCCCGTCCTCGTCCGCGCCGGGAACGAAGTTCATGTAGTAGTGCAGGACCGCGGGGATGATGCCGGCCGCGCCGTTCGTCGGGGCCGTCACCACCCGGCCGCCGGCCGCGTTCTCCTCGTTGACCGCCATCGCGTACAGCGTGATCCACTCCATGGAGTGGGCCAACGCGTCGCCCTCCGCCCGCAGTTGACGGGCCGTCATGGCGGCACGTCGGCGCACTCGCAGACCGCCCGGCAGGATGCCCTCCTGGGACATGCCCCGGGCCACACAGGACTGCATCACGCGCCAGATCTCCAGCAGCCCGGCCCGGATCTCGTCCTCGGTGCGCCAGGCGCGCTCGTTCTCCAGCATCAGGGAGGAGATCGACAGGCCGGTCTCCTTGGTCAGGCGCAGCAGCTCGTCACCCGTGCGGAAGGGGTACTTCAGCACCGTGTCGTCGAGCTTGATGCGGTCCTCGCCGACCGCGTCCTCGTCCACGACGAAACCGCCGCCGACCGAGTAGTACGTCTTGGACAGCAGTTCCGCGCCCGAGGCGTCGTACGCCCACACCGTCATGCCGTTCGCGTGGTACGGGAGCGCCTTGCGCCGGTGCAGGACGAGATCGTCGTCGAAGGAGAACGGGATCTCGTGCTCGCCGAGCAGCTTCAGCAGCCCCGCGGACCGGATCTCCGCCACCCTGTCGTCCGCCCCCTCCACGTCGACCGTCCGAGGAGACGCCCCCTCAAGGCCCAACAGCACCGCCTTCGGGGTGCCGTGGCCGTGGCCGGTCGCGCCCAGGGAGCCGTAGAGCTCGCAGCGGACCGCGGCGACGGCCGGGAGCAGGTCCTCGTTGCGCAGGCGGCGGGCGAACATGCGGGCCGCGCGCATCGGGCCGACCGTGTGGGAGCTCGACGGGCCGATGCCGATCGAGAACAGGTCGAAGACCGAAATGGCCACGGGAACTCCTTCAAAAGGGGTGGGGGCACACGTCGTCGGGTGCCCCCACCGTGGAACTACTTGTTCAGGCCGGTGTACAGCGGGTGCTTGTCGGCCAGGGCCTTGACCCGGGCCTTCAACGCCTCCACGTCGTACGACGGCTTCAGTGCCGAAGCGATCACGTCCGCAACCTCGGCGAAGTCCTCGGCCGTGAAGCCGCGGGTGGCCAGGGCGGGCGTGCCGATCCTGAGGCCCGACGTCACCATCGGCGGGCGCGGGTCGTTCGGGACGGCGTTGCGGTTGACCGTGATGCCGACCTCGTGGAGACGGTCCTCGGCCTGCCTGCCGTCCAGCTCGGACTCGCGCAGGTCGACGAGGATGAGGTGCACGTCGGTGCCGCCGGAGAGCACGTTGACCCCGGCCTCCCGGGCGTCGTCGGCCGTCAGGCGCTCGGCGAGGATGCGCGCACCGTCCACCGTACGCCGCTGGCGCTCCTTGAACTCCTCCGAGGCGGCGACCTTGAAGGAGACCGCCTTCGCCGCGATCACGTGCTCCAGGGGACCGCCCTGGAAGCCCGGGAACACCGAGGAGTTCAGCTTCTTCGCGAACTCCTGCCTGGCGAGGATGATCCCGCCGCGCGGTCCGCCCAGCGTCTTGTGGGTGGTGGAGGTGACCACGTCCGCGTGCTCGACGGGGTTCGGGTGCAGGCCCGCCGCGACCAGACCGGCGAAGTGGGCCATGTCGACCCACAGGTACGCCTCGACCTCGTCGGCGATCCGGCGGAACTCCGCGAAGTCCAGCTGCCGCGGGTACGCCGACCAGCCCGCGATGATCACCTTGGGCCGGTGCTCCTTGGCGAGCTTCTCCAGCTCGGCCATGTCGACCAGACCGGTCGCCGGGTCCACGTGATAGGCGACCACGTCGAACTGCTTGCCGGAGAAGTTCAGCCGCATCCCGTGGGTCAGGTGACCGCCGTGGGCGAGGTCGAGCCCGAGGATGGTGTCGCCGGGCTGCGCCAGCGCGAACAGGGCGGCCTGGTTGGCGGAGGCACCGGAGTGGGGCTGCACGTTGGCGTACTCGGCGCCGAACAGCTCCTTGACCCGGTCGATGGCGATCTGCTCGGCCACGTCGACGTGCTCGCAGCCGCCGTAGTAGCGGCGGCCGGGGTAGCCCTCGGCGTACTTGTTGGTGAGGACCGAGCCCTGCGCCTCCATGACCGCGAGCGGAGCGAAGTTCTCCGAGGCGATCATCTCGAGCGTGGACTGCTGCCTGACCAGCTCGGCGTCGACCGCGGCGGCGATCTCCGGGTCGAGCTCGTGCAGGGGCGTGTTCAGTGCGGACATCAGGTGTACGACTCCTCAGCCGGCGGAAAAGGCGGTGTACTCGTCGGCGGAGAGCAGGTCGGCCGGCTCCTCCGAGACGCGTACCTTGAACAGCCAGCCGCCCTCGAAGGGGGCGGAGTTCACCAGCGCCGGGTCGCTGACGACGTCCTCGTTGACCTCGGTGACCTCACCGGAGACGGGGGAGTACAGGTCGCTGACCGACTTGGTCGACTCCAGCTCGCCGCAGGTCTCGCCCGCGGTCACCGTGTCACCGACCTCGGGGAGCTGGACGAAGACGACATCGCCGAGCGCGTTGGCCGCGTGCTCCGTGATGCCGACCGTCGAGACGCCGTCCTCGGCGCCCGACAGCCACTCGTGCTCCTTGCTGTAGCGCAGCTGCTGGGGGTTGCTCATGGCCTGAATTCTCCTGTACGCGGGGGAGTGCTGGTGAATGGGGGACTGCTGAGGGCATGCGTGAGCGGTGACTTTCGTGCTCAGCATCACCTACGCCGCTACTTCTGGCGCTTGTAGAACGGCAGCGCCACGACCTCGTACGGCTCGTGGCTGCCTCGGATGTCCACACAGACCCCGGTGGTGCCGGGCGCGGCGTGCTCGGGCTCGACGTACGCCATCGCGATCGGCTTGCCCAGTGTCGGGGAGGGGGCGCCGGAGGTGACCTCGCCGATCACCTCACCGTCCGCCACGACGGCGTACCCGGCACGCGGGACCCGGCGGCCCTCGGCGATCAGGCCGACGAGGACGCGCGGCAGGTCGTGGTTGAAGTTCTCGGCGGCCTCGCGCAGGGCCTGACGGCCCACGAAGTCGCCCTCCTTCTCGAACTTCACCACGCGGCCGAGGCCCGCGTCGAAGGGGGTGAGGGAGGCCGACAGCTCGTGCCCGTACAGCGGCATGCCCGCCTCCAGACGCAGCGTGTCCCGGCAGGACAGCCCGCAGGGGGCGAGTCCGACGCCCTCGCCCGCCTTGGTCAGCGCCTGCCACAGCTCGACCGCGTGCTCCGGCTTCACGAACAGCTCGAAGCCGTCCTCGCCGGTGTACCCGGTGCGAGCGATCAGCGCGGGCACCCCGGCGACCGTGCCCGGCAGACCGGCGTAGTACTTGAGGCCGTCGAGGTCCGCGTCGGTCAGGGAGGCGAGGATGCCGGGGGACTCCGGTCCCTGTACGGCGATCAGGGCGTAGGCGTCCCGGTCGTCCCGCACCTCGGCGTCGAAGCCGGCCGCGCGCTCGGTCAGGGCGTCCAGGACGACCTGGGCGTTGGAGGCGTTGGCGACCACCAGGTACTCGGTGTCGCCGAGCCGGTAGACGATCAGGTCGTCCAGGATGCCGCCGTCGGGCCGGCAGATCATGGTGTAGCGGGCCCGCCCGACACCGACGGAGGCGATGTTGCCGACGAGGGCGAAGTTCAGCAGCTGCGCGGCCTGCGGCCCGGTCACGGTGATCTCGCCCATGTGGGAGAGGTCGAAGAGCCCGGCTTTCGTGCGTACCGCGTTGTGCTCGTCGCGCTCGGAGCCGTAGCGCAGGGGCATGTCCCAGCCGGCGAAGTCGGTCATCGTCGCACCGAGCGACCGATGCAGGGCATCGAGCGCGGTGCGACGGGGTTCAGAACTGCTCATCGGACGTCGTCTCCAAGGATCCCAGGACAGGGGTGTGACGGGCGAGGTGGTTCCTCCCCATCTGTCATCGGAACCTGAGAGGTTCGCCATGAAGAACATGGCTTGCACCTTGGGTGGGGCCGCCTTCGAGTCGGCGGCCCGCTTTTCAGATGTGCCTCGCCCGCGCGGTAACGGGGGCCTGAGAGATTCAAGGGAGGGACTTGCTCCTTCGGCGCCCGGGTACACGTACCCGGGACTCTCCCGCGCGGATTCAAGCGGCCGGTATGCAGTTGGCGCGGACATCATCGCACGCCCCGGACGCCGACGGCAGGGCCGCATCTGCTCCTCCTTCTGTAACCGCGTTGTGGCGGTACGCGTACAGAAACGCGAGAGATCATCCATTACCTTCTCTTTACGCTCGGTGGGGAGGGGAACCCCGACCCCGGAGGAGGACGATGACGGTGAACAGGACCACGGTGTACGCGACGACCTCGGCGATCGCGCTGCCCGAGCAGTCCGCGGCCCCGGCCGTCGAGGCCCGCGGCACCCGCCCGGTCGTCCGTGACCTGCGCGACCGCGGGGGCCGCGGTCCGCACTCCCTGCTCTTCGGCCCGGGGGACCTCGTCGTCATCACCGGCCTGCCCGGCAGCGGCAAGTCCACGCTGATGAAGCGGGCGGTCCAGGGGATCCGGATCGACTCCCAGGACACCCGTGACCGCTGGGACGGCCGGCTCTCCCGCTTACTGCCGTACGCCGTCTACCGCCCCCTGGTCCGGCTCTCGCACTACGCCGGGCTGCGCCGTGCCCTGCGCTCCGGTGAGGGAGTCGTCGTGCACGACTGCGGCACACAGGCCTGGGTGCGGGGCTGGCTGGCCCGCGCCGCCCGGCGCCGGGGCGGCACCCTGCATCTGCTGCTGCTCGACGTCACCGCGGACACCGCGCTCGCGGGCCAGCGCGAGCGCGGCCGGGGCGTCTCGCGGTACGCCTTCCTGCGGCACCGGGGGGCGGCGGCCCGGCTGATCCGCTCCGTGGAGCGCGGTGACCTGCCCCCGGGCTGCGGTTCGGCGGTGCTGATCGACCGGGACGCGGCGGCCGTGCTGCGACGGATCGGGTTCACGGGCTGAGGCTGCGGGCTTCCGGGCCGAGCCACCTTCGCGTCGCACCCGCTAGCCTTCAGCCACATCAACAGCGGTTCACAGCAGGCGGTCAGACAGATGGACTTCCCGGCGGATCTTCCCGCGGACTTTCCAGGGCAGGCGTACCCGCACCCCCATCCGCACGGCGGATGGCCCGGCAACGAGCTGGAGGAGGTGCTCTCGGCCTCCCTCGGCATGCCCTCGGCGGGCGGCCGGATCATCGAGGTGCTCGGCCGCAGCTTCGTCTGGATCCCCCTGCCGAACGGCGGCGGTCCGCACAGCGGCCCCCTCGACCTGCCCACCCTGGAGATCGCCGGCCAGGCGTACGTCCCGGTCTTCAGCTCCGAGGAGCAGTTCCGCCAGGTCGTCGGCAGCCATCTGTCGTACACCATCGCCCCGGCGGTCGAGTTCGCCCGCGGGCTGCCCCCGCATGTGGGCATCGCGGTCAACCCCGACGGCGTGGTCGGCGTCCCCCTCCCGCCCGCCGCCGTCGCCGACCTCTGCCGGGTGGGCCGCACCCCGCTGGACGGGCCCAACACCGGTGGCCGGGTCAAGCTCTACGAGCCGGACTGGCAGGACGACCCGGTCGACTTCCTGGCGGTCGCGGCCGCCGAGTTCGCGGCCACCGGAGTGGTCCGCACGGCCCGCCGCTGCCTGGCCGCCATCGAGACGGCCGACCCCGTCATGTTCGTGGGCGTGGAGCTGTCCCAGTGGGAGGGTGACCTGCGCACCCTGCCGATGGACGCCCTCGGCCGGGCCCTGGGGCAGACCCCGGTGCGGTGGCCGGTCAATCTGGTCCTGCTGGACGTGGCGGACGACCCGGTGGGCCACTGGATGCGTGAGCAGGTACGGCCCTTCTACCTGCACGGCCACTAGACCTGCCGCCGGGGCGTCACCCGCGCCCCGCACCGCCGACGGTCGACCAGCCCCGACCCGGTAGGCGCTTAAGCTGTTCCCATACCTGGGGCAACCTTCGAGAAGGGGCGGCACAACGTGAGCGGCGCCAGCGGAACCGGCACCACGACCGGCCAGGTCGAGCACATGCTGCGCCAGGTGACGCCCGGGCGCTACGACGCCTACGAGGCATTGCTCAAGGCACTCGCGAGCCCCGGCTCCGGCCAGATCTGGATGCTCCTGTGGCACGGCCAGTCCGGCTCCCCGGACGCCCAGTACGGAAACATGCAGGTCGACGGCTACGGCTACGCCCCCTGTGTGACCTCGGCCCAGGAGCTGAGCGCCAGTGGATGGAACCGCTCGTACGAAGTGGTCGACGGCATCGACGTGGCCCGCACGCTCTACCCCGACCACTACGGCCTCTGGCTGAACCCGCACGCCCCCGGCGGCGGCGTCGGCATCCCCTGGCTCGATCTGCGCCGCATCGCGACCGGCCTGGAGCGCCAGCCCGCGGGACCGCTCCGGCTCTCCGAACCCGGCATCGAGATCCCCCAGTTCTACGCCCTGCTCGTGCAGAACGCCCACCGGACCCCTGCGGTCCGCTCGCTGCGCCGCGCCTGGGTGCAGCCGGCGCTCGGAGCGCCGTATCTCGCCATCGGTCTCGACGTGTACGACACCAGTCCCTCGGCCGTGGACTCGGTGCGCGCGATGATGCAGCAGTCCATCGGTGCCGTCCCGGACGGACTGCCGGTGTCGACCGTGGCGATGTCCGACGAGTACGACCCGGTGGCGCTGTGGATGCGCGCCGGTGCCCGCCCCTTCTACGACCGCGAGGCCCATGGATCGCCCGCCCAGTCACCGGCGGCCGGGTACGGCTACCCGCCGGCCCAGGGCCGGTACTGACCGTGCGTCATCCGTGACCGCCTCTCCGGCGGCGGGTGGGCGGCGAGATTTTTCTTCGCGCGTAGATGCAGTCGAAAGATGCTAATTACGGCCGTTTTGTCCAGATTGGTGATCGTCCGCTCTTCACCGCATTCCGTCCGGATAACGGAATCCCTATAACCGCATTACGGTTATGCATCCATTCACCGCCAAGTCTGGCTACAGATCGCCAAACCGTTGAAGACTCCCGCTGCAGGGGGCTTCATCCCCATGTTCAACGGACTGATCATGCCGCTACAGCGGCAAGCGTGGGCCGGCTACCGCCGGTTGAGAGGGGTCCCTGCCAGATGACGGCACCATTGCACGAGCCGACCGCGGAAGCGGCCCCGAGCGCGGCCGAGGAGGCGGCGGTCGCCGCCGCCGGAGCGAAGGCCGTACAGGGACGTTCCTTGGGCCGGATCGCCTGGGAGCGTCTCAAACGGGACAGGTTGGCCCTCGCAGGCGGTCTCGTCGTCCTCGTCCTCATCGTGGTCGCGCTCTGCGCCCCGCTGATCGCCAGCCTGTACGGGCAGGACCCCGACGCCTACCACGAGAGCCTGATCGACCCGCTGTTCAGTACCCCGAAGGGGTCCCTGGGCGGGATCAGCGGGGAGCACTGGCTGGGTGTCGAGCCGGTCAACGGCCGCGACATCTTCGCCCGCGTCCTCTACGGCGCCCGGATCTCGCTCCTCGTCGGCTTCCTGTCCGCGGTCGTCGCCGTCGTCCTGGGGACGGTCCTCGGCATCCTGGCCGGGTTCTTCGGCGGCTGGGTCGACTCGGTCATCAGCCGTGTCATGGACGGTCTACTGGCCTTCCCGCAACTGCTGTTCATCATCGCTCTGGTCTCCGTCATGCCGAACGAGATGCTCGGCCTGAGCGGCTCCAGCGTGCGAGTGTTCGTGATGATCCTGGTCATCGGCTTCTTCGGCTGGCCCTACATCGGACGCGTGGTGCGCGGACAGACGTTCTCGATGCGTGAGCGCGAATACGTCGAGGCCGCCCGATCGTTGGGCGCCGGGCGGTTCTACATCCTCATGAAGGAACTGCTGCCCAACCTCGTCGCACCGATCATCGTCTACACAACGATGATGATCCCCACCAACATCCTCACCGAGGCGGCGCTCAGCTTCCTGGGCGTGGGTGTCAAGCCCCCCACGTCCTCCTGGGGGCAGATGCTCTCCACCGCGATCGACTACTACGACTCGGACCCCATGTACATGGTCGTCCCCGGCGTGGCGATCTTCATCACCGTTCTGGCCTTCAACCTGTTCGGCGACGGCGTGCGGGACGCGCTGGACCCGAAGGGCTCCCGCTGAAACGCCATACCCCCAAGCGTCCCGTGGCACTGGCACGGGGTCTCTCATCTAATCCGGAGGATCCGAGATCGTGACTACCCAACGCACCTCAGGGCGGCGTAAGCAGGCGCTGGCCGCCGCCGCCGCGGTCGCCGGCATGCTGACCATGGCGGCGTGCGGCGGCGGCAGTGACAACGAGGGGTCGAAGACCGGCGCGGCTGGCTTCGACGCCGCGAACAACAAGGTCGCCCAGGCCTCGCAGGTCAAGAAGGGCGGCACGCTGAAGTTCGTCACCGCGCAGGACGCCGACTCGTGGGACACCACGCGTGGTTACTACGGCTTCATGTGGGACTTCGCGCGCTACTACAGCCGCCAGCTGCTCACGTACAAGACCGAGCCGGGCGCCAAGGGCGCCGAGGTCACTCCCGACCTCGCCACGGACGAGGGCCAGGTCACGGACGACGGCAAGACGTACACGTTCCACCTGCGCGACGGCATCACCTGGGAGGACGGCAAGGCCATCACCTCCCAGGACATCAAGTACGGCATCGAGCGCGTCTGGGCGCAGGACGTCCTGTCCGGCGGCCCGATCTATCTGCAGCAGATGCTCGACCCCGACGCCACCTACAAGGGTCCGTACAAGGACACCTCCAAGGACAAGCTCGGCCTGAAGGCGATCGACACGCCCGACGCCAAGACGATCGTCTTCCACCTGCCCAAGCCGAACTCGGACTTCAAGCAGGTGCTGGCGATGGTCACGGCCTCGCCGGTCCGCCAGGACATGGACACCAAGTCCAAGTACGGCCTGAAGCCGTTCTCCTCCGGCCCGTACAAGTTCCAGTCGTACAGCCCGGGCAAGTCGCTCGTCCTGGTCCGCAACACCAGCTGGAAGGCCTCCTCGGACCCGGTCCGCAAGGCCTACCCGGACAAGATCACTCTGGACATCTCCACCAACCAGAGCGACATGGACCAGCGCCTGATCAACGGCGACTACGACATCGACGCCAGCCAGACGGGCCTTGGCCCGCAGGGCCGCACCATCGCCCTGAAGCAGCACAAGGCCAACCTGGACAACCCGGTCTCCGGCTTCATCCGCTACGCGGTCTTCCCGCAGAGCGTCAAGCCGTTCGACAACATCGACTGCCGCAAGGCCGTCATCTACGCCGCCGACCACGTGTCGCTGCAGACCGCGCGCGGTGGCCCGGTCGCCGGTGGTGACATCGGCACCAACATGCTCCCGCCGTCGATCCCCGGTGGCGAGGGCCAGAAGTACGACCCGTACAAGATCTCCGGTGCCAACAAGTCCGGCAACGACGCCCTGGCCAAGGACGCGCTGAAGGCCTGCGGTCAGCCGAACGGCTTCAAGACCACCATCGCCGTCCGCAACAACAAGCAGCAGGAGGTGGCCACGGCCACGTCCCTGCAGGCGGCACTGAAGAAGGTCGGCATCCAGGCCGACATCTACCAGTACGACGGTTCGCAGAGCTCCGGCATCATCGGCTCCCCGTCGAACGTGGCGAAGAAGAAGCTCGGCATCATCATCATGGGCTGGGGCCCGGACTTCCCGACCGTCCAGGGCTACGGCATCCCGCTGTGGAGCAGCAAGTACATCCTGCAGAGCGGTAACAACAACTACGGTCTGATCAAGGACAAGACGATCGACGGTCTGTTCGACCAGTACAACGCCGAACTGAACGAGTCGAAGAAGACGCAGATCGCCACGGACATCAACCACAAGGTGAGCGAGGGCGCGTACTACCTGCCCTTCGTCTTCGAGCGGCTCCTGAACTGGCGCTCCTCGCGGATCGCCAACGTGTACACGACGAACGCGTTCAGCGGCTACTACGACTTCGTCAACATCGGTCTGAAGTCCACGAAGTAATCCCGGCACACCCGCCGTACGGCACGAAAGGCAGGTGAAGGCCGGCGCGGCGGGACCGTGGGCCCCCGGAGGTTCCCCATCGCTCAACAGGCGTGGGGGACACCCCCTCCGGCGGTCCACGGTCCTGCGGCGGGCCGTTAGCTGTGCTCGCTTACCTCCTCAGGCGGCTGTTCGCCGCCGCAGTGATGCTCGTGGTCATCATCCTGGTGGTCTTCAGCATCTTCTTCCTCGTCCCCAAGTGGGCGGGCGTGGACATCGCCACGAGCTTCGTGGGCAAGCAGGCCGACCCGGCCGCCGTCGAAGCGGTCCGTGTGAAGCTGGGCCTGGGCGACCCGATCTTCGTCCAGGTCTGGCACTTCTTCAAGGGCATCTTCGTGGGCCGCACTTACGCGGCCGGCGGCGATGTCACCCACTGCGCCGCGCCGTGCTTCGGCTACTCCTTCCGTAGCGAGCAGGGCGTCTGGCCGGTGCTGACCGACCGCTTCCCGGTGACCCTGGGTCTCGCGCTCGGCGCCGCCGTACTGTGGCTGGTCTTCGGTGTCGCGGCCGGTGTGCTCTCCGCTCTCAAGCGGGGCAGCCTGTGGGACCGGGGCGCGATGGTCATCGCCCTCGGCGGTGTGTCCCTGCCGATCTACTTCACCGGTCTGCTCTCGCTGGCGATCTTCAGCTACGGACTGGGCTGGATCGACGGCAAGTACGTGCCACTCGACCAGAGCGTCAGCGGCTACATCGGCGGCATGATCCTGCCCTGGGTCACCCTCGCGTTCCTGTACGCGGCGATGTACGCCCGGATCACCCGCGCCACCATGCTGGAGATCCTCGGCGAGGACTACATCCGCACCGCACGCGCGAAGGGCCTCACGGAGCAGGTCGTCATCGGCAAGCACGCCATGCGTTCCACGATGACGCCTATCCTGACCATGCTCGGTATGGACCTCGGCGCCCTCATCGGCGGCGCGATCCTGACCGAGACGACGTTCAGTCTGCCCGGTCTCGGCCAGGCGGTGCTGACCGCCATCAAGAACCAGGACCTGCCCATCATTCTGGGCGTCACCCTGATCACTTCTCTCGCGGTGCTGATCGCCAACCTCGTGGTGGACGTCCTGTACGCGGTGATCGACCCCCGAGTGAGGCTCACATGACGGAACTGAGCAAGAGCGGAGCGGCCGTAGGCGAGCCCACCAGCACCTCGCCCGCGCCGACGTCCTTCCTGGAAGTGCGCGACCTGAAGGTGCACTTTCCGACCGACGACGGTCTGGTCAAGTCCGTCGACGGGCTCTCCTTCACGTTGGAGAAGGGCAAGACCCTCGGCATCGTGGGCGAGTCGGGCTCCGGCAAGTCGGTGACCTCCCTCGGCATCATGGGCCTGCACACCGCCGGCCAGTACGGCAAGCGCAAGGCCCAGCTCTCCGGCGAGATCTGGCTGGACGGCACGGAACTGCTCTCCGCCGACCCGGACGAGGTGCGCAAGCTGCGCGGTCGTGAGATGTCGATGATCTTCCAGGACCCGCTGTCCGCGCTGCACCCGTACTACACGATCGGCCAGCAGATCGCGGAGGCGTACCGGATCCACAACAAGGTCGACAAGAAGACCGCGAAGAAGCGCGCGGTCGAGATGCTCGACCGGGTGGGTATCCCGCAGCCCGACAAGCGGGTGGACAACTACCCGCACGAGTTCTCCGGCGGTATGCGCCAGCGCGCGATGATCGCGATGTCGCTGGTCAACAACCCTGAGCTGCTCATCGCGGACGAGCCGACCACCGCGCTCGACGTGACCGTCCAGGCGCAGATCCTCGATCTGATCCGGGACCTCCAGAAGGAGTTCGGCTCAGCGGTCATCGTCATCACCCACGACCTGGGCGTCGTCGCCGAACTCGCCGACGACATCCTGGTGATGTACGGCGGCCGCTGCGTGGAGCGGGGATCTGCCGAGAAGGTGTTCTACGAGCCTCGCCACCCCTACACCTGGGGCCTGCTCGGCTCGATGCCGCGCCTGGACCGAGAGCAGCAGGAGCGCCTGATCCCGGTCAAGGGCTCCCCGCCCTCGCTGATCAACGTCCCGTCCGGCTGCGCCTTCAACCCGCGCTGCCCGTACGCCGACATCCCCAAGGATGACGTGACCCGCACGGTTCGCCCCGAACTGACCGAGGTCGGCAGCCAGCACTGGGCCGCCTGCCATATGAGCAAGGAGCAGCGGGAGCGTATCTGGACCGAAGAGATTGCGCCGAAGCTGTGAGTGACGAGAAAGCGGTGACGATTCCCGCGCAGGGCGAGGACACCCGTCGGACGGACGGCGAGGTGCTGCTGAAGGTCACGGGCCTCCAGAAGCACTTCCCGATCAAGAAGGGCCTGCTCCAGCGCCAGGTGGGCGCGGTGCACGCCGTCGACGGCCTCGACTTCGAGGTCCGGGCCGGTGAGACGCTCGGAGTCGTGGGCGAGTCCGGCTGCGGCAAGTCGACGATGGGCCGACTGATCACCCGGCTGCTCGAACCGACGGGTGGCACGGTCGAGTTCGAGGGCAAGGACATCACGCACCTCGGCGTGGGCGGCATGCGTCCGCTGCGCCGCGATGTGCAGATGATCTTCCAGGACCCTTACTCCTCGCTGAACCCGCGCCACACGATCGGCACGATCATCGGCGCCCCCTTCAAACTGCAGGGTGTCACTCCCGAAGGCGGGATCAAGAAGGAGGTCCAGCGGCTGCTGTCGGTGGTCGGCCTCAACCCCGAGCACTACAACCGCTATCCGCACGAGTTCTCCGGCGGTCAGCGCCAGCGCATCGGCATCGCCCGCGCGCTCGCCCTGAAACCGAAGCTGGTGGTGGCGGACGAGCCGGTCTCCGCGCTGGACGTGTCGATCCAGGCCCAGGTGGTGAACCTGCTCGACGACCTCCAGGAGGAGCTCGGCCTGACGTACGTGATCATCGCGCACGACCTCTCCGTCGTCCGGCATGTCTCGGACCGGATCGCGGTGATGTACCTCGGCAAGATCGTCGAGCTGGCCGATCGCGAGTCGCTGTACAGGGCGCCCATGCACCCGTACACCAAGGCACTCATGTCGGCCGTGCCGATCCCGGACCCGAGGCGCCGGAACGCCAAGAGCGAGCGCATCCTGCTCAAGGGCGATGTGCCGTCGCCGATCTCCCCGCCGAGCGGCTGCCGGTTCCACACCCGGTGCTGGAAGGCGACACAGATCTGCACGACGACCGAGCCGAAGCTCACCGAGCTCAAGCCCGGCCAGCAGGTCGCCTGCCACCACCCGGAGAACTTCGAGGACCAGGCTCCGCAGGACACTGTGCTGCTGACGGTGGCCAAGGAGGCGGCCGAACTGGTCGCGGACGAGGTGCTCGCGGAGTCGGCGGAGACCTCGGCGGCGGTGGCCGCGCAGGTCGCCGGGACGGAGACTTCGGCAGGTGCCGAGAACCAGGAGCCGGCGGTGGCCGAGAGCCCGGAAGCTCAGGAGTCGACCGACAAGCAGAGTTGATTGCTTGTCGAGGCGCGTCGCGGAGGCGGCCCGCTCCTTCCGCGGGGCTGCCAGGCGGGCGGCGGCGACGGCCGATACGCGC